>NZ_JBFTOG010000001.1:0-407355 GCF_056397865.1 Arthrobacter sp. 05L417
AAGGTGAGCCGCTCGCTCGGCAGGTGCGTGATCGACTCCAGGTTCCCGGCATAGGTGAGCTTGTCCAGCACCGTGACATGGTGGTCCGTGTTGGCGATGACGTAGTGGACAAAGTTTGAACCGATGAAGCCGGCGCCGCCGGTGACAAGGAGTTTCTGCATGGAACCAGCCTACCGAACGTGGGGATCGTGCCTAGAACCGTCGCCGCGTCCTTCGGAAGGCTTCAAGCATTAGCCTGGCCAGCATGAACCGCGCCTTGACGATCTTCGACAAAGATCGCCAGCCCGCAGGGGTCTGGTTTTCGTCGTGGAGCCGCCGATAGACCGTGGAATCGTCGAGGTGGGCTATGGAGCCTGCGACGTTGCCACATATAGCCAGCCACAGGTCGTGCGACTCGCGGACATAGCTGGGGATGGGTGTGAAGAGCCCGACGGCGTCCCGGCGGAATCCCATCGCGCAACCGTAATATGCGCGATAGCCGACAAGCACGGCGAACAGGTTCGCCAGATGACGGCCAGAATCAGTGGAGCGCAACCGTGGAATCCAAGGCCGGGGTCCCCCGCCAAGAACGTCAAAGTTACTGGCCACGACTTTATGGGTATCAAGTGCCTGCAACATCTTGGTGAGACGACCGGGAATCCAGACATCGTCTTGATCCGAAAGGAAGACGAATTTTCCGACACTCAGGCCCACGGCTTCTTCAAACGTTCGGACGTAGCCCTTGTTCGAGGATGCCCTCACAAGGCGGACGCGCGGATCCTTGATGCTCCCGATAACGTCGGCTGTGTCATCGGGCGACGCGTCATCGACGACGACCACCTCGTCGTTGGGCCCGAGTTCGCTGAGAATCGAGGCGATCTGCTCTCCAACAAAACTTGTTCCCTTATACGTGGCCATGCAGATACTTGCACGGATTTCGCGCCCGTCCGCCGTCGTCGCATCGTTCATGCACAACACTCTATGGGACTCCGGTGTTCGCAAGGATCCCGTCTTCGTCATGCCTCTCGATAAGGACTGCCGGCCCTCATGATCGGCGCAGGACGTAACGACCGCGAAAATGAAAGATAGGATCATCGACTAAGGCAACTGGCGCGGACCAGCCAGGATCCCGCGAAGCAATTCGCAGGCCGTTGATATATTGGAGACCTATGGAAACTCATGACTCGACGCGGGTCCTCGTCATCATGCCCGCTTGGAACGAAGCCGAGTCTGTGGGCGATACCGTTCGAGAAGTGCTGGGAGTGGGACGCGCATACGACGTCCTGGTTGTCAACGACGGCTCCACGGACGACACAGCGGAGCTCGCAGCAGCTGCGGGCGCCACTGTCCTTAACCTTCCCTTCAATCTCGGCGTCGGCGGGGCAATGCGGGCCGGCTTCAAGTACGCCCAGCGCACTGGCTACCGCCGGGTTATCCAGGTCGACGCGGACGGCCAGCACGATCCAGAGCACATCGAAGAGGTACTGGCAGGGCTAAACCATGCCGACATCTCAATCGGAGCGCGGTTCGCGGACAAGGGAGCGTACAAAGTCAGCGGTCCGCGCAAATGGGCCATGCAGTTCCTCGCAAAGGTCATATCAGGACTCGCCAAGACGAGGCTAACGGATGTGACATCGGGTTTCCGCGCAGCGAATGAACGTGCCATCAGCCAATACCTCGACCACTATCCGGCCGAATACCTGGGCGACACCATCGACTCACTCGTCGTCGCCATTCGCTCAGGCTGTAGCGTGACCCAGATCCCCGTGGCTATGCGTCCCCGCCAAGGCGGAACACCCAGCCACAACCCGCTCAAAGCCGCAATCTACCTCGGGCGATCTGTGTTTGCCCTCTTGTTCGCATTGACCCGCAAAAGGTCACACATCACATCGGGTCACATTGCCGTTGAGGGGACTTCGTAAATGGGCAACCTAGCCGCATTCATTCTCTCCCTGGCAATTGTCGGCGTCGTCGTGGAGATGCTCCGGCGTAAGAAACTTCGTGAAAAGTACGCCGCGTTATGGCTGGTCGTGGGCACAGGCACCCTCATACTGGCCGCCTTCCCCAGCCTGCTGACAATCGTGACGCAGTTCGTCGGAGTGCAACTGCCCTCCAACCTCCTGTTCATCATCAGCATCTTGCTCCTATTGGGTGTCTGTCTGCACCTGTCATGGGAAATATCCGTCGTCGAAGACGAGACGCGCACACTCGCCGAAGAGGTCGCGATACTGCGAGCCCTCGTAGAGCAGCAAGCCGCCGCTAACCCCGCGAATGGCGACACCTCAAATACCACCACCTCGAAATAAGGACGCGAACAGCTCCCCATGGCACTGGACATTTTCATCCCATACTGGGGCGATGCAGCTTTGATGAAACAGGCTGTCGACAGCGTCCTGGCGCAAAACTCAAGCGACTGGTTTCTGACTGTCGTGGATGATGCATATCCGGATGACGAGGTGCGACGCTACGTTGAAGGCCTTGGCGACGCGAGGATCAAATACATCCGCAAGGACGTGAATGAGGGCATCACCGAGAACTTCAGGACTTGTGTGTCGCTCGCGACGCAGGACGTCCTAGTGGTCATGGGATGCGACGACAAGCTTCTTCCGAATTTCGTGGATGTTGTCCTCGGGGCCCACGAGTCGTTCCCTGAGGCTTGGATCATCCAGCCTGGTGTAACTGTCATCGATGAGAATGGGCAGACTGCCGAACCTCTCGCCGACGTCGTCAAGCAGCGCCTGGTCAAACCAAAGGGCACCGGCCAACGAATTGTCAGGGGCGAGCCTTTGGCGGTTAGCCTCCTGCACGGCGACTGGCTCTACTGGCCTTCACTGGCATTTCGCCGGGACAGGATCCAGGACTTCGACTTCCGGAACGGGTTGGCTGTCATACAGGATCTGGCGCTCGTCATGGATATGGTGTTGGCAGGCGCCGAATTGCTCATCGAGCCGGAGGTCTGTTTCGCCTATCGTCGACACATCCACAGCGCCTCGTCGGCCAAACTCGTGGACGGTACAAGATTTGACGGTGAGCGCACCTACTTCGGGCTCGCAGGTCGACTTTGCAGGGACAAAGGCTGGCCCGCTGCTGCCCGTGCCGCGGCTTTCCGGTTGACATCGCGGGCCCACGCCCTGTTGCTTTTGCCCCGGGCCGCTTCGCATGGCGGTGTGGAGCCCGTCACCTCCCTGCTCCGCCATGCATTTGGAAAGTGAGAATCGGATATATGACTCCTGAGCTGGACCAATCCCTTCGGCTTGCCAACGTCGCAGCAGTAGTCACCGCTTTCCGTCCGACACCGCGGTTGGTGGACAACGTGGCCTCACTCCTGAAGCAGCTATCCACAGTCGTCGTCGTCGACGACGGAGGAGGCTGCGGGTTCGACCACATCTTTGCGGCGGTTGCCGAGGCAGGTGCAGTGGTCCTCCGGTTGGAGTCGAACTCAGGGATCGCCACTGCATTGAACGCCGGAATCGCCCGTGCGCGGGATCACGAGGACGTCGAACACATCGTCACGGTGGATCAAGACTCGCTTCTACCAGCCGGGTACATCCAACAGCTGCTGGCCGCAGCGGCATCTGCCAGCTCTGCCGGGGTCCAGCCAGGGCTGGTTTCACCGGCGCGCATTCATGGAAACCCGGTGAAACGGGCAGGCACTAGGCGTGGTGTGGTGCTGGGCAAGGAACCCATCCAATCAGGACTGCTGATCCCGATCTCGACATTGGATGTCATCGGCCAATTCTGGGACGGACTGTTTATCGATCTGGTGGACACTGAATACTATTTCCGTGCGCTGGACGCAGGCCTGCCGACAGTACTTGCCGACACGGAATTCGATCATTCGCTCGGAACAATGGTTGATGCCAAGCTGTTCGGGCGAGCGGTTCGCCTCGGCGGCCGAAAGTTGCAGGTCCGGATCGCCGCAACGTGGCGCTACTACTACATTTTCCGAAACAGGATCCTCGTGGGCACGCGCTACGCACGTCGCCATCCGGTTTGGGTCATCGGCGGCATTTTGACCGATCTCCGGCATTTGGCGTACGTCAGTGTTCTCGCCCCCGGAAGGACAGCCCGGCTGGCATCAGCCGTCAGTGGCATAGTCGACGGCGTCCGCGGCAACAGCGGCCGAAAGCACCGGTAATCCGGGCTTGACGGTAGTCCGACGATATCGGGCCCGTTTTGCTGGGGACTGACGCGTAAGGAAAGATGTAGAGCATGCGTGGAATCATTCTTGCCGGTGGTACCGGATCTCGTCTGCACCCGATCACACACGGCATCAGCAAGCAGCTCGTGCCGGTGTACGACAAGCCAATGATCTACTACCCCCTGTCGACTCTCATTCTGGCGGGGATCCGCGACATCCTCATCATCACCACCCCCCACGACGCCGATCAGTTCCAGCGCCTCCTCGGCGACGGCTCGCAGTTCGGCATCAACCTCAGCTACGTTCAGCAGCCGTCCCCCGACGGCCTTGCCCAGGCATTCATCCTTGGTGCGGACCACATCGGAAGCGATACCGTCGCCCTCGTCCTCGGTGACAACATCTTCTACGGCCAAGGTATGGGGACGCAGTTGCGCCGACACGCCAACATCGACGGTGGCGCGGTCTTCGGTTACTGGGTTGGCGACCCCAAAGCGTACGGTGTCGTGGAATTTGATGAGACCGGGAAGGCTATTTCCCTTGAGGAGAAGCCCGCCAAGCCCAAGTCCCATTACGCCGTTCCGGGTCTGTACTTCTATGACAACGACGTCGTCGACATTGCCAAGAACCTGCAGCCCTCAGCACGCGGAGAACTTGAAATCACGGATGTGAACCGCACGTACCTCGAGAAGGAAAAGCTTCACGTCGAAATCCTTCCCCGCGGCACTGCGTGGCTGGATACAGGAACATTCAACGACCTCAACGACGCCTCCAACTTCATCCGTACTGTCGAGAACCGTCAGGGCCTGAAGATTGGCGCGCCCGAAGAAATCGCGTGGCGCCAAGGCTTCCTGACCGACGACGAACTCCGCCAACGCGCCGAGCCTCTGGTAAAAAGCGGCTACGGCCAGTATTTGCTCGGGCTCCTCGACGACTAGGGCTCAACATTCGCCCGTCGTCGCACGTCCTTAAGTTACAGGTGGGGTCCAATTGAGTTGGTATTCAACGCTTCCCGTTTTTCTTGCCAGCTTGGCAGTGCTCTTTATACCCGGGAGCTTGATTGCAGCGTCGCTGCGCCTCCGTGGCCTGACCTTCCTTGCGGTGGCACCGGTGCTCAGTGTCTTTACCGTCGCCGCTACTGCCATTGTCCTTCCCTACATGGGTCTCTCGTGGTCCCTGGCACCAGCCGTCGTCGCTGCCTTGGTCTTGGCGGCTCTTCTCTTCGCAGCGAGCTACCTCACCCGCGACCGACTCGCCGCACCATCACGGCTCCAATTCAAGCGGCCCACACCCGCTGTATATGTCGCGGTAACCGGCTTCCTCGTCGGCAGCCTTTCTATCGCAAGCGAACTCCACCAGGCTTTCGGCCGGCCGGACAACATATCGCAGACGTTTGACAACGTGTTCCACCTCAACGCGGTCCGCTACATCCTTGACACCGGCAACGGTTCGTCCTTGACCCTCACGAGCATGACAAACGGGGACAATCCGCCGTACTTCTACCCTGCGGCTTGGCATGACTTGGCGTCCCTCGTTGTGCAAATCACCGGAGCTCCGATCAGCGTTGCGGCAAACGTCCTAAACATCTGCATTGCAGCCGTAGTGTGGCCCCTCGGCTGCATGTTCCTGACGCAAGTCGTCACCAAAGGAAACGGCTACGTTGTTGGTGCCGCCGGTCTTCTCGCGGCAGGGTTTAGTGCTTTCCCCCTGCTGTTGTTGGATTTTGGCGTCCTCTACCCGAACTTCCTCGCGCTGAGTATGCTGCCGACGGCGTTGGCTGCCGTGGCCGTGTTTTTCGCGGCCGGCGACATCAGGAGGATACCGGCCCTCGCCCGTTTCGCCCTAGCACCCAGCCTTGCAGCAGGACTCGCAATTGCGCATCCAAACGGGCTCATGTCTCTCGTGGCCCTGTCAGCGCCGATTTTGCTCTTCAGCTATGTTCGATACTGCGTTCGACAACGTAGGCGAGCTCTCGGTTACCGGGGCATCATCGTCTTCGGCGTGGGATTGGTGGTCGCTTTTGCAGTCATGGCGGTCATGTGGAAGCTGATCCGGCCGCCGGCGGAGGCGTCCGGCTGGAAGCCGGTCCAGACTGTTGGCCAGGCGGTCGGAGAAGTCATGACAAACTCGCCGATGCATCACGCTCCTGCGTGGGCAGTGAGCGGCTTAATGCTTTTGGGAATCGCCGTCCTTGCGCGGAGACGGCATAACTTGTGGTTCTTGGTGTCGTTTCTCGTCTCTGCCGTGTTGTTTGTGGTCGTCTCCGCCGGTCCAGACCCGTGGTTCCGGAATGTGCTGACCGGTGTCTGGTACAACGACAGCTACCGCCTGGCGGCCTTGCTGCCGATTGTGGCAGTACCCCTATCAGCGATCGGTCTAGCCTGGCTGATCAAAAGGTGCCAGCTCTGGTGGTTCTCTAGCCGGGAGACTCGAAGTAAGTGGTTCGGAACACGGGACCGAGTGCAGGTTGTTGGTGCGATCGTCCTGCCTGTAGTGCTGCTCGCCATGGCCCTTGTGTTTCAAACGCTTCCTTTGGGTAGTTCCATAACCTCTGCTCGCAACATCTACTCGACGACTCCCAGCGCTCCCCTAGTGAATCAAGACGAAATGGCTCTTCTTGACGAGCTCGACAAGTACGTGCCACAAAATGCCACAATTGCGGTCAATCCTTGGAATGGCTCGGCAATGGCCTTCGCCCTTGCCGACAGAAACACAACATCCAAGCACACCCTTACGACGTACACGCCCGCGGTCCTCGTGGTGAACGATCGCCTCCGTGACGCTGTCAGCGACCCTGAGGTGTGCAAGGCAGTCCATGCGACCGGCGTCGGCTATGCTTTGAATTTTGGAACCCAAGAGGTTCATGGAGAGGACCACGGATTCAAGGGACTCTTGATTGAGAAAGCGACTCCAGGTTTCCAGCTACTAGCGCAGGTCGGTGAGGCGAAGCTCTTCAAAGTAACCGCGTGCGGTTAGTTTGAAGAGGCAGCTTCCTCCGAGGCCGAGCTCCGCAGGCCTCTGAGGAAGCCCGCGCCCGGATGATTCGTGACCACCTCAACGCCAAGACGCCCCGCCATAGGCGGGGCGTCTTGGACTCTCTCACGCGCTTAGACTTGGCTGCGTAGCTGCGCCACAGCCTCATCGATGGCTCCGTCAAACACGACATTTCCGTGTTTGAGCACCACACCTCGATCGCAAATGCGGGACACGAGTTCGAGGTCGTGGCTGACCACGACGAGGGTCTTCCCTGCCGCGGAAAGCTCCTTGATCCTGGCGAGGCACTTGCGCTGAAACGGCTCGTCTCCAACTGCCAGTATCTCGTCCACGAGGAAAACCTCCGGATCTGTGTGAACGGCGACTGAGAACGCCAGGCGAAGGTACATTCCAGATGAATAGAACCTGACCTCCGTGTCGATGAACTCGCCGATCTCGGAAAATTCCACGATGGAGTCGAATTGTTCGTCGATCTGAGCTTCAGTCATCCCCAAGATCGCGCCGTTCAGGTAGACGTTCTCCCGGCCCGACAGGTCATGATGGAACCCGGCGCCTACCTCGATAAGGCCGGCAACTCTGCCCCGCGTGCGCACAGATCCACTATCGGGCAACATGACACCTGAAATGTGCTTGAGCAGCGTGGACTTGCCGGACCCATTCAAGCCCAACAACGCCACAGTCTCACCTTGTTGGATTTCAAGATCGACATTGTGAAGAGCGTGGAACTTCTTCGAGATGTCGCCCTTACGGCCGGTGACAAGCCAGACAATTGCTTCCTTGAGGGAGCGCGTATGCCTCAGCACGAACTGCTTATTCAGTTTCTGGACTTCGATTGCAACAGACATCGTCACAGCTCCTGCGCGAATCGGCCCTCAAGCCTGCGGAATACCCACTGGCCGAGAACGAGAACTGCAAGGGAAACCACGATTCCCACAGGGACCCAAAGGGGCAGAAGATTCGGCGGCATGGGGGCCGTTTCATCGGTGGTTGGAAGCCAGAAGGCATAATGAAACGCCTCCACGCCGATCGTAATGGGATTGACTTGGTAAACGGCGTACCAGCTCGCGCCGAGTTTGCTCTGCACCATGGTCCACGAGTACATGATGGGAGAGGTCCACGTCGCAACCATCAGCAGCATGTCCACGATGTTCTCGGAGTCCCTGAAATAGACATTCGCAGAGCCAAAGAGGAGGCCTAAACCGGTAGCCAACATAGCTACGATCACGAAACCCGCGACGGCTGCGACGAGCTGCAGCAGGCTCGGGTGCCACCCTGCGAAGACACAGGCGACAACCAGGACAATCAACTGCGGAATGAAATGTACGGCCGAAACCCAGACAGAGGCAACGGGGAATAGCTCACGCGGCAGGTAGATCTTCTTGATGAGGCCACCGTTGCCCACTATGGAACGTGCAGCGTTGCTGAGCGCCTCCGTGAAAAAGTTGATCAGGACGATTCCGGAGAACAAGTACACTGCGTAGTTGGCCAGGCCGTCCGGGTTTCGAGCGCTCTTCTCAAGTCCTAGAAATACGCCCAAGGCAATGTAAAAGACGAGGAACTGAACGCCCGGCTTTACGTAGGACCAAAGCAGCCCAAGAACCGAGCCCTTGTAGCGGATCTGCAGTTCTTTCCGAACAAGGAGTTTGAGCAGGAATCGCTGTCTGAACACGTCCGCGAGCCCGCCCCCGACGCCCGGACGGACGAGAGGGGCGGTCTCGCTGAAGCCACTCGCAGTTGTCACCCGTTGGCCTTTTCCTGCGGAGTCGTGGTGGTCACCGCGTCGAAAGTCTCGCGCCACGCCTGCTGCGACGTGAACTCGGGCAGGCTCCGGGAATACTCCTCGGAAAGCTTTTCCCAGTCCTGGAGAAGTTGCTGGTGGAGCTTGATGCTGCGGGCCATCATATTGCGGAAATGCTCAGGATGGCGCTTGTACCAAGATGCACCGGTTCCGTCCGCGGACGAGACAATTGCCGAGTCCAGCTGGGACAGTCGCCACCAGCGGGCATCCATTGCCGGAACGAGGGCCTCTGGGTGCTCCAGGGCTCCCGGCCTTACGCTTTGCACCTGACGAACCCCTGCTGATGCAGCTGTCGCGAGGGCAGCGAAAATTGACTTCGGGGAAGACGGCTTCTTTCCACGCTTGGGTGGCTTCACGCGCCTTACTTGCGGGAAGGTTGCTACCTCTTTTGTGATCCGGGCATCATCGAAGTCCGCACGTCGCGCACGAATTTCGGGGAGCTTGGTCCGAATTGTCTGGTGCAAGTGCGAAGGTCCCTTGAGCAGGTCCTCAAGGGCGTCCAAGCGAAGCTCGACCGCCGAGTACTGCATCGACAACAAGTGCTTGACATCCACCATGAAACTCTGGCGCGGCAGGAATCCGCCCTTCTTGTAGGGCGAGTAGACCAGGGCGGCAAGCCAGCGGTTTCGCTGGTGGAAGTAGGCCTGCCAGTCGATGGTGTCATCCTTTTCAGTCCACGGCATGTGCCAGACAGCGGCCCCCGGGAGGGTGACTGTCGGGTAGCCGTGGCGGCGGGCCCGGATGCCGTATTCGGCGTCGTCCCACTTGATGAATACCGGAAGAGACAGTCCGATGTCGCGGAGAACACTGGTCGGGATCAAACACATCCACCAGCCGTTGAAGTCCACGTCGATCCGGCGATGCATCCACGGCGTGGTGCGAAGGTTGCTCGCGGAAAAGTCATGCGCTTCTTTTGTGCTCTCGACCGCGCCCCATTGGAACTTGTACTCGTTCACTTCCTCGCCGAAGCTGTGCATCACCGAGCGTTCGTACAAGTTGAACATGTGACCGCCCACGATCGACGGCTTCCGCGTGAAGTCAGCGAAGTTGATAGCGCGCAACACGCCCTCTGTTTCGATGATCACGTCATCGTCCAACAGCAGGACGTACTTGCTCCGGCCGTCTTCAACCGTCTCGTGCATGCCGCGCGCAAAACCACCCGAACCACCGAGGTTGCCCTGCTCAATGAGTCCGAACTTGTCCCCGAGTCGAGCGGCTGCCTCTTCGAAGCCTTCCTGGTCCCGTACCTTCTGCGTACCTTGGTCCGTGATCAGGAGCCGGTCCATCACCTCGAGAAGCTCGGGGGAATCGGCAAATGTCGATAGGTGCTTGACGCAGAAATCGGGGCGGTTGAAAGTGGTTACCGCTACCGTGGCGGTGCCGGCCTCGAATCCTTCAGGCTTCTTTACGGACCATTCGGCGCCAAGGAGTTTGACCTGCTCAGATGAAGCCACGAGGTCAAACCAGTACCAGCCGCCGTCGCCGAAGTTGGCCAACGGCAGGACGACGTCTACCGGCCGTCCTGCGTCTACGCTGATGCTTTCAACCCTGTTGGAAGTACCCCTCGCACTGGACCGAAGAATGACAACGGTTGCCGGTGCGTCGACCGCGACCGTGAGGCGCACACTGGTGATATCCGTGTGCGCCCGCCAGTAGCTCGCGGGGAACGCATTGAAGTACGTTCCGAAGGAAAGCCGCCGATAGGCCGGCAAGTGCAGCTGGCGCCGGTTCTCGATGAAGTCTGAGCGGATCTTTGCCCCGCTCGACGTAACGGCAGTGACGCCCGAACCGGATTTGGATGTCTGCGATTCTTCAGACACAACTCGCTGGGCTGCGTTAAAGTCCAGGTACAGCGGAAGGGTGTCGGTGTCGCCGTCCGTCGGAAAGACAACACGATGGACGGTCTGCCAATCTTCGCCCAGTCCGGGCGTAGCGCCCTGGTTCATGGGCTCTGTTGAAACGCTCATGCGTCCACTCCTCCGCTTTCAATTTCTGCGCCGCTTTCGAAGTGCGGACGGATCTTGTTGTCAAACATGGACAGGGCAGAACCGATGGCCATGTGCATATCGAGGTACTTGTAGGTGCCGAGGCGTCCGCCGAACAGCACGTCCTTTTCAGCGGCTGCGAGATCGCGGTACTTCAGCAGCTTTTCGCGGTCATCCGGGGTGTTGATCGGGTAGTACGGCTCATCGCCGCTTTCGGCGAACCGGGAAAATTCGCGCATGATGACGGTTTTCTCCGTCTGGTAGCCACGCTCCGGGTGGAAATGGCGCGGCTCGATGATCCTGGTGAACGGGACGTCGTCGTCGTTGTAGTTGACAACGGACGTTCCCTGGAAGTCGCCCATGTCCAGGACTTCTTCTTCGAAATCGATGGTGCGCCAGGACAGATCGCCAGCGACAAAGTCGAAGTAGCGGTCCACAGGTCCTGTGTAGACGACCGGAATTTTGCCGACAACTTTGTTCTTTGAATACTCCTGTGATTCGTCAAAGAAGTCCGTGTTCAGGCGAACTTCGATGTTCGGGTGCTCGGCCATCTTCTCGATCCACGCCGTGTACCCGTTGGTCGGCAGGCCCTCGTACTTGTCGTTGAAGTACCGGTTGTCGTAGTTGTACCTGACAGGAAGACGCGAAATGATGCCCGCCGGGAGATCCTTGGGGTCCGTCTGCCACTGCTTGCCGGTGTAGTGCTTGATGAATGCCTCGTACAGCGGGCGGCCGATCAGCTGGATGCCCTTGTCATTGAGATTCTGAGGATCGGTTCCCGCGAGTTCGCCAGCCTGCTCCCTGATCAGGTCCTGCGCCTGGCCCGGAGTCAGGTTGGCACGGAAGAATTGGTTGATTGTAGCCAGGTTGATGGGAAGGGAGTAGACCTCGCCCTTGTGCACGCCGTACACCTTGTGCACGTAGTTTGTGAAGGTCGTGAACCGGTTGACATACTCCCACACTCGCTCGTTTGAAGTGTGGAAGAGATGCGCGCCATAGCGGTGCACCTCGATTCCTGTCTGCTCTTCCGTTTCGCTGTAGGCGTTGCCACCGATGTGGTGCCGGCGGTCAATGACAACAACCTTCAAGCCCAGCTCAGTGGCGGCCTGTTCTGCGATTGTCAGGCCAAAAAAGCCCGACCCGACGATGACGAGGTCAGCGGTCACAAATACTCCTGGTTCGAATGCGGGCAGCCTAATGATCTGCATTGGCTGCAGGTCAAGCCTACCTGAGATGCCGCATCCAATTGCCGCCGCGGCCGTTCGCTGCCCCGCGAGCACGGCGTTTTCCACATAGGCCAACTGCCCAAGAACACCCGGCCCACATCCCAAATATCGTGGATGAACAGCAGTCGCGCGAGCCGAAGGAGCGGACACAGTGACACTCCATTGCACCCTCGTCCGGGCCCCAGGGGCCTTACGGCAAGGTGAACCCGTCGAGCTCGCCATAGCCGTGGGCAACGGCACCCCCGGCGCCGTCGTCGAGGCCGCCGTGGCGGCCGAGTTCGGAACTGCGAGACTGACGGTCGATGGGCTACCGCTCGGCGGTCTCGCCGTTGGCTCGGCGCCGCTCATGTCCGGAGCTGTGTTGGTCGACGGGGCCGATCCGGAGGCACGGGATACCCCTAACAGCAAACGCGGTCCCGCGGCTCTGTCCTTGCTCGTGCACGCCGGACCTGCCGCGGGCCTGGTGATTCCACTGGAACGTGGCAGTTACAGGATCGGCAGGAGCGACGCGGACATTTGCCTCCCGGATCCTGATGTTTCCCGGGTTCACGCCGTGCTGACGATCTCCGAGACAGCAGTCACAATAAGGGACAACAACAGCGCTAACGGAACAATGGTCGATGGACGCAAAGTCCGCTCCTCTTCTCTCTCAACCGCTTCCACGATCCGTTGTGGCGGCTCCGTCATGTCAGTGGTCTTCGGCAACGAAGAATTCGGAGCGGATTCCCTGGGGGCAGCTGGCCTGGGCGTCGCCGAGCCGATTGTGGTTCTTCGGCGCCACGATGCCGGCAACCGCACGCAACTTCTCCTCACGGCCGGACTTCCGTTCCTGCTGGGAGTTGGAATGGCACTCGCCACTGGCATGTGGATGTTCCTTGGATTCACCGCAATTTCTGCCATCGCGGTCCTTGCCCCGGCAATATCGGGAAGACGTGAGCGCCGCCTTCTGGCTGCCGCGATCGCGGCGGCCGTCGAACAAGACCGAGCCCGACGACGGCGATGCTCACCGTCCGCTGCGGAGCTCGCCTATGCCGTCAGCTCAACTGCTTCCTCCTCAGGAGAACTCGGGCGAATGCAGTTTACGCCCCCAAAAACCAGTACAACGGAAGGAACGGTGGTCCGCCGCGATATCTGGCTCCGGCTCGGAACCAGTGTGCAGAACGCCTTGGTTGCACTCGATCCCGCGGATCCAAGCTTCGAGCCACCTCAGTTGGGCCCGGTGCCGGTGGCCCTGGATCCCTCTATCCAAGCAGTTTCACTCACGGGACCTGACGCCATCGTGGAAGGAATGTTCAGCTTTCTGCTCATGCAGCTGGCGGCCTTTCCCAGCGCGACCAACGTTCCTGTCCTCATACACGGACCGATTGCCTTCTTGCCGTCCAGCGCCCGTTTCCTCCCCCGCGTTACCTTGACCACGGACGCCTCTTCAGCAGCAGCTGTTCTTTCGGCGCCCGCGGAAAGATCAGGAGCACTGTTTCTGGTGGGGCCCGAACAGGATCCCGCCGTCGGCCCACTCCGGTTAGCGGCGATCGAGTCTGGCTGGAGAATCTTCCAACGCTCGGCGAGCGGCGATGAAAGCGATTACGTAGTCGATCTGTGGAACAGGCGCGCAGTCCTCCGCTCGTGTCTTTCAGAGACGGAATTCGATCCTGACCTTGTCCCGCGCTCGGTCTTTGACCTCTACTGTCGCTCCTTGGCAAGAGCGCCCGGCCTTACGGCAGAAAGGGCGCCGCTTGTCCCGTCTACCTGCCAGCTGGCTGACCTGCTTCCCTTTGAGCCCTCTGACATCGCAACCCGCTGGCACGCTTCTTCAGTACGCAGAGGGCTTTCAGCGGTCATCGGACGAGGAGCCGACGGTCCCCGGTCCCTGGACCTGGTTTCGGATGGCCCGCATCTCCTCGTTGCTGGAACAACGGGATCGGGCAAGTCCGAACTTCTGCGCACAATAGTGTCGGCGATCTCGCTGACCCACAGCCCGGACCGGGTCAACTTCCTGTTTGTTGATTTCAAGGGAGGTTCGGGACTCGGGCCATTGGTCGACCTCCCGCAATGCGTCGGAATGCTCACGGACCTCAGTGAACACGAGCTCGAACGTACCCTCACGTCCCTCCGTGCCGAGGTTCGGATGCGGGAGGGGATCCTCGCGAAGGCCGGTGTCCCTGATTTGCCCGCATACTGGGCCAACGTCGGGGGAACCGGGGGTGGGGCAGCAACGGGACGAAGAAACCAATTTCCAGTGCTGCCCCGTCTGGTCCTTGTGATCGACGAATTCAGGATGCTCATTGAAGACGCCCCTGATGCCTTGGCCGAATTGATGCGGATCGCCACCCTGGGCCGGTCTCTGGGCATCCACCTGATCATGGCAACCCAACGTCCACAGGGTGCACTGAGTGCGGACATCCGGGCGAACGTCACCACCAGCATTGCTCTTCGCGTCCAATCGGAAATGGAATCCCGGGACGTCATCAACTCGGCCGCAGCGGCATCGATTCCCGTGTCCCTGCCTGGCCGCGCGTACATGGTCCGCGGAGTGGAAGATGCCGAGCCCTTTCAGTCAGCGACTCTCTCCGGTAGCGAAAAGGCCCCGTCACTCACGAAGACCATTGCCCGGCCGGCGGCAGGGTCGCTCCGCTTCAGCGGTTGGTTCGAAAGCGCCGAGGCAGAGACTCAGGCTGTGGAGGCAACGCCCGCGGAAGCCGCCCGCCCCATCATCAAAGCAATCAACCGGGTTTGGGACGTCCACGGGGGTAGACCGCTCCGGACACCTGTTGCACATCCCCTTCCTGAGTCCATCCCGTTTCCCGAATCCCTTGGCAGGACGGCAACGACAAGCAAGCACGCGGCAAGCAGAACGAGGGCAGGCCCGACGGCCTACCTTGGCTTGGCCGACTTCCCGACGCAGCAACGAGTCGCCGGCCTGTGCTGGAGTCCGCTCGTCCACGGGAATCTTGGACTCGTTGGCCCTTCTGGAAGCGGAATTGAAGATGCCTGTCGGGCAACAGCGGCGCAACTTGTTGGAGGTGCGGAGGAACTCCATCTCTACGTCCTTGACGGAGACGGCTTGTTCACTGATGTGGGAGCCCAGGGACGCGTGGGTGCGGTTGCCACCGTCAACGACATCAGAAGGGGCGTCCGCATCCTGGAGAGGCTCGCGGCCGAAATGTCGGCGCGGCAATCCCTAGGGACCGTCGTCGGGCAAGTCCCTCTTTTCCTCGTCATATCAAGCTGGGGTTCGTGGGTCTCTGAGTTGCGCGCAGGGCCCCTGGCCTGGGCCGAAGACCTTGTCCATGCAATCGTCCGCGATGGACCGAAGTCAGGACTGGCCGTTCTTGTCACGGGCGACCGCGAACTGACGGCGTCGCGCATGTTCGCGTCAATCCCCAACCGCGCATACTTTCCCGCCGGAACCACAGAAGAAGGGCGGTTGGCGTGGCCCCGTTTCGCGGCAATGAAGGCCCTGAGGGGTCGGGCCGTCGTGGGCGGCAACTTCATAGAAGTCGACACTGCAGTCGCCCAGCTAGTGGCACCCCTGCCAAATGCGGCCTGGCCGTACTGTGTGCCCTGTCAGCCTGGTCGGCACCCATTCCGGGTGGATCCCTTGCCGCAACTCATCCGCGCTTCGGATCTCGCGGCGGACAACCAAACAGAAGCCGTCGCCCATTCCCCCGCTCGCGGGCCGGGATCGGTGCTCATCGGCGTGGGAGGGGACGAAAACGAACCTGTTTGGATCACACTGCCGCGATCAGCCGTCCTCCTCGCTCTCGGTACCCCGGGTTCAGGCAAGTCGTCCTTGCTCACCTCATTGGCTCAGCTCAATCCAGGCCGTGAATGGCGGACGCTACCCCAAGGTGCCGATCCTGATGCCTTTTGGGCCGAATTCCACCGGGACGCCAGCCGCAAGCTCGTGGGTCCGGAAGTCGTCCCCCTCGTGGACGACGCCGAACGCCTCAGCATCGAAACCGGTATTCTCCTGGCCGAACTTCCCGGTATGGGTTTCTCCGTCGTCGCAACTGCGGGTCACAGCCCGGCCCTTCTGCACCGGACGCCCCTTGCCTCCCTGGCCAGAAACCACGGAAGCGGAATTCTTCTGGGCAATGGCTCGCCTACAGCCGGGGACTTCTTCGGCGTGCGCCTCGACATTGAACACGCGGCACCGCCGGGTCGTGCTGTTCTCATCGAGAACGGACAAACACGTGCCCTCCAGGTCGCCGCTCCGGACTCGGAAGTAGCACCGGACTCGGAAGCCGCACCAAAGTGAAAACGGTCAGAGGGCGGCGCGGGATCCGCCCGCTCGGGACGCGAAGGCAATGACCCGCTTGTCGAACAAGAAGACAATCCCGGCCAAAGCCGGCACCACCATGGCAAGACCGGCGAGAACCAGCCCTCCAGTCAAAGTGGGAAAGCCGATCGTCAGGGCGAACAGTTGGGCAACCAACGCTGGCGCCCGGGTCCAGCGGTAGCCACGGAACAGGAAATGTCCCACGGCAAACAGCAACGCAGAAAAGGCCAGCAGGAGGCCCAGGGTGAACACGGCTCCCCAGAATGAGGCCACCGGAGCACCAGTCACCAACTCGTATATATACAGCACCCCGGCGGTCAATAGTGCGAGGGCTTCCAGCACAACCACGATCGAAATAACAACGATTCCTACGGGACGCGTTCCTCCGCCGGATGTCCGGCCAAAGTTGTCGCGGCCGGTCCCTCGGCTGTCGTCGCCGGGCGCTGCTGGGTCATGGTTAGGGTTCAGAGGGGGTCTTGACACACTGGCACACTACCGGACATAGTCGAATACCTGTGAGTAGCCCGGCGGCCAGTGTGATGCATCGCTCACGGTTTCAAAGGCTTGAACCCCTTGTTTACATGGCGTTAACATGACACGCTTGACTCAGACGACCAAGGGGGCCCAATGGGTCCCCTTTCCTATGAAGCCTCTCGTGAATATTTTCACAAAAGGCTTAACTAGTACTCACGAATGGAGTGACTGATCAGCATGGATTGGCGTAACCGCGCAGCCTGCCTTGACAAGGACCCGGAGCTTTTCTTCCCAGTAGGCAACACCGGCCCTGCGCTTCTCCAGATCGAGGAAGCGAAGAGTGTCTGCCGCCGCTGTCCCGTCGTGGACACATGCCTTCAGTGGGCGCTTGAATCGGGCCAGGACGCTGGCGTCTGGGGCGGTATGAGCGAGGACGAGCGACGCGCGCTCAAGCGCCGCGCCGCCCGCGCCCGCCGCGCTTCCTAAGCGTCTGGGACCCACAAAGCACAGCGCCTGAGGCAAAGAGAACATACGAAGATGGCCCGGACCGAAAGGTCCGGGCCATCTTCGTATGTCTGTCGCGTCTACCGACAGAGCGCGTCGCGAGCGGCCGGCATCAGCTTCGCACCAGGTTCAGGACGATCTCGACGGCGGTGCCACCGCCGTCGCGCGGCATCCACTGGATGCTGCCACCCAACTCGCTCGTGACAAGTGTCCGCACAATCTGAAGGCCGAGGCCCTCCGTGTAGGACCCCTCGGGCAGACCGACCCCATCATCGGCAATCGTCACCGTCAGGAGTTCATCGCCGCGCTCCCCCGTGGAACGATCGGCCATCAGCCATACTGTTCCGGCCCGTCCTTCAAGACCGTGCTCCACGGCATTTGTCACGAGCTCATTGATAACCAACGCAAGAGGCGTGGCGAAGTCGCTCGGCAATTCCCCGAACAGGCCGGCGCGCTCGGTCCGGACGTGCTGCGAAGGGGACGCTACTTCCGCCGAAAGCCGGAACTGACGTCCGATGAGTTCGTCGAAATCAACGCTCTGAGTGAGCCCCTGCGAAAGCGTCTCGTGCACCAGCGCAATCGTCGCCACTCGCCGCATTGCCTGCTCCAGGCCCTGCTTCGCCTCATCGCTGACCATCCGCCGCGACTGCATGCGCAGCAAAGCAGCCACTGTCTGCAGGTTGTTCTTGACACGGTGGTGGATTTCACGAATCGTCGCGTCCTTCGTCACCAGCTCGAGCTCGCGGCGTCGCAGCTCGGAGACGTCGCGGCACAAAACCAAGGCACCGAAGCGATGCTTTTCATCGCGCAACGGAATCGCGCGCAGTGACAAGCTGACTCCGCGGGACTCGATTTCGCTTCTCCACGGCATCCGACCGGTCACGACCAGCGGCAACGTCTCGTCCACCATCCGCCGGTCCTTGAGGAGTCCTGCGGTTACTTCCGCGAGGGACCGCCCTTCCAAGGTTTCCACCTCGCCGAGGCGGCGGAACGCGGAGACGCCGTTCGGACTCGCATACTGCACGATGCCGTCGGCGTCGAGCCTGATGAGGCCGTCACCCACGCGGGGAGCGCCGCGGCGGGAACCCGTCGGCGAAGCGAAGTCCGGCCACAGTCCCAGCGTTCCCATGCGGAGCAGATCGTAGGCGCATTGCCTGTACGTGAGTTCCAGGCGTGAAGGCATCCGTGAACTGGAAAGGTCCATATGGGATGTGACGACCGCAAGGGTCCGTCCGTTCCTGACCATGGGCACCGCTTCTACCCGCAAGGCCATCTCGCTGCTCCAGCTTGTTTCGCTGGATCGTTCGATGGAGCGGCTGGACCACGCCTTGTCGACTATCGGTCGCAGATCCGAGCGGATGCCTTCCCCGACGAAGTCCGCATGAAACACGGTGTGGCTCGTCGACGGCCTGACGTGGGCAAGCGCGATGTAACCGAATTCAGGGTGCGGAAACCATAGGGCCAAGTCCGCGAACGCCAGGTCGGCGACCATCTGCCAGTCGCCGACCAGGAGGTGCAGCCATTCGGCATCTCCAGGCCCGAAATCAGCGTGCTCCCTGATGGGGTCTGTAAAGATTGCCACTGCACCTCCATATAACGCCGGGGCTTGTCCCTAGCGTCGAACGATTGACCTCAAGAGCCTCAATGCTACCGACAGAGAGGCCATGTCGTCGGCCTCCAACGCGTTGACCTCGTCAAACATGCTCTTCGCGCGTCCCAACTGCTCGGCGTTGAGATCCTCCCAAGCCCGCAAACGAGCCTCGGCGTCCAGTCCGGCGTCGTCGGTAGATTCGAGCACTGACGTCGTCATGTCCGCCACGGTCGAGTAGAGGTCGTCGCGCAGGGCTGCACGGGCAAGAGCTTGCCACCTGTCATCGCGCGGCAGTGCTGTGATTCGCTCCAGCAATGAATCGACGTGGAAGCGGTCGAACACCGTGTAGTAGACGTGGCTGACTTCTTCCACACGGGCTTCCCGGCTTTGCGCGATCTTGGCGATGTCCAGGAGCACGAAGCTCTCGAAGAGCTCGGCCCAGCGATGGGCAAGCTCATCCGGCAGGCCCCACGCACGCGCCTTTTCAAGCCAAGCGGTGACGCGCTCTTTGTCGCTGCCGCGTAGGTAGTCGAGTACCCTGGCCCGCATCGGGTCCATCATCGGCTTGAATTCGGCGACGATCTCCGAGATCGGCTTCGACGCGTTACCTTGGCTGAGCAACCAGCGAACGGCGCGGTCCAGGAGCCTTCGGATGTCGAGGTGGACGGTGCTCCAGTGTTCCGTGGGGAACGAAGCAGGCAAGGCATTGAGCTCCCGCACCATCGAGTCGAGTTCGTAGATCTCTCGAAGGGCCACGAACGCCTTCGCGACGGCGACCTCGGTAGCCGAAGTCTCCTCCATGGTGCGGAAGGCGAAGGTGATGCCGCCCAGGTTGATCATGTCGTTGGCCACCACGGTCGCGACGATTTCACGACGCAAGGGATGGGTGTCCAGTTCGGCGTCGAAACGTTCGCGGAGCTGCTTCGGGAAGTAGGAGCGAATCGTCTTACGGAACCAGGGATCATCCGCCAGATCGCTTTCGCGCAAGGCCGAGCCCAATTCGATCTTGGCATATGCGGCGAGGACAGACAGTTCCGGGGACGTCAGGCCCTGGCCCTGTTCCAGCCGCTCACGAAGAGTGTCGGTGGTCGGTAGCGCTTCAAGGTCCCGCTTGAGGTCGGCGGACTTCTCCAACCAGTCCATGAGGCGCTCGTAGCTCGGGCTCCATTCGGCGACGCGTGTGCGGTCGTTGAGCAACAGGATGTTTTGATCGATGTTGTCTTCGAGCACAAGGCGCCCGACCTCGTCGGTCATGTCGGCGAGGAACGATGTGCGCTCGGAAACGTCCAGCTTCCCGGCGGCAACCATCCGGTCCACGAAGATCTTGATGTTGACCTCATGGTCGGAACAATCCACGCCGGCAGAGTTGTCGATCGCATCGGTATTGAGGATGACGCCTTGCAATGCGGCCTCGATGCGTCCGCGCTGCGTCATTCCGAGGTTGCCGCCTTCGCCGACAACCTTGACCCGAAGCTCGCGCCCGTTGACGCGGATGACGTCGTTTGCCTTGTCCCCCACCTCGGCGTGGGACTCGGTGCTGGCCTTGACGTACGTTCCGATCCCGCCGTTGTACAGGAGATCGGCCGGAGCCAGGAGTATTGCACGCAGAAGTTCCGGAGGACTCAGCTGGACCGTTCCGTCCGGCAGGCCGAGGGACCTGCCGACCTCCGGCGAGATCGGGATGACCTTGGCCTGGCGGGGGAAGACCCCGCCACCTGCGCTGATGAGCGAGCGGTCGTAGTCATCCCAGGAAGAACGGGGCAGCTCGAAGAGACGCCGCCGTTCGGCGAAGGACGAAGCCGCATCCGGCGTCGGGTCGAGGAAAATGTGGCGGTGGTCGAAGGCGGCCAGCAGGCGGATGTGCTTGGAGAGCAGCATCCCGTTGCCGAACACGTCGCCGGACATGTCGCCGACGCCAACCACGGTGAATTCCTCAGTCTGGGTGTCAAGGTCCAGCTCGCTGAAGTGTCGCTTGACCGACTCCCATGCACCTCGGGCCGTAATGGCCATGGCCTTGTGGTCGTATCCGATGGAACCACCGGAAGCGAATGCGTCCCCCAGCCAGAAGCCATACTCGGCGGCCAGGCCGTTGGCAGTGTCCGAGAAGGTTGCCGTGCCCTTGTCCGCGGCCACCACCAGGTACGAATCGTCGTCATCCTGACGGACGACGTCCGACGGCGGCACGATCTTCTCGCCGTCCGCTGTGGTCACCAGGTTGTCGGTGAGGTCGAGGAGGCCGCGGATGAAGGTCTTGTAGCTTTCGATGCCTTCCGCCATCCACGCGGCGCGGTCAAGTGCCGGATCCGGAAGTTGCTTCGCGAAGAATCCGCCCTTGGCGCCGGTCGGCACAATCACGGCGTTCTTGACCGTCTGTGCTTTGACCAGCCCGAGGATCTCGGTCCGGAAGTCTTCACGGCGGTCGGACCAGCGCAAGCCGCCACGGGCTACCTTGCCGAAGCGCAAGTGAACGCCTTCAACGCGGGGCGAGTAAACCCAGATCTCGTACTTGGGCCTCGGGAACGGCAGGCCGTCGATCGCGGTGGGATCGAGCTTGAAGCTGACGTACGACTTGCCCTGGAAGTAGTTCGTGCGCAGCGTCGACTCAATGAGGTTGACGAACGTCCGCAGGACCCGGTCGGCGTCGAGCGTAGCCACCTGGTCAATTGCTTCGGCCAATGTGGCGCGGGCGCTCTCTTGGCGGGCCGGACGCGCGGCGTCAGGCGAAGAAGGATCAAAGCGGGCCCCGAACAGGTCAATCAGGCCGCGTGCAACCTCCGGGTTCGCAAGAAGGGTATCCGCAATGAACTCGAAGGAGTTGGTGTTCCCCATCTGGCGCATGTACTTCGCATAGGCGCGAAGCATGACAACCTGCCGCCAGTGGATACCTTCCCGGAGTACGAGCCGGTCGAAACTGTCGGATTCCACCGCACCCGTCACTGCGGCACTGAAGGAGTCCGCCAAGAGCTGGCCCGTGGCCACGGGATCGACACCGGCGGGGTACTTCAGGCCAAGGTCGTAGAGGAAGAAGTCGCGGTGGTCGGCAGTCTCAATCTCGAATGGTCGCTCGTCGAGAACCTCGAGGCCAAGATTGTGGAAGTACGGCAGGATCTGGCTCAGGCTCTTGGGTTCCAAGAGGTAGAGCTTGACGCGCGCATCCTCTTCGAGGAGTTCGCCGGCGCCGCTGGGCAAATAGACATGCACTCCGGGGACCGCCTGGACAGCGACGGCGTCGCGGTCGGTTGTGGCGGCATACTTCTCGAAACGGCCAATGTCCTTGAGTGCGTCTTCGACTTCGTAGTCGACCCGGTAGCCGGCGGGGAACGCATCAGCCCACAGGGCGGACAGCCGCTCGGCATCCAAACCGCTGGTGTTCTCGCGGAGCACCTCGGCAATTCCTTCAGCCCAGGACCGAGAAGCCCGGACAAGCCGCTTTTCGAGTTCACCGGCGTCGACGTCGCGAAGCTCAGCCTCCCGCGGCAGCCGGATACGGAAGAACACCCTCGAGAGTGCGGACTCCGTGATCCGGGCCTCGTAGTCGATGCTCTCGGCTTCGAAAGTCTCGCGGAGCTCCTGCTCAATCCGCTGCCGGACGTTGGTGGTGTAGCGGTCACGGGGCAGGTAGACCAGTGCCGACATGAACCGTCCGTAGATATCCGGGCGCAGGAAGAGCTTGGTGCGGCGCCGCTCCTGCAGACGCTGGATACCCAAAGCCGTTGCGGCCAGATCCTCGGTCTCGATCTGGAAGAGTTCATCACGCGGGTAGGTCTCGAGAATACCGACGAGGTCCTTGCCGGAATGGGAGTCCTGCGGGAAACCGGCTGAGCGGAGCACGGCGTCGACCTTTTCCCGAACGATGGGGATGTTCCTTACGGAACCGGTGTACGCGCTCGTGGCGAAGAGGCCGATGAAGCGGCGCTCACCGTTGACGTTGCCTGCAACATCGAAGCTCTTGACACCGATGTAGTCCAGGTATGCGGGACGGTGCACGGTGGACCGCGAGTTGGCTTTGGTGATGACCAAGGCACGCTTCTCGCGCGCCTTCCTGCGTCCGGCGTCGGTGAGGTGCTGGATTTGGTGCGGGTGGTCCCCTGCCCTCAGGAGTCCCAAGCCGCTCTCTTCGCGCAACTCAAGGACGTCTTCACCGTTCTCGGTGATGAGGTCGTATTCCCTGTAGCCGAGGAACGTGAAGTTGCCGTTGTCCAACCAACGCAGAAGGTCCTGCGCTTGCCTGAGCTCCGCGATGTCTTCCGGGTGGGCCACCTTGTCCAGGGATGATGCCAGCTCAAGCGCCTTCGTGCGCATCTTGGGCCAGTCTTCGACGGCGGCGCGGACGTCGTTCAGGACGCGGTGGATTCCGTCCACGAGTTCCTTCTGGAAGTCGTCGGCCACCCTGTCAACCTCGACGGCGATCCACGACTCCATGTGGGAGACGTTGTCGCCTTGGGCGATCAGATGGGCGATATTCGGCATTGCCGCGGTGTCACCGCTTGAGATGCCAATGTTCGACGGCACCCGGGCAATGTCGGACAGGTCGCCCGTGAGGTGGTCACGCGAAACCACGAAGAGTGGGTGCATGACAAGCCGGATAGCGCAGTTCTGGCGGACGAGTTCGGCGTTCACCGAGTCCACCAGGAACGGCATGTCATCTGTGACGATGTACAGAATGCTGCGATCACCCTCGTTGGCAATCTTGACCTTGGCGGTGCCCGGCTTTCGGCTCTGTCCCGCTTCCCGGTGGGCCGCTGCCCTGGAGGTCAATTGCTCGGCAGCGTATCCGCGGGCGTCCTCCTCTGCGAGATGCTCGTAGTAGTCTCCGAAGAACCCTTCCCGGACTACTGCAGGTTTAGAACGATCCTCCACGCTGGATCCTGACGACATCGACAAACGCCTCCATCACATCTCGATTGCTGCGTCCTTGCAGCCCACATGGCGAGCCTAACGCTTTAGGCGTTGCCTTGCTCTGGAATATGCGACAGAGGATTTGCCATTTTGCTGGACAGGTGCACAGACCATTTTTGCGATTGCTAGCCGCAAGGCAGATTCGGGGGCAGATTCGAAGAGCACGGCACCGGACAACAACGCCGCGTCGCAGGCTTCCGGATCGGATGGAAGGAATACCTCGATGCCATGGCCGGGGCCGTACCGTTCCCATGCTTCGCGGAGCTCACGCTCGGGCGACCGGCCCGCGGATGCTGCCCGAACTTTGTTCAGGACCACCCGTGGAGCCGCGTGCGGGACTGCCCGTTCAAGTTCCGCGAGCCCACGCACGAGTCGCGGAACCCCGACGGCGTCGGCCGCGCCCACGGCGTAAACGGTGTCCGCCAGTTCGATACTGCGTAGTGTTGCGGCATTGCGTCGAGGGGCCATGGTGTCGAAGCTGAGTTCCTCGTCGGCTTCAAGGCAGAAACCTGCGTCGACCACGACGACGTCCGCGATCTCCTTGGCGAGTTCAAGTACGGAGGAGAGCGCGCCAGCCCGGAGCTCCGTCCACCGGTCCGCGCGCGTAATGCCGGTAAGAACCCGGAAACTAGTAGCTTTGGCGAAGACAGGCGCGGCGATCCGCTTGAGCGATTCGGCGTCCAGCAATCCTTGATCCGCCAGTCGACAAGACTGTGCCAGTCCGGCGGATTCGTCCAGTAAGCCCAGCGATGCCGCGACACTGGCCCCGTAGCTGTCTGCATCGAGAAGGATCACTGACTTGCCTTCAGCCGCCAGCTCTGCAGCAATGTTGACAGCCACAAGAGTCCTGCCCGGCGCCCCGGTGGGCCCCCAGACCGCGATGATCCGGCCAGCACCTGCCGGTGCCCGTTCCGGTTCTTCCGCCGCTTCGGTGGGACGGAGTTCTGCGGCGGTGTCGGCAAACTCGGAATCCCGAGGCTCCGCGCGTCGCCTTCCTTGTCCGGGCAGCTGGCCTACGGCATCGGAGATCCTGGAAGCCAGAGTTGCCGAATCAACATCCAGCGACGCTGTCACGACGCCGATGCTCCGCAGGCGGCTCTCCTCCCCTGCGTCGTCGCTCAGGGCAACGATGGACACTCCGACAGCCGCCAGCCGGTCGACCAACGATGCCGTCAGTTCCTCAGCGCCTTCGGCTATGACCGCGGCACGCGCGAGACCGCTTTGGCAAACAGCCAGAAGTTCCGCGAGTTCGCCGCACCGGCGCACTACCGTGACCGGCCCATGGAGCCGCTCTAGTCCCCCCCACCAAGTCCTCCCGGGACTGCCCGACTGTGACAACGGGGATGCTCATGTGCCGGCACCGCCCGGATTCCAAACCACAGCTATCTTCGCTTTGTTCGCCTGCGCTCCAAGAAGTTTCGGCATGTGCTCATCGGTCACTAGGACCAGAACCACTTTCTCCTTGGACGCCCCGAGCGTGGAGGCGCCTTCCGTGATCTGGGCGATCTCCGCACCGGGCAACAGCAACTGTGGCGTGCCGAAACCGTTGCGCGCATCGGGGAGGGCTACCCAAACGTCAACGCGGGATCCTGCCACCGCTTGGGAAGGCAGTGACTCCTGGATCGCGATCGCCACAGGTTTGCGGTTCAGGGAGTCCGCGGCCCCCAGACTCTCCTGCGGAACGAGTTGGTTCTTGGCAATTCTTTGAACGGCAACTTTTCCTTCGGGCAGGCCATCCGCGAGAGTCACGTAACTGGACTCAACGTCGTCGAGCCGGACTTTGACTATCGCAAGATCGTCCTTGCTGACTCTCTGGCCCACGGCAATCGACTCGCGCGCCGCATACACCTGGATGGTACGGTCCGCGCTTCCAACGAGGGCGATGACTCCAGCCAGTGATGCCAAGACCAGGAGAACCCCCACCAAAAGTCGCGGATCCCTCCATGACGGTTTCCTGAGCCGCGCTGCAGCGGCCGCGGTAGTTACACCCATCCTGCTTCCCCCATTGCATAGTTAGTCGGCGACGACCTCCAGTGGCCCCTATTCTGACCGCATGTTGGTCCCTTTCGAAAGCCAAAAGCCTCAAATTACGTCAACTGTGGATAACCCCGGCAAGTGGGTCGAACAGTGGCAAAATGGATGCATGCCCCGATTCCTCACCCTGGCTGATGTCGCCGAACAGCTTCAGATCAACTCTCCGCAGGCATACGCCTTGGTGCGCAGCGGAGAACTCAAGGCCATCCAAGTGGGTGGCAGGGGCCAGTGGCGCGTCGAAGAGAAGATGCTGGAGCAGTACATCGAGGAACGCTACGCCGAGGCCAGCAGGATAATCCAAGAGGCCAAATCCAAGTCCTCCTGATCTCCGTCCAGGGCCCCAGGACGGCGGCGGGGAGGCTGGCCGGGCTAGAAGTCCTGGCCCCGCAATGAACGCAGCGCGGCAAGCGACTGGAATGGAACTGTCGCCACAGACACGACGTTGCCGGACCGGCGGACTTCGCCCGGCAGCATGACGGCGAGATCAAAGTGGTCCTTGCCCACGCGATCAATGACGCCCCGCATCGTCTGCTCATCACGCGCCAACTCAAGCAGATGAACCACCAGTTCCGCCCTGTCGCGGGCCAGCATTCGCAATGCGCTGGCCAAGCCAAGCCGCTGTGACGCCTTAGATCGGCCTGCCCGAACCTGCCGGCCCAGGCCCTGATACGCCAATGCGGCCGTTACAGGCACCAACCACTGGTGGCGACCATCGTCAAGGACCAACGATTCGCTTCCGACATGACTAAGCGTCCCGGACACCTGCGTCCCGGACCGGAGCTTCACATCAATCTTCTGGCCGATTGCTCCACGCAGCCTGTCTGAGACCTCGATTCCGGCCATCTCCACCCGTGCCCGCTCTGAAATTTCGGATTCAAGTCCCAGCAATCGTTCAGAGGTCAGTTGTGCCTCCATGTCTTCAAACAGAGCATCCCAACGCATTGCGTCAGCGTAAGCGGGCACCCCTCGATGGTCAATCTTTCTTCATCGACAACCAACTCCTAGACAAATCCATCATTTTGAGACCAAAATAAGTCAAACATCATCAAACTGCATCAAACAGCATCAACTGGGTAGGGGGAACCCATGGAACAGGCCAGCAGACCCGTTCGGCACGACGTCGCAATGGCGATGACCATCCTGGCGCTCGCTCTTTTGCTCGCCGCCACCGGATTGATCTTGATTGACCGATGGCACTCCGCGGCACGCCGACTCCAGGCACCCACGTTCGAAGACCTCCTGGGACTTGTCGCAACTGCCGCCGGTCTGGGGATCGGGGTCTGGTGGATCGGCACGTTCCTTCTGGCAATAGCCGCCGCGCTCCTCCAGCAAGCCGGCAAGGACCGCTGCGCGAGCGCCACCGCCAAACTCAGCCCAGCCTTCATGCGCAGGCTTGCTGTTGCAATTCTGGGCCTGAATCTCGCGGGAATTCCCCTGGCGAATGCGTCATCGGCACAGCTTGAACGAGCGTGGGGCCCGGCAAACGGCTCAACACCGTCCAGCGGAATCTCGGCCCAATGGACACCCGGCTCCAATCCTTCTCCGAATCGCCCAGTCGTGCCCTCGCTTGAGTCCGGCTCATCGGAGATCGACCCCTATTGGCAACCGCGCGCGCCTGCTGCCGAGCCAAGGCTTCTGGGAACCAGGCCACAGCGGGCCGCGGAACAGTCTGCCTCGCCAAATCAAGGCGAAGTGGTGGTGAGGCGGGGAGATTCACTGTGGTCAATTGCCGCCCGGCAGCTGGGCCCGATGGCCAGTGACGTCGACATTGCCCTTCGCTGGCCGAAGTGGTATGCCGCAAACCGACATGTCATCGGAGACGACCCGGGTCTCCTTGTCCCAGGTCAGATCCTGCAACCACCGCCCAGGTAGCCCAGCAGCCGGACCCCACGAGCCCCGAACCACCGCCATCCGCCATCCGCCATCCGCCATCGACTCGTAGCCGAGGAAGTCCATGAGTGCATCACCAGCCATCCGCACTGTGCCCAATGCAGTCCGGACGCCTCCTCCACCCATTGCCTCGCGTTCAATCGTGGTTTCGCCGCGGGCCAAAGCCCGGGCGGGAGGTCCGTCCGACAAGGGGCCTTCCTCTGCCAGCAAAGCGGCTCGGCTCCTTAGCCTCGACGGTGAAATCCGCGCGCTGGCCCGCAGTATCGCGCAAGCCGCGATGGAGGTCCTTGCCGGGACCCGGCCGGTGCAACAACTCTCACGCACGTTGGATCCCGGATGCCTCAGCGCACTGCAACACCGGGCCGCACTGACGCGAGCCCACGCTGCCAGCACCCAGGGCGGGCAGTCCAGACTTCACCGAAGTCCGATGGTCCGCTCCGTGCATGTCTGCGCGGTGAAGGACGGAGTGTACGAGGCCAGCTTGGTTGTCTCGGAAGAACTCCGATCCCGCGCCGTAGCCATGAGGCTTGAAGGGAGCAATGGCACGTGGAGGGTCACCGCCCTGGAAATCGGCTGACGGCGGGTTCATCTGAAATGGCAGCACAACGGAGAAGGACCAGAACGGGGTGTTCTGGTCCTTCTCCGTTTTCACGGCAAGCATCCGCTTGTTGGATACGTATGGCAGTTGCGAGGGTCCCTCAGCTATATGCGTCAGGCAACCACGGTGTCAGCGGCGCTTCTTCTTGTTGGATCCGCGCTGCTTGTCATCGGCGGCGGCCTTGGCGGGGTTGCCTGAGCGTCCCGAGGCCCGCCCCTCAACACGGGTCTGGCTCGCACCGTCTTCACCGGGTGCCGTGTACTGGAGCTGAACAGGCTTCTCCGGGGCTTCGAGGCCGGCCGCGCGAATCTGCGGATCGTGGTGTTCCACGTGACCGCCTTCCGGGCTGCCGTCCACTACCACCACGTCTTCGGCGGGCGTTACTTCCACTTCCAGGTTGTAGAGGAAGCCAACGCTCTCCTCGCGGATGGCCTCCATCATGCTCTGGAACATCGTGAATCCTTCGCGCTGGTACTCGACCAGGGGATCCCTTTGGGCCATGGCGCGCAGGCCAATGCCCTCTTTGAGGTAGTCCATCTCATAGAGGTGTTCCTGCCATTTGCGGCCAAGGACCGAGAGGACAACCCGGCGCTCAAGCTCGCGCATGTTCTCGGCGCCAATGACTTCTTCCCGCTCCTTGTAAACGAGCTGCGCGTCCGAAAGGATCTCGTTCTTGAGGAATTCAACGGACACGCGGGCCTTGCCACCGGCTTCGTCAATGATGTCCTGGGACGACACAGTTACCGGGTACAGCGTCTTGAGGTTGGTCCACAGTTGGTGGAAGTCCCAGTCATCTCCGGTTCCCTCCGCCGTCGCGGCATCGATCAGGGCGTTGATGGTGTCTTCCAGGAAGAACTGGACCTTCTCGTGCAGGTCGTCGCCTTCCAGGATCCTGCGACGGTCGCCATAGATGGCTTCACGCTGGCGGTTCAGGACGTCGTCGTACTTAAGGACATTCTTGCGCTGCTCGGCATTCCGCCCTTCAACCTGGCCCTGGGCCGAAGCGATCGCACGGGACACGAGCTTGGATTCGAGGGCAACGTCGTCCGGCACGGAGCTGTTCATGAGGCGCTCGGCGGCACCGGAGTTGAAGAGCCTCATGAGGTCATCGGTCAGCGAGAGGTAGAAGCGGGACTCGCCCGGGTCACCCTGGCGCCCGGAGCGGCCACGGAGCTGATTGTCGATTCGACGGGATTCGTGGCGTTCCGTGCCCAGTACATACAGCCCGCCCAGTTCAAGCACTTCCTCATGCTCGTCCTTGACTGCCTGCTTGGCTGCTTCGAGGGCTTCCGGCCACTCGGCCTCGTACTCCTCGGAGTTTTCTTCAGGATCCAGGCCCCGCTTTGCCAACTCGGCGATGGCCGTGAACTCGGCGTTTCCGCCCAGCATGATGTCAGTACCACGGCCGGCCATGTTGGTAGCGACCGTGACAGCACCCTTGCGTCCGGCCTGGGCGACAATGGCCGCCTCGCGCGCGTGGTTCTTCGCATTCAGGACCTCGTGCCGGATGCCTTCCTTGGCCAACAGCTTGGCAAGGTATTCGCTCTTCTCCACGCTGGTGGTACCGACGAGCACGGGTTGGCCTTTTTCGTGCCGTTCCGCGATGTCCTTCACGACGGCTTCGAACTTCACGATTTCGTTCTTGTACACGAGGTCCGACTGGTCGATGCGCTGCATGTCCCGGTTGGTGGGAATGGGCACCACGCCAAGCTTGTACGTGCTCATGAACTCAGCGGCTTCGGTTTCAGCCGTGCCGGTCATGCCCGAGAGCTTGGAGTACATGCGGAAGTAGTTCTGCAGGGTCACGGTGGCGAGAGTCTGGTTCTCGGCCTTGATCTCGACGTTTTCCTTGGCCTCGATCGCCTGGTGCATGCCTTCGTTATAACGCCGTCCGGCAAGGATACGGCCAGTGTGTTCGTCAACAATGAGGACTTCGCCGTCCAGGATGACGTAGTCCTTGTCCCGTTTGAAGAGCTCTTTGGCTTTGATGGCATTGTTCAAGAAGCCGATGAGCGGGGTGTTGGCGGATTCGTAGAGGTTCTGGATGCCGAGGTAGTCCTCGACCTTCTCGATGCCGGCTTCGAGAACACCGACGGTGCGCTTCTTTTCATCGACCTCGTAGTCGATTTCAGGCTGGAGACGCTGCACGACCTTGGCGAATTCGCTGTACCAGCGGTTGGTGTCACCCTGGGCCGGACCGGAGATAATGAGCGGGGTACGGGCCTCGTCGATGAGGATGGAGTCCACTTCGTCGACAATCGCGAAGTGGTGGCCGCGCTGCACAAGCTCGGATTTGTCCCACGCCATGTTGTCGCGCAAGTAGTCGAAGCCGAATTCGTTGTTGGTGCCGTAAGTGATGTCTGCCGCGTACATTTGGCGGCGCACTTCGGGATCCTGGTTGGACAGGATGCACCCGCTGCTGAGGCCAAGGAATCGGTAGACACGGCCCATGAGCTCGGACTGGTATTCGGCGAGGTAGTCGTTGACTGTCACGACGTGCACGCCCTTGCCGGTGAGCGCATTGAGGAAGGCCGGAGCAGTGGCCACGAGGGTCTTTCCTTCACCGGTCTTCATCTCGGCGATATTGCCGAGGTGGAGAGCGGCCCCGCCCATGAGCTGGACATCGAAGTGGCGCATTCCCAGGGTGCGGGAGGAAGCTTCCCGCACAGCCGCGAAAGCCTCCGGCAAGAGATCGTCCAGCTTCTCGCCGTCCTCATGACGGGCGCGCAGCCTGTCCGTCTCCTCGCGCAATTCGGCGTCGGAGAAGGTCTTGAAGGAGTCTTCGAGGGCGTTGATGGAATCGGCATAGGTCCGCAGTTGCCTCAGGGTTTTTTTGTCACCCGTGCGGAGAAGTTTTTCGATAAGTGATGCCACGTAAAGTTGCTCCCAGTCTCAAGCTGCCGAATTCTGGCGGTTTCAGTCTACGGGAGAGACCAACGCCGCGCGGCCCCGTTTCCCTGAGAGCGGAGCGCAGCGCGCCCATAGGCCGCTGTCGGAGCCCTCCGGGTCTCAGCCGCGGGCCATTGCCGAGGCAAGCGTCGACGAGAGATCCCCCGTCGGTGACACGACGACGTCGTCGAGCCCCAGCCACCCGGCCATAAGCCGCAGCTCCGCGGAAAGCTCGACGGCGGTGTCCGCCGGGGCGTCCGGCTCGGCGTGGGCGGCACGCACCAGAAGTTGCTTGGCTGCGCGGTCCGCCTTGAGGTCTACGCGCGCGACCACGGCGTCACGGAGGAGGAAAGGCAGTACGTAGTAGCCGAACTTGCGCTTCTCCGCCGGCGTATAGATTTCGATCCGGTAGTGAAAACCGAACAACTCCTCGAGCCTTCTACGCTCGAAGACCAGCGAATCGAACGGGCTGAGGAGTGCGCGGCCCGTCGCGGCCCGGGGAAGCCGGGCGTCCACATGCCGGTACAAAGCCCGGTCCCAGCCACGCACCGTGACCGGTTCCAGACGCCCGGCGGCAACGAGCCTGTCGATCGATGCTGCTGCAGCCTTCACCGGAGTCCGGAAGTAATCTGCGAAGCAGCGGATTGTTCCGATGCCATGGGCCTGGGCTGCGGCGTCGATCAGCCGGTCCATGGCCGCCGTCGACACGTCGGAGCCAGCGTCCGGGAGCGCTCCTGCGCGAGCGATGACGGCAGGCAATCCTGGCGGTAGAACCCGCGATGTCAGCGTGTACCGCCGCTCGAACTGCTCAGTCCGCGACGCAGCCGTCACGAGTCCCTCTTCAAACAAGTGTTCCAAAACCCTCTTGACCAGGTTCCAGTTCCAACCCCAGTTGTCGTGCTGCCGGTCTTCCTGGTGCCCCAGATGCGCGGTCAATTGAGCGGCAGTCATGGGGCGTCCGGTTGCGAGCGTTTCGAGGATCCGGTTGGCCATGTCCTCCCGGATTCCGCGTTCCAAGTGGGACGCGCCTACCCAGGCGCGGTTTTGCCAGAGCAGCAGATCTTGAAAGTGTTCCGGGCGGATGAAGCTCGCCTCGTGCGCCCAGTACTCCATCATGCGCCGCGGACTTCGCCCGGCCATCGCATGAAGGATGCTTCGGTCGTAGTTGCCAAGCCTTGAGAAGAAAGGAAGGTAGTGACTGCGCGAGAGGACGTTGACGGAGTCGATCTGCACCACCTGGAGGCGGGCAAAGGTGCGGCCCACCGTCCGTGAAGTCACGGGGCCGGTGGGCCGTTCCTTGTCCAGTCCTTGGGCTGCCAATGCAATCCGCCGTGCCTGCAACAGGCTCAGCGAAGCGGCCATGCCAGTCCTTTCATGGGAAAAACGAATGCGGCCTAGGCTGTAGCGGCCTGGTCATTCGAACGGTAAGCGTGGATCTTTTCCTCCACGGGTTCGTCTCCTGGCTCGCATGTGGAATCCAGAGTGATTACTCCATATGTCCAGCCACGGCGACGGTAGACAACCGACGGCGTGTTGGTTTCCTTATCCACGAACAGGTAGAAATTGTGGCCCACCAATTCCATGTTGTCCACCGCGTCATCAAGGGTGAGCGAAGCGGCGGGGAAAACCTTGCGACGAATCAGGACCGGGGAATCACCGGCCGGAATGTCGTTGTCGACGTCGTAGGGCGAGGTCTCCACCGGTGGCGTCGTTGGCTCCTGGTGGTTGCTGGCCTCTACGTAAATGGGTTCGCTTGCGCTGGCAGGCTCAAGCGTCGCAGTAGCCTCACGGACGGCTTTGGGGGTGTGGCGGCCGTGGTGGACCTTCTTGCGGTCCTTGGCCCTGCGGAGTCTTTCCAGCAGCTTGCTGTAGGCGAGATCAAAGGCGGCAAACTTGTCAGCGGCGCTCGCTTCGGCCCGGATCACAGGGCCCCGGCCCAGAACTGTCACTTCCACCGTGAGCTGGCCCGGTGTCTGGCGCGGGTTGGTTTCCTTTGAAACCTTCGCGTCAACCCTCTGGACCTTGTCCCCAAGCGATTCAATCTTTGAAATCTTCTCGCCGGCATACTCGCGGAAGCGATCCGAAACGGTCAGATTACGGCCGCTGATCATGAACTCCATGGTGCCCTCCAAACAACTCAGGTGACACGATAAGGGCGCTTCTCGGGGCTGATCTGACGGACAGTCGAGCCCCTTTCCGAGCCGCTATCGACAGGTACATCTGTTCTTGGTACCCATAACCGACGTTAGTTCATCGCCACGGGTAATTCATCCTTTCGTCACTTATTTTTTGTTTGAGTCGGCACGGGCCGGGTGTGTTGCAAGTCCGGAGGAAGGTCGCTTCCGGACGGCGGCCGGGTGGCTGCCAGGACCACGGCGCCACGCACCACGCCTCCCGCCGCCGACACCGCCCGGGCGGCTTCGGCGAGGGTGGCACCGGTAGTGAGGACGTCGTCGACGATCACGCATATCCTGCCCTCCAAGGAAGCTCTGCGGAACAACCGAAGGGTCATGGAGCCGCGGACACGGCGCGCACGCTCTCCGCGGCCCAAGCCCTTTTGCCCGTTTCCCGGTCCAGGCGCCGTCTTCAACGCATCCATGATTTGCAGACCCGGCAAAGCGTCCAGGCGCCGCAGGCGGCCGAGCAAGAGATGGACCGGACTGAAGCCGCGACGCCGAAAGGCCGCATTGCTACTGGGAACCGGTACAAGACAGACATCCACCTTGTCTCCAACGGCAGACCGGATGGCCTTGCCGAGCGCAGGCGCGAGCACCGAAGCCAGCCGTCCCTGGCCTAGATGCTTGAAAGAAAGGAGTGCTTGGGCCAGTTCATCCCGATAGTGCCCGCCTGCGACAACAGGCAGAATCACGGACCCATCCACCCTAAGCAAGGCCGGTGCCTGCCCTTCAGCGCGGAATGGACGGGTGCACAGAAGGCGCAACTGCCGCGCACAGGAGCGGCAGAGCGCCGAATCCTCGGAACCACAGCACACGCATTCCACGGGAGCCAGAACCGCCAGCAACTCGACGAAGGCCTCACCAACCCCCTGGGCGAGCCTCGTCCATCGGGCAGGATGGAGTCCCCTATGGCGCGCGGCGCCACCAAGGACGACGGCAAGGTCAGGGTCGCGCGCTCGGCAACGGCTGTCAGTACCCATACCCCAAGCATCCGGCTCCTCGCCGACGGCCAACACTCCCGAGGCGCGCTATGTGGAAAACCGCGTTTCGCGGTGAACGCCTAGCCCGGGAAGGAAGGATCTACGGGGCCCTTGAGTTGCAGTTCCCAGCCGTTGCCCACTCGTTGGAACACGCCTGCCCCTGACTGTCCGAAGATCTGCTCCGGTCCGTTGCCTGCGCTGATAGTCGTCAGGTTCGGCCATGCCGGTAGCAGCTGCGGCTGGCTCGACGTCAAGGACAACAGTTCGGGAACCACGTTCTCGGTTGACGAGGCTTTCATCACCGCGACCGTCGTGGAATTGACCCAAACCCCTTGATCAACCGGAGCGGAGGCGAACAAGGTGAGGGGTGAAGTCAGATCCTTGGGGGTCCCGTCAGGATTGCGGACAATACCGGTCACCTGCACCGATGACTTGCCGTTCATCTCGGAGATGACCAATGCGCGCGTCCCTTCGCGGGATATCCGGAAGTCCCTCACCACGCGCCCTGCCAGCCATGGCGGCGCCATCGTCACCGTGGGGACGGCCTGGCCCTGGGGAACGTTGGACGGTTTGAACGCCACCACCTCGGTGGCACCGTTGGCTCCCGGGCCTGCCGTCCAGACCCAGTCCTGCGGGCTGAAGGAGGGATGGCTCAGGGTGCTCCTGGTTGTCAGTTGACGGGCGGGTTGGCCGGGAATGATCGAATACAGGACGGTTCCGGCACCGTTGAGGAAGGCCACGGCCTGGGACGTCGGGGACTCGGCGGGAGCGCTCGGATTCAGTCCGGCCACCGGCTGCATGTCCGGGAGGGCCGAGACCCTGTTGTTCTCGTAGCGCACGAGTTCGTCGTTGCTGATCGCGATTTGGCGCGCAGGAGCATTCTTCTCAAGCACTGGCGGCAGGACCGAACCGTTGTCCTCCACCCGGACAAGGTCCTGGTCAGCCCGCAACTGAACGTTCACCACGTCCGGCTGGCTACGGAAGGTCAAGGTTAGTTGGTTTTGCATGCGCTGCCGGTCCTCGGCAGAGGCATCCACGAGTTCCTTCGCGGAAAGGTCCACCTGGGCTGCGCCCGACACAACCGGCACGGACTCCCGGGCCAGTTTCATGCCGGAAGGAAAAGCACTGACCACCGCGCCCTGGAGGTAGGGCGCAGGACCATCAAGCAAGGCGCTGGTCATCGCCTTGACAGTGTTCTTCTTGATGAACCACCGGACGTCCGGAACCGCATACATAAACGTAGGGTCGTAGAAATAGATGGGCTGGGCCGCGTAGATGACTTTGAACGTCTCTTCCGGGATCGCGGTGCCGTCCGGGACCGCTGAGATCCGCCATTCGCCGTCGACCTGTTCCAGGGTCACCGGAATTGTTTCGGTTGTTCCTTCCGGGAACTGCGTCGCGACGCCGTCGGCGTCAACCGAGTAGGCGAGGTCCAACTGGTACTTGAACTCATTTTCCACACCGGTCTTGACGACTGTCGCCTTGCGGAAAACGAGCGTGCGCTTGTCCGACTTCCAGCTCACGGACAGCGCCTGCGTGAGGTATTGCCGGGCCACCGCGTAGTCGCCTTCGTAACCGCTGCCTGCACCATAGAAGTCTTCGATGATGGACTCGGGAGTGGCTCCGGGGTGTGGCGGCGGAGGGAAGAAGACGGGAGCGTTCGGGTTGCCCGCGCTCTCGTCCTTGCTCTTCCCCACCGGACCGGACCTCGGGATCTGGGCGCAGGAACTAAGGACCACCATGAGGACAGCAAGAACGGCAATCACGGCCCTTAACACGTATGGGCGCCGGGAAAGGTAAGGGCGTTGGGAACTCAAGGTGCCGTCCCCCCTTGGGGTTTGTCGGCGTCGTCGTTTCCGGCTGGAGGCAGTACGGCGGGCAGTACAGGCGGCAGTGACGGAGCGTCCTCCGGCTTCGGATCCGCGGCGGAAGCGCGCTCCTGGGGCGGGTCGCCCGCATCCAGAACGAGCATCTGGCGCTCAGGGGCGGCGCCCGGCAAATGGATGTCAGCGGGTTCAAGCTGCAACGGTGATTTCACGATGGTGCCTCCCTTCTTGAGGGGCAGCGTCAGCCGGAAGTTCGAACCGGATCCCTTGCGCCCCCAAGCCTGCAGCCAACCGTTGTGGAGCTTGGTGTCCTCCGCAGCAATGGAAAGTCCCAGTCCGCTGCCACCCGTGGTCCGGGCACGCGCGGGATCGGCGCGCCAGAAACGATCGAAGACCCGCGCGGCTTCTGCCGGGCTCATCCCTATGCCGAAGTCACGCACGGAGATGGCGACGGCGTCGTGATTGGCCGCAACCGAAACGTGGACGGGCTTCCCCTCGCCGTGTTCGACGGCGTTGAGCAGCAGGTTCCGCAGGATGCGGTCGATCCGGCGGGCGTCCATCTCCACGATGATCCGCTTGTGGCGCGAGGTAAGGCGCACTTCGGAGCCGTACTCCGCGGCAACAGGCGAGGCGCCGTCGATGACATGCGAGACGACCTGGAAGATGTCCGTCGGCTCGGAGTCCAACACCGCGGCTCCGGCGTCGAAGCGTGAAATCTCCAGCAGGTCCGAGAGCAAGGACTGGAAGCGCTCCACCTGGTTGTAGAGCAGTTCCGCGGAGCGCTTGTTGATGGGGTCGAAGTCGTCGCGGGCATCGAACAGCACTTCCGCCGCCATCCGGACGGTGGTGAGCGGTGTCCGCAGTTCATGGGACACATCGGAGACAAACCGTTGCTGCATCTGGGACAACGTGGCCAGCTGCGTAATCTGTTCCTGCAGGCTCGCGGCCATGTGGTTGAAGGAGGCGCCCAGCCTGGCCACCTCGTCTTCGCCCTTGACCACCATCCGTTCCTGCAACTGGCCCGCGGCCAGCTTCTCGGAGACGACCGCGGCGTGGCTTACGGGACTCACGACGTTCCTGGTCACGTACCAGGCAATCCCGCCGATCATCAGGATGAGTGCGGCGCCGCCCGCCCACAGCACGTTCTGGATTTCGTCCAGGGTTTGTTGGGCGGTATCCAGGTCATAGAGGAGATAGAGCTCGTAGACCGTGCCGTTGAACGTGACCTTGTTGCCGACGGCGATGCCGGGGTGGTCCTGGTTGCCGACAGGGAACTCAGTGGAAGCCCAGTACTGGTCCTTGCCCGATTCCTGCACCGACTTGCGAAGTGCCGGAGGAATGACGCGGACAGTCAATTGATCCGAGGCCCGCGATTCCACCCACCGGTTGCGCGGCTTGGTTTGTTCGGGCATCGCTTCGAACACGTATCGCCGCTGGATGACCGAGCCGTTGCCCTCCACTGCCTTGAGGGTGTCGTAGACGAGGGTGATGACGCTTGATTGGTCGTTGGCCTGTGAGCCGTCGAAGGTGTCCTGGACTTGCTTGACGTAGTAACGGCTCTCGGATTCGGCCTGCTTCAAACGCTCCTGGAACAGGTTGTTCGCTATTTGGTTCGAGAGGTACGCACCGACCACCGCAAATGACACCATCGACAGTACGATCGTCACCGCGACGGTCCTGAATTCGAGCGAGCGGCGCCAACGGCGCAGCAGCGCGCGCCACAAATACCGGATTCCCGGCCGGATGTGGCGAAGTCCGGTCACTACAAGGCGGGAGACACGCAGTGCCAGAATCAGGGCGCGGCGTGTCCAAATGCGGGTGCGCTCCAGGATCCACGGGAGGTTCAGTGCCCGGGCATCCGTGTGTTCCGGGACAGGATGTCCTGAAGCGGGATGTTTGACCTTGGCCGCCGGGGCCTCTTGGTCAGTGCCGGGCTCGCCGGTGGAAGACTCAGGCGCCTGCTTTATATCCGACACCACGAACCGTCAATACAACTTCGGGAGCTTCCGGGTCACGCTCAATCTTGGACCGGAGGCGCTGGACATGGACATTGACCAGCCGGGTGTCGGCAGCGTGGCGATAGCCCCATACCTGCTCTAGGAGCAGTTCACGGGTGAAGACCTGCCAGGGCTTGCGCGCCAGCGCGACCAAGAGATCGAATTCCAGCGGCGTCAGCGAAATCCGCTCTCCGCCGCGTGTCACCAAGTGGCCCGCGACGTCGATGGTGACGTCGGCAATCCGCAGGGTCTCGGGCGCCTTCTGGTCTCCGGGACGCAGCCGGGCGCGGACCCGGGCCACGAGTTCGGCCGGCTTGAAAGGCTTGGGCACGTAGTCATCGGCACCGGATTCAAGGCCGCGGACGACGTCGGAGGTGTCCGATTTGGCGGTGAGCATGACGATGGGAACGTCCGACTCCCCGCGGATCTGGCGGCACACTTCGATGCCATCCGATCCGGGCAGCATGAGGTCAAGCAGTACCAGATCTGGCTTTGAGGAACGGAAGACCTCCAGTGCTTGCCCGCCGTCCGCGCAAAAAACCGGGTCGAAGCCGTCGTTCCGCAGCACGATGCCGATCATTTCGGCCAGCGCTTCGTCGTCGTCTACTACCAGGATGCGTGCCTTCATAGTTATATATTCCCTTATCACCAGGCCTTTGTCCCGTTGAGCCCGATCACGGCATGGCGCGCTGCAGCCAGCAGGCGATTGGGCTATGAGGCGCGACGGCGGAACTATAGGCTGGGCGAACGGCCCCTTTCGGGGTCCCGTGCATTGCTGCGGACGCATCTTTTGGGGAGGAAAAAGTGTCACAGCCAGATCCGGGGAACCGGCCCGAACAGGGACCGCAGCCACCGTGGGGCGCCCAGCCACAGTGGGGCGCGCCGCAGCCAGGCGCCCGGCCACCGTGGGGCGCCCAGCCACAGCCCGGCGCCCAGCCACAGTGGGGCTCCCGACCGCAATGGGGCGCGCCACAGTATCCGGGGCAAGCGTGGGGCGCGCCGATCGATCCGCGTTGGCCGGGCGGCGGTCCGCCGCCCTATGGCCAGCCCCGCTATGTGGCTCCCCCGAAACCCGGAATCGTGCCCCTCCGGCCGCTCTTCTTCGGCGAGATCATGGACGGCGCCTTCCAGACCATCCGCCGGAACGCCAAAACCATGTTCGGCTCCGCCCTTATTGTCCAGGCGGTCACCGGTGCACTAAGCACGGTGGCCGCGCTGGGCATGCTCGGGATGGTCCGACCTCCCGTAGGAGGATTCACGAGCCAAGACGAGGCGATGCGCTATCTTGGCCCGATCATGAGCGCCACTGCCGGGATTCTGGGAATTTCCTTGCTCGCCATGGTGCTCGCCGCCATCCTTCAGGGCGTCATGGCCATCCCCGTCGCCCGGTCGGCGCTGAACCGGCCCACCGGTTTCAAGCAAATGTGGTCCCTGGCCCGCTCCCGTATCTGGCCCCTGGTAGGCCTTGCCTTCCTCTTGCTTGCCGGATCGTTGGTGTTCTTCGTGGTCCTGTTCGTGCTGGCCGCCCTCATCCTGACCGGCTTGGGACCGGCCGGGGCGCTTTTGCTTCTCCCGTTGGGATTCGGTGCGATCGTCGTTTATGTCTGGATCTACACCAAGCTGATGGTGGCCCCCGCCGCGATCACTGTAGAAGAACTCGGCGTCTTCGCCGGTCTCCGGCGCTCGTGGGCGCTGACCACCCGGAGCTGGTGGCGGATCTTCGGAATCACCCTGCTGGTGGCCTTCATGGTGGGCATCATCGGGTCGGTCATCCAGATTCCCCTGAGCATGGCGTCCGGCGGAGTAACCTCTGTGTTCGCACCCCATGCCGGCGCCTCGCAGGTGACCACCACGGCGATTGTCCTGCTTGTGGTTTCGCAGGTCGTAGCGGTCCTCATAAGTGCAGTCGGCTTCGCTTTCCAGACCTCCGTGGCAGCCTTGATCTACATGGACCTGAGGATGCGGCGCGACGGCCTGGACGTGGAGCTCCTGCGGCTTCTGGAGACCGGAGAAGATCCCGACGGCGTTCCGGGCCGGCGCCGGGCACCTCAAGCCGGTCCGCGTCCATGGCCGCCAAACCCCGCTCAGGGTTTCCCCACAGGATGATTGCGGTATCCGCGCCCTTCGCGCTTCCTTTCGCCGCCTCCGAGCCTCCCGTTGATCCGGACCGCGGAGAAGCCCAACGGTGGGCGGTTGAGGAACTGTCCAAACCGCAGTACGCATCTGCCAAACCCAATTGGATCGATCAGATGTGGAACCAGTTCATCGACTGGCTCCGATCTTTGAATGGCAATTCCATCAGCGGGCCAAATATCGGCATGCCGTTGATCGCCGCCTTGGCCGTAGTCCTCATCGTGGTTGCCGTGATTGTGGTCAGGCCGAGGCTCAACGCCCGAAAGAAGACGTCAGCAGAGGTTTTCGACGGCGAGGCAACAGTTGATGCCGATGCCTTCCGCGCCCGGGCATCTGCTGCGGCAAGCCGCGAGGACTGGCAAACGGCCGTCGTCGAACAGTTCCGCGCTGTGGTTCGCTCTGCGGAGGACCGGGCAGTCATCGATATCCAGGTTGGCCGGACAGCGGACGAGGCGGCTGCTCAATTGGGGCGCGCGTTCGGGGCAGCCAGTTCGCGCCTTGAGGAAGCGGCGCGGATTTTCGATGGCGTGAAATACGGGAAGGCAAGCGCCACCGCGTCCGATCACGCCGCCGTGCTGGCATTGGACACCGGGTTATCGGCCATGAAACCTGATTTCGCCGGGCACTCCGCCAACGGTTTCGCGGTGCCGCGATGACTGCGGACACTCAAACACTCCGGTGGTCGGCGCAGTTTCGGGGCTGGATGCGCCGCCAAATGGCCTGGCTCATCATCGGAGCCATCGTCGCGGCACTGGGCATTGCCACCCTGGCCCAATCCCCCGCAAACGCGGACAAGGAACCCCTCTCTCCCAGCAATCCCGCACCGGATGGTGCCATGGCCACGGCCGAAATCCTCCGGCGGCACGGCGTCGCGGTCACGGAATCCGATTCGTTCGCGGCGACAGCCTCCATGCTCGCTGGGAAACCACGCGCCACCGTCTTCCTGTATGACCGCAATGGCTATCTCGGCCCCACCCAGTTGCACAGCTTGCTGCAATCGGCTGCCCGCGTGGTGGTGGTGGCCCCCGGCCTCCGAACCCTGACCGGACTGGGCAGCGAGATCCATAACGCGGGGGTGGTTCCCGACAGCACTTCAACGTTGGGAGCGGGGTGCGTTCAGGCTGATCCACTCGCCGCAGGGGATGTCTCCGGCAAGGGTGGATTCCTTTACAAGGGCGCCGAGGTGACCTGCTACAGGCCGAGTAGCAACGACGGCGGCATGTACGCGGCGAGCGCGGACGGTCGCTTGGTGGTTCTCGGCAGCACAGCCCTGCTCAGCAACGATCTGCTGCAGGAAGAGGGCAATGCCGCCTTGGCCCTCCGAACTCTCGGGCCGACTCCGGATCTCGTCTGGTATCTTCCGGGCCTCGGAGACGTACCAAGCGACGGCAGACCGCCCACGCTGAATGAATTGGCGCCACCGTGGGTTGGCTTCCTGGGATTGTGGTTGGCGGTGGTCGCGTTGCTGGCTGTGCTGTGGCGCGGCAGGCGGCTTGGTCCGCTCGTATTCGAGCCGCTGCCGGTGGTGGTCAAGGCCGTGGAGACCGCCGAAGGCCGCGCCCGCCTCTACCAGGATTCCCGCGCCGTCGGCCAGGCGGCCGATAATCTGCGGTCCGGAACTTTGACCAGGCTTGCCAAGCACTTCCGGCTCGGCCCCGAGGCCGGCGCAGATGCCGTACTCGATGCCGTGGCCCGAAAGGTCGACCGGCCGGCACAGGAGCTGCGTATGCTCCTGCTGGAGCACCGGCCACGCACCGAATCAGAACTCGTCCAATGGGCACAAAGCATCGAAACACTCGAGCAGGAGGCAATAGCCCAATGAGTAATCAAGCACAGAGCAATCAGGCACAGAGCAATCAGGCACAGAGCAATCAAGCAGACGGTTTCACCGACGGCGCCTATGGCTACCCGGGAGGTCCGGCGTCGCAGGAGCCGGCGGTGCAGGCAGCCACCCGGTCCGATCCTGCCCGCAAAGCCCTGCTGGACGTCCGTCACGAAGTCGGCAAGGCCGTCGTCGGGCAGGATGCAACGGTGACTGGCATGCTCATCGCGCTGCTCTGCGGAGGCCACGTGCTGCTTGAGGGCGTTCCGGGCGTTGCCAAGACACTGCTGGTGCGGGCCTTGTCCACGGCGCTGAGCCTGGATACGAAGCGCGTCCAGTTCACTCCGGACCTCATGCCGGGTGACGTCACCGGATCGCTCGTCTACGACTCGCACACCTCGGAATTCACCTTCCGGGAAGGGCCGGTGTTCACCAACATCATGCTGGCGGACGAAATCAACCGAACGCCGCCCAAGACCCAGGCTTCGCTGCTGGAGGCAATGGAGGAGCGCCAGGTATCCGTTGACGGACTCTCCCGGCCCCTGCCGTCGCCGTTCATTGTCGCCGCCACGCAGAACCCCGTCGAGTACGAGGGCACGTATCCCCTGCCGGAGGCCCAGCTGGACCGTTTCCTCCTCAAGCTCTCCATGCCGCTGCCCGGACGTGCCGAAGAGATCGAAGTGGTCCGCAGGCATTCGGAAGGTTTTGATCCGCGCAACTTGCTGGCCGCGGGAGTCAGGCCCGTGGCGGGCGTCGCCGAACTCCAAAATGCCCGCGACGCGGTGGCCGGAGTGACAGTGGCCCCCGAGATCCTCGGCTACATTGTGGACGTCGTGCGGGCGACCCGGGCGGCGCCGTCGTTCCAGTTGGGAGTCTCCCCACGCGGCGCCACAGCGCTGCTGAACACCTCGCGTGCCTGGGCCTGGTTGTCCGGACGCAACTTCGTCACCCCCGACGACGTCAAAGCGCTCTCCCTGCCATGTTTGAGGCACCGTGTGGGGCTTCGTCCCGAAGCCCAAATGGACGGTGTGAGCGTAGATGATGTCCTCGGCAGCATCCTGGCTTCTGTTCCCGTGCCGCGCTGATTGGCCGTGCCCCATGACTGTCCCGTCCACGACCATCCAGGGGTGCTGAATGGCAATCACAGGCCGCTTTGTGCTGCTGGCTTTCGCCGCGTTGGCCCCCTTGGTGCTGTTTCCCGCCTGGGCTACGATCCTTCTCACCACCGCCGTGCTGCTGGCCCTGGTGTTGTCCGACCTCCTGCTGGCCGCATCGCCCGCCAAGATCATGCTTCAGCGGACAGACCTCGGAAATGTCACCCTGAACTCGGAAACGGAATCCGTCCTGACGCTGGAAAACGGCAACCGGCGGACCTTCCGCGGAATGGTGCGCGACGCCTGGCAGCCCTCCGCGGGGACCCTCGCCCCGGTTCAGCGTGTCGAGATCCCGGCTGGTGAGCGGCGGCGAATATCGGTACGGCTGAGGCCAACACGGCGGGGCGACCTTACGGCACCGCACGTAACGCTGCGTTCCTTCGGCCCGCTCGGCCTGGCCGCCAGGCAACGTACCGTGGCCCTTCCCGGCCGCCTGCGCGTCCTGCCGCCGTTCCATTCCAAGCGGCATTTGCCGTCGAAGCTACGGAAACTGCGGGAGCTCGATGGCAAGGCCGCTGTCCAGATCCGCGGGGCGGGCACGGAGTTCGATTCCCTCCGCGATTACGTCCGGGGCGACGACGTGCGCTCCATCGACTGGCGGGCAACCGCCAGGCGCACCGCCGTCGTCGTCCGGACCTGGCGACCGGAACGGGACCGCCGCGTCGTGATCATGCTCGACACCTCGCGCACTGCAGCCGCCCGAATCGACGACGAGCCCCGCCTGGACACGGGGATGGAAGCGGCTCTCCTGCTGGCGGTGCTTGCTGAGCGGGGCGGAGACCGCGTGGACTTCTTCGCCTTCGACAGGCGCGTCCGCGGGCGCGTCGATTCAGCGGCGAAGGGCAACCTCCTCGGCTCCTTGGTGCAGGCCATGGCTCCGCTTGAGGCGGAACTGATCGAGATGGATTGGGCCCAAGTCCCGGCCCAGGTGCGGGCCATTTCGGCGCACCGCTCCCTCGTGGTCCTGTTGACCTCGCTCGACAGCGGCGCCCCCGAAGAAGGACTCATTCCCTTGGTGGCGCAACTGGTACGTCAGCACGTCGTGCTGATCGGATCGGTCCGGGACCCCTTGCTGGGGCGAATGAAGGAAGAACGCACGACGGCGAGCCAGGTCTTCCGTGCCTCGGCCGCCGAACGTGCCCTGCTGGACCGTGAGGCCGTCAGCGCCCAATTGCGCCAGCTCGGGGCGGAGGTAGTCGACGCCGAGCCGTTGGAACTGCCGCCGCTCCTGGCGGATGCGTACATACGGCTGAAGGCTGCCGGGCGCCTGTAGCCTGGCCAGGCACCGAGTCCAGAAATCAACAACCGGAATCCGAGGAAAGCACATGAGCACACCCATCTACGAGTTGGCGCTGGGCGCCAAGTTCCGGCAGTTGCAGCCCGAGCTCCAGGACTACTTTTCCCTTGCCCCGGGCTCCGGATCCTACGGAATCGGCGAGGGCGTGTTCGAGGTGGTCGGTTGCCGGCAAAAGTGGCTCCGCCCACTCCTTGCCACGGTTGCCGGGGAAGAGGCCTTCTTCCCCGAGTACGGCGAGCGCATCCCGTTCCGCATCGAAAATCATGCCCATTTTGATCCGTTCGGACGGTCCAGCCTCACGGCCCGGCGTGAAATCTTCTTTCCCGGGCACACCCGCTTGTTCCACGACACCACCGTCGCGGAGACCACAAGCGAGGGCGGCACGCGCCTGGTCGACTATCTGGGCCGGCATCGAAGGCTGGCCACGGCGTTGGATCTGGATGTGACACCGGAGGGGCGGCTTCGCGGCGTCTCGGGTGATTCGCGTTTGTTCCTGGGTCCGCTGAGGCTCGCCTTGCCGGCTTCCCTTGACGCGAAGGCCTATGCCGAGCAGTGGTGGGACGCGGCAGAAGGCAAGCATCGGATCCAGGTGAAGGTGCTCCAGCCACACGTCGGACTGGTCCTGGTCTACGCGGGATCCTTCGACTACCGTTTGGCGCCGTCGCTGCCCGCGACGGACGGCGCGGCAGCCCCGCGAACCGCCACCGCCGCCGTCGGGCTCCCCCGCTACGCCGAGCCGGACCGTTGGGAACGGCGCGTCTAGAGGGAGCCGGACGGCAGGCTACCCGAGCGCGAGCTGGTTCAGCCCGTCCGCAAGCTGGGTCAAACGGTTCAGAACCTCTTTGGCTCCCGACGGCGAATATCCGGCCAACCCGTCCGACGGCGTGACGCGCACGGCCCCCAGGCTCGACGCCGGTAGGCCGAGTTGGCGCCAAGGCTGCCAGACGGTGTCCACGAGCTCAGCGGTGCGTGGCAGGGTTGCCCTTGGGTTCTCTACGGGCAAAGCGCCGGCCCACAAGCGTTTGCCCGCTTCCACCGCAGTGGCAATCTGTTCCCATTGGCGCGTGGTGAGCGCTTTGAGGGGAACGGCGACGCCGTCGGCTCCGGAGGCGAGGATCTGCTGGATGGGGGCTTCGATCTCCGGAACGGAAACCACAATCTCCGCCACCCCTGCGGCCCGCAGCGCGTCGACCACCAACCGCCAGGCTCCCGTGACTTCTTCGCCAGGGATGGAGCGCAGCGTGCGGTAGCCGCTCGCCGTGGGAATGGTGCCGGCCAACACTGAAGAGATGTCCGGTTCGTCGAGCTGGACCACAATACCGGCGCCGGGCACGGCAGCACGGACTTTCGATACGTGCTCGGCGACGCCGGCGGCCAAAGACTCAGCGATGTCCCTGCGGGCACCGTAGTCAAGAAGGGCGCGCTCCCCGTTATGCAAGTAGAGGCCCGCCGCGAGGCTTAGGGGCCCGCGCAACTGAATCTTGAGTTCCTCGGCGGAGGATTCTTCCGAGCCGGCAACGTCGGCCAGGATGTTGATGTCCATAGCGAGGGCGGACTTCGCACGCCGCAGGTCCTTGCCCGGGCGGTCCACCAGGCGCCAGCCGTGCGGTTGCACATCGATGGCCAGCTCGACCAGGAGCGATGCCGTCCGGCCGAGGGCGTCGGAGCCAACGCCACGGTCCGGAAGCTCGGCCAGGAACGGCAGGTGCGGGCTGCCCAGCTCGCCACGGATGACCCGTGCCGCCTCAGCAGGATCCGTCCCGGGCCAAGGACCCAATGCCGTAGCGGTGACCTGGTTCTGCGCGGTTTCGGCAGGCACGTGTTCAGGCCTGCGCGATGGAAGCCTGGTGGCCTTCGGCGATTGCCTCGTGGTGCCGGATGACCTCACTGATGATGAAATTCAGGAACTTCTCCGCAAAGGCAGGATCGAGGTGCGCTTCTTCGGCGAGCCGGCGGAGCCGCTCAATCTGGGCGGACTCGCGCCCCGGGTCCCCGGCAGGAAGCTTGTGCGTCGCCTTGAGGACGCCCACTTTCTGCGTGGCCTTGAAGCGTTCCGCGAGGAGGAAGACGAGGGTGGCATCGATGTTGTCGATGCTTGAGCGGATGGAGAGCAACTCGTCCATGACGGCCTGGTCCACCCGGCCGGCGAGGGAGCTGGCAGAAGGATCGAAGGAGTCGGCGTCGGGGAGGGCGTGGTTCTGCTCGGTCATTCCTCCAGTCTAGGGTGTGCTGGCCGCCGTCCGAGGGGCAGAATGGGCATGTCCGCGCCGATGATAAGGAGAGCACGCATGAAAATCGCAGTTCTTGGCACCGGAATGGTGGGGCATGCCCTGGCCGGCAAATTGGTGGCGGTAGGCCACGAGGTCATGATGGGTTCCCGGGAGGCCGGCAATCCCAAGGGGACGGAGTGGGCGGCGCAGGCGGGTCCGGGGGCAAGCTCCGGTTCCTTCGCGCAGGCGGCAGCCATGGCCGAGATCGTGGTCAACGCAACCCCGGGCATGGTCTCTCTCGCGGCGTTGAGTGAAGCCGGAGCGGCGAACCTGGCTGGCAAGGTGCTTGTGGATGTGTCCAACCCGCTGGATTTTTCCGCCGGATTCCCGCCGTCGCTGTCCGTCTGCAATACCGACAGCATTGCCGAAACCATCCAGCGCTCCTTCCCCGCGGCGCGTGTGGTCAAGGCCCTCAACACCTTGACTGCACCCCTGATGGTTGATCCGCTTAGGCTCGCCGATGGTGCCCATGACGTCTTCGTGGCGGGGAACGACGACGACGCGAAAGCCACCGTCGTCGCGCTCCTTCGGGAGTTCGGCTGGCTTCCGGAACACATCCACGACTTGGGCGGGCTCGACGTCGCGCGCGGCCTTGAGATGTGGATGCCGCTGTGGCTCCGGATCTTCGTGCGCCAGCCGAAGGACAAGCTCTTCAACATCAGCATCGTGTCCGAGTAGCCCGGTAGAACGAACATGCCCGCCCTTCGCGGAGAAGGGCGGGCATGTGTTCTTGCGGGTCGCCGCAGGAGGCGGGCTAGATGCCCAGCAGCGCGCGGTGCTCTTCCCGGCGTCGGGCCTGTTCGTCAGGATCCGGCACGGGCAGCGAGGCAATGAGCCTGCGGGTGTAGTCGTGCTGGGGATTGCCCATGATCTGGCTGCCGATCCCTTGCTCCACGAGCTCGCCTTTGTACAACACACCCACCCAGTGGGAGAGGATGTCCACGACGGCGAGGTCGTGGCTGATGAACAGCGCCGCAAAACCGAACTCTTCCTGGATGTCCTTGAACAGTTCCAGGACCTTTGCCTGCACGGAAACGTCGAGGGCCGAGGTCGGCTCGTCGGCGATCAGGAGGCGCGGGTTGAGTGCGAGCGAACGCGCCAGCGAAGCGCGCTGGCGCTGCCCGCCGGAGAGCTCGTGCGGGAAGCGCTCAGCGTACGACGCCGGCAGCTGGACCGATTCGAGCAACTGCGCCACGCGCAGGCGTGCTTGAGCCGGGCTCGGGTGGGTGTGGATGAGCAGCGGTTCCGCAACGCACTCACCGATGGTCAGGTGAGGGTTGAACGAGGCGGCCGGGTCCTGGAAGACGAAGCCGATATCCTTGCGCAGCGGCTTGAACGTGTGTTCCTTGAAGCCCAGCATTTCGTAGCCGAGGACCTTGAGGCTGCCCCCGGTTGCCCTGTTGAGTCCCGCGATAGCGCGGCCGATGGTGGACTTGCCCGAACCGGACTCGCCGACCAGGCCGAAGACCTCGTTCTCGGAGACCGTGAAGCTCACGTTGTCCACGGCCTTGAACCCGGGCTTCCCGAGGCGGCCCGGATACTCGATGGTGAGGTTCTTGGCCTCAACCAGGATCTTTCCGCCTTGGTGCAGGCGCTCGGTGGCCCCTTCGGACGCTGAGTTACGGCCGAGGTGCGGTACCGCGGCCAGCAGCTTCTTGGTGTAGTCCTGCTTGGGCTCGGCGAAAAGGACCCTTGCGGTGGCCTCTTCGACGACGTCGCCCTGGTACATGACAACGACGCGGTCGGCCAGGTCGGCCACGACACCCATGTTGTGCGTAATGAGCACAATCGAGGTGCCGTACTTGTCCCGCAGGTCCCGGAGCAACTGAAGGATCTCGGCCTGGACAGTGACATCCAGCGCCGTCGTAGGCTCGTCCGCCACGATCAAACCGGGGTTCAAGGCGAGCGCGGCTGCGATGACCACGCGTTGCTTCTGGCCTCCGGAAAGCTGGTGGGGATAGTAGTTGACGCGGATTTCGGGATCGGGGATGCCCACCTTCCGCAGGGCTTCGGTGGCCCGTTTCTTGGCTTCCTTGGCCGAGATGCGGTGTCCGTCCAAGGCGTGTGCCCGGATGCCTTCGGCGATCTGCCAGCCGACCGTGAAAACCGGGTTCAGGGCCGTTGACGGTTCCTGGAAGACCATGGCCACGTCGCGGCCACGGATCTTGCGCAGTTTGGACGCGCTGACGCTGATGACGTTGTTGCCGTTGATCAGCACAGCCCCGGAGCTGATGGCCGTTTCAGGGAGCAGGCCGAGGATGGTCTTGGCCGTGACGGTCTTGCCGGAGCCTGACTCCCCTACGATCGCCAGCACTTCGCCGGCTTTGACCTCGAGGCTGACGTCCTTGACCGCGTAGACGTCGCCGCTGTCGGTGGCAAAGGTGACTTTGAGCCGTTCGATGTCCAGGACAGGCTGCCCGGTTGGCAGCGGTTGGTCCGAAATGTTGCCGATGTTGGTGGTCATGCCTTACCTGCTTCTGGTTCAGGAGCGGTAGTGGCCCCTGTGTTCTTGCCGTCGGTTCCTGCCGCGGCCTTGGAACGGGAGGCCTTGCCTCCGGCACGCTTGCGACCGCGCAGGCGGGGATCGTTGAGGTCGTTGATGCTCTCGCCGACCAAGGTCAGGCCCAGCACGGTGAGGACGATCGCGATACCGGGGAAGACACCGGTCCACCAAATGCCGGAGGACGCGTCCGCCATGGCCTTGTTGAGGTCGAAGCCCCACTCCGCAGCCGAGGACGGTTCAATGCCGAAGCCCAGGAAGCCAAGGCCGGCCAGGGTCAGGATCGCTTCGGAGGCGTTCAGGGTGAACATCAGCGGTAGCGTCCTGGTGGCGTTCTTGAAGATGTGCCGGGTGATGATCCGGAGGCTGGAAGCGCCCAGGACCATGGCCGATTCCACGAAGGGCTCGGCCTTGAGCCTGATGGTTTCGGCACGGATCACGCGGAAATACTGCGGAACGAACACCACGGTGATCGAGAAGGCGCAGGCGAGGATGCCGCCCCAGAAGCTCGACTGGCCACGGCTGATGACGATCGACATGACGATCGCCAAGAGCAGGGACGGAAAGGCATAAATGGCATCGGCGATGACTACCAGCACCCGGTCCAGCCAGCCGCCGAAGTAACCGCTGAGCAGGCCCAGCGCCACGCCGAGGAAGATGGACATCGCGACGGCGACGACGATCACGGTCACCGCGGTCTGTGAACCCCACAGGACGCGGGAGAGGACGTCATAGCCGCCGACCGTGGTGCCGAGCAGGTGCTTGCTGCTCGGGGCGTCCTGGGTGGGGAACGAACCGGAAGCGTCACTGAGTTGGGAATAGCCGTATGGCGCGATGAACGGCGCGAGCACGGTGGAGAGAAGGAAGAGCCCGGTCAGGACAAGCCCGGTGATGAGCATGCCCCGCTGGAGGCCGACGCTCTTGTTGACATGGGAAATGACGGGAAGTCCGGACAGGAAGGACTTCTTCCGTCCTGAAATTGTTGCGGTGCTCATGTCAGTACCTCACTCGCGGGTCGATCAGCGCGGCGACGACGTCCACGACGAAGTTGGTGAATGCGACGATGACGGCCAGCAGCACCACGATGCCCTGGACCGCCACGAAGTCCCTGGCGTTCAGGTACTGGACCAGTTGGTAGCCAAGGCCCTTCCATTCGAAAGTGGTCTCGGTAAGCACGGCTCCGCCGAGCATCAGGGCGATCTGCAAGCCCATGACGGTGATGATGGGGATGAGCGCCGGCTTGTAGGCGTGCTTCGTCACGAGCCGGAACTCGCTCACGCCACGGGAACGGCCGGCCTCGACATAGTCCTTGCCCAGGGTTCCGATGACGTTGGTCCGGACAAGGCGCAGGAAGACACCGGCGGTCAGGAGACCGAGGGCAATGGCGGGAAGCACAGCGTGCGACACGACGTCGCCGAGTGCGGTGAAATCGCCGCTGCGCAGCGCGTCGAGCCAATAGATCCCGGTGGGAGCGGCCAGTTGGCCCATGGTCAGCTCAGTGCGGGTGGACACGCGGCCGGCCACAGGGAGCCAGCCGAGCCAAACCGAGAACGTCAGCTTCAGCAAGAGTCCGGAGAAGAAGACCGGAGTGGCGTAGCAGAGGATGGCAAAGCAGCGCAGGAAGGCGTCTGTTGCCTTGTCGCGCCGTTGCGCGGCGATCATGCCCAGCGGGATGCCGACCGCGAGCGCCACGATCAGCGCGTTGATGGACAGCTCAAGGGTGGCCGCACCGAAGGTCGACAGCATTTCGACGACGGGCCGCCGGTCGGTGATGGTGGTGCCGAAGTTGCCGGTGATCAGCTGGCCCAGGTATTCGAAGTACTGGATGATGATCGGCCGGTCGTAACCGGCGTCGTGGATTCGCTGTGCCAGGACATCCGGCGGAAGCCGGCCGCCCTGCGCCGCGGTGATGGGGTCTCCGATGACCCGCATGAGGAAGAAGACCAGAGTCACGAGGATGAAGATCGTGGGAATGATCAGGAAGAACCTGACCACGATGTACCTGCCGAGACCCCCGCCCGCTGATTTACTCTTGGGAGCGACCGCGTCCGGTTCGACGTCGGGCACCTCTATAAGTGTTGTCATTGCTACCTAAAGTTCATTGCCCGCGGATCGCGCGGGGTTTTGCTCAAAATGTGAGGCAATCAGCAATAAGGGGAGGCAAAGCACCTGTTGGCACCCGCCTCCCCCTACCGGCTGCTTACTTTGAAATAGTTCCCAATCGGAACTTGAAGGAAGCGTCAAGCGTCTTGTCGACGCCGTTCACGCCCTTCGCCGAGATGGCAACCTGGGCACCCTGGAGCAGCGGCAAAGTGGAAATGTCCTTTGCCAGAGCGTTCTGGGCGTCCTTGATGGTGGATTCGCGAGCCGACTTGTCCGTAGTGGTCAGCTGCTTGTTGATCAGGTCCGTCACGGCCGGGTCGTTGAAGTGGTTCTTCAAGAAGCCACCGTTCGGGAAGAACGGGGTCAGGTAGTTGTCGGGGTCGCTGAAGTCAGGGAACCAACCGAACTGGAACAGCGGGTACTCGTCCGCACGGCTGGCCTTGCTGTAGGTCACCCATTCGGTGGACTGCAGGTTCACCTTGAAGAGGCCCGACTTCTCAAGCTGGTCCTTGATCATGGCGTACTCGTCGCCCGAGGACTTGCCATAGTGGTCCGGGTTGTACTGGAGGTTCAGCGTAACGACGTCCTTGACGCCGGCATCGGAAAGGACCTTCTTGGCTTTGTCCAAGCTCGGCTTTCCGTTGTCTCCGTAGGCATCCTTGAACGACTCGTTGGCGCCCAGGAAGCCACTGGGGACGTTGGAGTAGAGCGGCAGGTAGGTGCCCTTGTAGACCTGGTCCGCGATTGCCTGGCGGTCAACGAGGTTGGCGATCGCCTGGCGCACGGCAAGTGCCTTGGCCGGGTCGGCACCGGCTGCCTTGGTGCCGAACGGCATGGTGTCGAAGTTGAAGGTGATGTAGCGGATTTCGCCGCCGGGACCAACGTTGACCTTGACCTTCGAGTCCTTCTTGAGGTCGTCGACGTCGGTGGCGCTGAGGCTTCGGTTCGCAACGTCGATGTTGCCCTGCTGGATGTCCAGCTTCATGTTGGTGGGCTCGGCGTAGTACTTGATCGTGGCGGCGTCGTTGGCCGGCTTGCCTAGGACACCCTGGTAGTCAGGGTAGGCCTTGAGGCTGATGAGCTCGTTCTTCTTGTAGCTGTCGATCGTGTACTGGCCATAGAACGCCTTGGCCTTGATGATGTCGTCATCGGAAAGGAGTTTGTCGGCCGGGAAGACCTGGTGGTCAACAATCGGCGCGGCCGGGCTGCTGAGGATCTGCGGGAACGTCTGGTCGTTGGCGAGCTTCAGCTTGAAAACGGCCGTGTTGGCGTCAGGGGTGGTGACGCTGTCCAGGTTTGCGAGCAGGCTTGCAGGACCGGCGGGGTCGTTGATCTTGAGCTGCCGGTCGAACGAAAACTTGACGTCGGTGGAGTCCAGCGTGTGGCCATTGGCCCACTTGAGTCCGGGCTTCAGCTTGACGGTGTACTCGGTGGGCGACGTGAACGACGCCGACGCTGCCAGGTCGGGAACGGGGTCGGCGCTTCCTGGCTTCGAGTTGAGGAGGAAGGAATATACCTGGTTCATCACCATAAAGGAACCGTTGTCGTACGAGCCCGCGGGATCGAGTGCAGTCACCTTGTCGGTGGTGCCATATGCGATCGGACCGCTGGCAGCTGAAGAAGCCGAACTGCCGCCGCCTGCCGGGCCCGTGCAGGCCGTCAACGCGAATACGGAGATGCCCGCGAACGCGATAGCGCTTCGCAAGGCTTTTTTGTTCAATGCCATCAGTGAACTTTCTGTTCGATGGATACGGCGAACCGCCGTCGGTAATTTCCTAGGAGCACATACTCCTGACTCCACGATTCAATCAGAAGCTTTTCAGGTGAAACGTTTGATTTTGTGAGTTGAGACACAAAATTTACTTTTCTTTTGGCGCGCAGTGGGCTAGGCAGACCGGCGCACGCCGCTTCGAACGGTAGCGAGCGGAAGCCGTTAGCGCTCACAATTTCGCGCGCGACTTTCCGGGGAGCAAGTCACCGGAATTCGCGGGCCTAGAGCTCCGCGCGCTGAAGGGAACGGGCGGCGTCGATGGTTGCCTGACCCAGGACACGGGTGCCTTGGTACAGCACGATGGTCTGCCCGGGAGCCACTCCACGGAGGGGATCGACAAGAGTCACCACGAGGCCTTCGCGCTCGATGCCGGTGTCGTCGACGTGCCGCTCGACAGATGCCTTGGCAGGAACGGGATCGCCATGGGCGCGCACCTGCGCGTAGCAGTCGAACTCGGCGCCGGTAGCGACCTCGGCAATGGGCAGGCCTGCCCAGGACACCTTGATTCCGCGGATCTCGTCGATGGCCAGCAGGGCTTCGGGCCCGACGACCACCTTGTTTTCCTTGGGCCGGATCTCCAGTACGAAGCGCGGCTTGCCGTCAGCGGCCGGGGTGCCCAGCTTGAGGCCGCGGCGCTGGCCGACGGTGAACGCGTTCGCCCCGGGGTGCTCCCCTACCTTGGTTCCAGCCTCGTCCACGATGTCGCCCGTGGTCATGTCGATCTTCTCGGCGAGCCAGCCGGCGGTATCGCCGTCCGGGATGAAGCAGATGTCATGGCTGTCCGGCTTGTTTGCCACGGACAGGCCGCGGCGCTCGGCCTCCGCGCGGACCTCGGCCTTGGAGGGAGTCTCCGCCAGCGGGAACATGGAGTGCTTGAGCTGTTCGTGGGTCAGGACGCCGAGCACGTAGCTTTGGTCCTTGGCCCAATCCGCCGCGCGGTGGAGTTCTGGGTTTCCGTCCGCGTCCTGGATGACCTTGGCGTAGTGGCCCGTGCAGACCGCGTCGAAACCCAGGGCAATGGCCTTCTCCAACAGGGCGGCGAACTTGATCCGCTCGTTGCAGCGCATGCAGGGATTGGGAGTGCGGCCCGCGGCGTATTCATCGATGAAGTCCTGGACAACATCTTCCTTGAAGCGCTCCGAGAAGTCCCACACATAGTAGGGAATCCCCAGCACGTCGCAGGCACGCCAGGCGTCGCGGGAGTCTTCGATGGTGCAGCAGCCACGGCTGCCGGTGCGCAGCGTTCCGGGCATGCGGGACAGCGCCAAGTGGACGCCTACGACGTCGTGCCCTGCCTCGACGGCACGGGCGGCGGCAACGGCGGAGTCGACTCCGCCGCTCATGGCTGCAAGAACTCGCATGCTGGCTTTCTGTTGATGTTGGGGAGAAGAATTGCGGCTGAAGAGAGTGAGCGCGCCCAACTATTCTAGCGCCCGCGGGAATCCGCCCCAAAAATGCCTTGACCACCGTCGAGGACGATTCTAAAGTCAAAACTAACAGTTTTAGATTGAGGCACGCGCGTTCACGCACACGCGGACCGCGCATGCGAACCGCCGACGCCCCGCGAATCGAGTCACCATGGACACCGAACACATCCTTATTGCAGGCGGCGGGCTGGCCGGCGCAACGGCTGCCAAGACACTGCGCTCCGAAGGATTCCAGGGCCGCATCACCATGGTCTGCGCCGAGAATGAACAGCCCTACTTGCGCCCTCCCCTCTCCAAGGAGTTCCTCCTGGGCAAAGCCGGCGAGGATAGCGTCCCGGTGCTGGCGGCCGGCTGGTACGGGGAGAACGACGTCGGACTCCTCCTTGGCGAGGCGGTCGCGGCTGCCGATCCTGCCGCCCACACGGCACAGCTGCGATCAGGAACCGAGCTTCAGTTCAGCAAGCTCCTGATCGCCACGGGGGCGCAGCCGCGCCGGATTCCGCTCCCCGGTTCCGATCTTGCGGGTGTCATGACGTTCCGGACGTTCGATGATTCGCGCCGACTCAAGGAAGAACTGTCGATCGGAGGCCGGAATGTCGTGATGATCGGTTCGGGTTGGATCGGCATGGAGCTTGCCGCGGCCGCGAGCAGCTACGGCAATACCGTGACGCTGCTGGGCTTGGAAGACGTACCTCTCAGCATCGCCATCGGACCCGAACTGGGCGGCTTCTTCCGCAGCCTGCACGAAAAGCACGGCGTGCAGTTCCGGCTCCCCGCGAGCGCCGCGGAAATCACCGGCGTCGGGGGCAAGGCGAACGCCGTCGTCACCAACTCCGGCGAAGTCCTCGCTGCTGACCTCGTGGTGATGGCCGTCGGCGTCGTTCCGGATACGGCCTTGGCCGAAGCCGCCGGTTTGGATATCCGCAACGGAATCGTGGTGGATTCATCGCTCCGGACCAGCAGTCCGGACGTGTTCGCCGCCGGAGACGTCGCGAACGCCCTCCACCCCTTCACCGGCGATCACCACCGCAGCGAGCACTGGTCCAACGCCCTCAACGGCGGCAAGGTCGCCGCGAAAGCGATGCTGGGACAGGATGCGATGCTGGACGTCGTCCCGTATTTCTACACGGACCAGTTCGACGTCTCAATGGAGTACTGGGGATATCCCACGCTCGCGGCAGGGTCAGTACCCGTCATCCGCGGCGCGTTGGAGGAAAACAGCTTCCTTGCCTTCTGGCTACGGGACGGCGCCATCGTGGCCGGCATGAGCGTCAACCAGCAACGGGTACAAAAGCCCGTCAAGGCACTCATTTCGGGGCGCGTTCCGGTGGACGTGGACCGCCTGACCGATCCTGCCGTTCCGCTGGATCAGTTGTTGCCCGGTACCTAATCGCCCGCCGAGCTGCCTGCAGAACCGCTACCGTGGCCCCGGGCCACGGTGCCCGCGGTCTGGATGCTGGACTCGTGACCGGCCATTCCGGCAAGCTTCGCCCGGGCATACGCGTCCGGCAGGGCCTTGAGGAGGGCGTCGACGTCGGCGTCGTCCGAGGAGTGCCCCAGGCTGAATCGCTGTGCACCCCGGGCGGTGTCCTCATCAAGCCCCATGGCGAGCAAGACGTGAGATGGCCTGGGGACCCCTGCGGTACAGGCGGATCCCGTGGAAGACTCAATACCTGCGAGGTCCAGCAGGAACAGCAAGGAATCGCCCTCGCAGCCAGGGAAGGTGAAGTGCGCGTTGCCCGGAAGCCGGGCGTCTCCAGGCGCTCCGCGCAGCACAGCCTCGGGAATGGCCGCGTGGACCCCCTCAATGATCTTGTCCCGCAAGCCACTGATTCGCTCGCGCTCCGCGGGCAGGTTCCGGGCAACAGACTCTGCTGCGGCGGCGAAAGCAGCGATCGATGCCGTATCCAGGGTTCCCGAGCGGACGTCGCGCTCTTGCCCTCCCCCGTGCTGGACGGGAGTGACCTTGGTGGACCTCCCCAGGAACAGGGCGCCCACACCCACGGGTCCGCCGATTTTGTGGCTCGACACCGACATCGCAGCGAGCCCGGATTCGCGAAAACTGAGGGGAATAGAGCCGAACGCCTGGACAGCGTCCGAGTGCACAGGAATGCCGTGGGCGGCGGCGATTTCCACGGTTTCCTTGACGGGCTGGATGCTGCCCACCTCGTTATTCGCCCACATGACGGTGACCAGGGCCACCGATCCCGGATCACGTTCGATCTCCGCCCGCACCGCGTCCAGCCGCACCACGCCTTGGGAATCGACGGGAAGCCACACCGCTTCGGCCCCTTCGTGCCGTTCAAGCCATTCAACCGTGTCCTGCACCGCGTGGTGCTCGACGGCGGAACAAAGGATCCGCTTGCGCCGGCCGTCTTCGTCGCGGCGGGCCCAGTACATCCCCTTGACGGCGAGGTTGTCTGCCTCGGTGCCTCCGGACGTGAAGATGAGCTCGGAAGGATGCGCCCCGGCCGCTGCCGCAATGGCCTCTCGCGCATCTTCCACGGATCGCCGGGCACGCCGACCTGAAGCGTGCAACGATGACGGATTGCCGGTCCGTGCCAGCTCGCGGGTCATGGTTGCGAGGGCGACGGCGGCAAGGGGCGTGGTGGCGGCATGGTCCAGGTAAACAGGCACTACCCAAGTCTATCGAGGCAGGCGGAATCAGGCTCCGGCGGCGGAAGGTGCCTTCCCCGGCCGCTCTCCTCTCCGCGGGACTGATCCGCCGGACGGATCACGATGTCGGAAGGATTCTTGCGCAGCAATGGCCTTCGCGGTCGTCGTCGGCGATCCGGTCCTCGGCAATTCCGCACGCGGCCGCCGCTCCGCTCAGGAAGGCGCCGTTCATGGCGCAGACGACGCTCGTGTGGCTTTCGGCCAGCCGGTGGAACGGGCAATTGACCAAGGAGTACCCGCCGTCCTCGTCAGCTTCCGGCCTGTAACCATAGTTCGCCAGGACATCTTCGAAATGCGGCTCCGCGCTGCCGGCTTCGCGGCCCCGGGCGTAGGCGGTTTCGAGGAGAGCTTCGCGGGGCGAGCCACCCTTCGCCATCAAGTCCTGGATGGCAGAGGCCATCACTTCCCCGGCGAGATCATAATGGCGCTCCGGAACCGAGGCGCCGATCTCTTCAATGACAGGCGCGTACAGCTTCGCAGGGCGCCCGGAACCCGGACCGACCTTGCCGCCAAGCTTGCGGAATTCAACACTGAGGAGCCCGTCACGGACCAGCCGGTCCAGGTGAAAGGAGGCCGTGCTGCGGGGAAGCCCAAGAGCCATCGCGGCGTCGTCGCGGCTGACCGCGTCGCTTGCGCCGCAGACGTGCTCGTACAAGCGGCGGCGGTTGCCGTCGTCGAGTGATGCCAGCGCGGAAAGCCGACGCAGCCAAGGAAGTCCGGTCATGCAACCAGCTTAACTCTAAAATCAACACTCATTGCTTAATCCTTTCGGGCTTTCTAAAATCAAACTATCAACTTTTAGAAAGAAGGCATCATGAACATCGCATCATCCCCGGCCCAAGCGAAAACCGGATCGCGCATGGCCCTCGATCCCCAGCGGCAGGCATTCCTGCTCCTCCGGACCGTGTTCACCGTGGCGCCGATCATTTTCGGCCTGGACAAGTTCACCAACCTGCTGACCCACTGGACGATCTACCTGGCGCCCGTGGCCACTTCTGTGATTCCGGTCCCGGCCCAGACCTTCATGTACATCGTGGGCGTCGTGGAGATTGTCGCCGGCGTCGCAGTGGCAGTCCGGCCACGCTTTGGCTCGCTCCTGGTAGCCGTGTGGCTTCTGGGCATCATCGTGAACCTGCTGGTGCTCGGCAACTTCTTCGACGTCGCCCTTCGCGACTTCGGCCTGCTCGTGGGCGCACTCGCGCTCAACCGCCTGGCCGTCGCCTCGCGTCACTGACCGGCCGGTCAGGCCAATACCCGCAGGGCGCCCGGAACCACGTCGACGTCCAAGGGAAGGAAGCCGATCCGCTCACCGTCGGCGTAGGCCACCACGTTCTCGGCGGCAAGCCGCACTGAACGCACCCGGCGGATTTCAACCGCCGGGTGCGAGGTGTGCCGGCCGGAAAAGACCTTCGGGAAGACCGCGAGGAGGGCCAGCCGGGACAGCGGCTTGACGATAAACAGATCCAGCAACCCGTCGTCGGGCGCGGCATCCGGGACGATGCGCATCCCGCCGCCGATCGATTGGGCGTTGGCCACTGAAATCAGCATGGCACCTTCCCGCGACGTCACGCCGTCGGCCGTCACCGTGTAGTTGATCGCCCGGAACGATCCGAGCTCCCGGAGCATCGCCAGGGTGTAGCGGAGTGCTCCGCGGGGCCACCTCCAGGAGTTTGCCCGTTCGTTGACGGCAGCGTCGAATCCCGCGGATACGGCTCCAGCAAACCAAATAGTGCGCCCGCCGGTGGTGATGCGGCCGGCGTCGAGCACCCGCCCACCGTCGGCGAGCGCCGAAACCACACGGGCACAGGAGCCCTCGACATCCTGCAAAGGCAGTCCAAGCATCCGGGCTACGTCGTTCCCCGTACCCACGGGCACAATCCCGAGCGGCAACCCGGTCCTGCCAAGTGAGTTGACGCCCAAATGGACCATGCCGTCGCCGCCAACCACCACCAAGGCTTCGGCGCCTGCGCGAAGGGCTTCGTCTACCGCTTCCCGCAAGGCGTCCATGCTGTTGCGCCGAAGTACGACGACGTCGAGACCCTCGGCGCGAAGGAAGCGGGCGGCTTCGTCCCCGGCTAGGGCATGCCGGCCAAACGCTGCGGCGGGATTGACCGCCAGCACGATCGTTCCGCGTGGCGATCCGTTCAACCGTTCGGGGCCGGGGCTGGGTGGGCCGGGTCTGGGTGGGTCTGGGTGATGATCGGAGCCGGCCGGGGAGTTCACAGCATGAATCATGCCACCGGCAGGCGCGGGATCAGCGGAACTAAAGCCTGGGCCGCCGTCGTTCTCATGGTGGGCTAGCTAGACTTGCCAAGACCGCCGCTCCGCACCGGGACGGCAGGAATTTTCAGAATCCCAGAGAAAGGCCCATGGTTGGCTCAGGGCAGCAGTTCCCACTATCAGATCCTCCGGGTCCCCGTCACTGCGACGGACAAGGAGATCAAAGTGGCCTACCGGAAGGCCGCGAGGAACGCCCACCCGGACCATGGCGGGGATCCTGAGGTCTTTCGGGAGGTCACGCTCGCGTACGAGACCCTGATTGATCCCAAGCGACGCGCGGAGTACGACCGTCGCTATGCGAGCGGCACCTCCGGCAGGGCGAACCCCTTCCCTACGCAAAGGCCGGACTACGGCGGCACCGGCGCTCCCGGGCCGGAAACCCGTGCCGGGGTCCACAGGCCGAATGCCCCGCGCAACACGGCCGGCGACGCCCCCGTCTATGTGCCGCCCTTCGATGATCCCCACGAGGTGCCGCTGCTCTCCAAGGGCGAGGCCGCCTTGCAGATCCACGGGATTCCCCGGAAGCGTGGGATCTTCGGCGCCGAAGCCCGCATTCAGCGCGAAATGCGGACTGTCCAGCTCATCAGCCGCCAAATCCTGCCTGCCATCCCCTCAGCCCGGCTCATCAACGGGCTCCGCTCCCCCTCGGACGACAGCCACATCGATCATGCCCTGCTTGCCGGCTACCGCCTGGCGCTCATCGGTTCCATGCTGCTGCCCAAGGGCGCCTATGCCTGGGACGGCGTGGCGCTCAAGCACGGCGGCCGTTCGGTACCGCCACCCCAGCTCGAGCTGATCGTGCGCCACATGCAGGAGATCTTCCCGGAACTGAATGTGACGGGTTGGGTAGTAGTCCACAGCCCGGACGGCAACCCGCACGAGCCGGTCATCGACCACTACCGGCGCACGGACGTCGACTTCGGTTCGGTCCAGATCGTCAATGCCTCCGGGCTGGCCCGCGGCCTCAAGCAGTTCCTGAGTTCAGGCCCCGTGCCCAACACCGTAGTTGTCCCGGTCCTGGCCCGGCTTCTGCGCGGCATGCACTGAGCCTGCAGGAACAACCCTGTATTTTCGCTGGCTAGGATTGATACGTGTTCCGCATCCTCTTCCACACCCCTGAAATCCCGGGCAACACGGGAAACGCCATCCGGCTCGCCGCCATCACAGGCGCGGAGCTCCATCTCGTGGAGCCGCTGGGCTTCGACTTCTCCGACGCAAAGCTGCGCCGCGCGGGGCTCGACTACCACGACCTCGCGGTGGTCACGGTGCACAAGGACATCGAGGCTGCCTGGGCGGCTTTGCAGCCCGAGCGCGTCTTCGCATTCACGTCCGACGGCGAATCCTCCTATACGGACATTGCTTACGAGGAGGGCGACGTCCTGATGTTCGGACCCGAGTCCGTCGGGCTTCCCGACTGGCTGAAGCAGGACCCGCACGTCACGGCCCGCGTTCGGCTCCCCATGCTGCCGTCCCTCCGCTCGCTGAACCTTGCCAATGCCGCCTCCATCGCGGTGTACGAGGCCTGGCGCCAACACGGTTTTGCGGGCGCGAAGCTCTAGCAGCCCGGCCTGACAGCCCGGACATCCGCATGGTCACCTCGGCGGATCACCCATCCAACGCTCCCCCTCCTCCGAATACCCTGTGCAGGCACCAACAGCCTGGGCAGGCATCTGGCCTGTGAAGCAAGGGGGCCGGTGCAGCGACGGCCGCGGAAGGGGCGCAGGTGACCACTCTCAAGACGCGCGGTGCTTCTGGTACTGCGAAGGTCACGGGCAACCTAAGCTGGACGGTGATGGATACACCGAATGTGCGAGGCCCCGAGGCCCCCGGCCTGATTGCCGGCTCGAACGCGCAGCTTGCGGAATTGCTGGGCTTGATGGCCGACGGCGACCGCGGCGCTTTCAGCGAGTTCTACCGGCTCACGGCGCGGCGTGTCTTCGGTATGGCCAAGCGTGTCTTGGTGGATGCGGGCCTGAGCGAGGACACCACCCAGGAAGTTTTCATCCAGGTCTGGCAGAACGCGGCCAAATTCGATCCCGAGGCGGGCAGCCCGCTCGCGTGGCTCATGACGATCACCCACCGGCGCGCGATCGACCGCGTCCGCTCGGCCCAGTCCGCCACGGATCGCGAGGCGAAATATGGTGCCGCGAGCCAACTCCTTGACCACGATTCAGTGGAAGAAGAAGCCAACAGCCGGCTTGAGGCCGAGGCGGTCACCCGTTGCCTTGGCACCCTGACGGAAACACAATTGGAATCCGTGCGGCTCGCCTACTATGGCGGGCTTACGTACCGGGAAGTCGCCGAACAACTCGGGGCCGCGATTCCGACCATCAAGTCCCGCATCCGCGATGGACTTCTCCGACTCAAGACCTGTCTGGGGGTGAGCTGACATGACCGAACACGATGACAACAAGCAGGACTTCGGGAAGGAAGGCCTCCGGAGGATGTTCGCCGGCGATATAGCCACTGACCTTGCCGAAGGCCGCGTCCTGGAGCTTGCCGAGATCTATGCCCTCGACGCCTTGAGCGACACCGAGCGGGCGGAAATCGACAACTACATTGCCACGGCGCCTGAACGCTCGGCGTTCCTCGAGCGGGTCCGGCAGTCACGCGAAGCCCTCGCCACTTCCTTCGCCGACGAGGCCGAACCGCGGCCCGGGCTCTTGCAGGACATCCTGAGGCAGCTCCCGGAACAACCACTCGCACAAGCCGGCGCAGTGTCCGCGCCATCGTCGGTTCCCGAACTGCCTGCCAGTGCCACTATGGAAGTTACCCCCGACGTCGTTGACCTTGCCGCGGCACGGAGCCGACGGGATCGCCGACGCTTCGGCGGCGTCCGTGGTTGGGTGGCAGCCGCTGCAGCGGCCGCGGTCATTGCGCTTGGCGGTGTAGGCGTGGGCGTCTACGTAGCCGGGCAGAACGATCCTGTGAACCAAGTACTGCAAGCCAGCGATGTCCGGCAAGCCACCGTCGATGTCAACGGCGGCGGTACCGCCACCGTGTCCATCTCCAGCTCGAAGAACGCTGTGGTGGTCCGTATGAACGGAGTTCCCGCTCCCCCTGCCGGCAAGGTCTATCAGATGTGGCTTATTCCCAAGGACGGCTCCGACCCTGTATCACAGGGACTCATGGACGCCCAGGCCTTGAGCCATCCGGCGGTTGTCTCCGGCATTTCCAGCGCGGCGGCCATAGGCATCACGGTGGAACCCGTGGGCGGCTCCAAGAAACCGACACTCCCGACGGTCGCAGCAGCGCCTCTCACGTAGCAGCAACGGGACCGTGTCCGGCCAAGGGGTTCCTGACGGCGGGGCTTGACCTTGACGTAACGTCAACTTATACGCTGGATACATGAAGCAGGACAAGGCAGATACCTGGACCATTTCCGAGCTGGCCAAGGCCAGCAAGGTTTCCTCGCGGACCTTGCGCCACTATGACCAGCTCGGGCTCTTGGAGCCTGCCCACACGGGACACAACGGCTACCGGTACTACGGCCAGCCTGAGCTGCTGCGCCTGCAGCGGATCCTTCTGCTTCGTGAACTTGGCCTTGGGCTCGAGACCATCGGCGAAGTTCTGGATGGCCAGGCCGATCCTGTGGAGGCACTTGCCGTGCACAGGAACTGGCTGCTGGCCGAGCGCGACCGACTGGACCGGATGTCCCGGACGGTCGACGCCACTATCGCAGCACTACGCCAAGGAGAAACCATGACCGCGGAGAACATCTTCAAGGATTTCGACAGCAACCCCTACGAAGCCGAGGCGCGCGAGCGCTGGGGCGATCGGGCCGTCGAGGAGAGCAAGGCCCGGCATTCGGCCATGACAACGGCCCAAAAACAGGCCTTCATGGAGGAGTACGCGGACCTGAACCAGGATCTCGCCCGCTGCTTCGACGCGGCCCTTCCGGCGGACCACCCGGACGTCCAGGCAGCCGTCGGCCGGCATTACAAGTGGATCTGCGCCAGTTGGACGCCAAACGCCGAATCCTACGTAGGCCTGGGACAGATGTACGTGGACGACCCCCGGTTCACCGCCAATTACGACAAGGTCCGGGTCGGTCTGGCGCCCTACCTGCTGGAAGGCATCAAGGTCTACGCAGCGGAAAACCTCAGTTAGGCCGTTCCTCCTGAAAAGCACGACGGCGGCCCGTCCCCACTGGAAACATAGGGGACGGGCCGCCGTCGTACTGGCTGCTAAGCGGCCCCGCTAAATAATCAGCGAGAGCACCATGATGAAGGCGAAGGCGACCACCGAGATGAGCGTCTCCATCACTGACCAGGTCTTGAACGTCTGCCCGACCGTCAGCCCGAAGAGTTCCTTCACGAGCCAGAATCCGGCGTCGTTGACGTGGGACAGGAAGAGCGAGCCGGCACCGATGGCCAAGGCAAGGAGTGCCGCGTGTGTCGGGCTCAGGCTGCTCGCCAACGGAGCCACGATGCCGGCCGCCGTCACTGTGGCGACAGTTGCCGAACCTGTGGCCAGGCGGAGCGCCACAGCCACAATGAAGCCCAGGACCAGCACGGACATATTGGCGCCCTCGGCCCATTTCTTGACGGCGTCACCGACGCCTGCACCGATGAGGGTCTGCTTGAAGCCGCCGCCTGCACCGACGATCAGCAGGATCGCGGCGATGGGGCCGAGGCTGTTGCCGAGCTTTGCGGTGATCTTGCTGCCGGTGAAGCCGACGGCGTAGCCGAAGGTCACCATGGCCGCGAGCACTGCCAAGGTCATCGCCACGAGGGGCTGGCCAACGAAGTCCAGGACGGTGCGGATCATGGGAGCGTGAGCGGCGTCGGGCCAGACAATGTCCGCGACGGCCTTCAGCAGCATGAGCACGACCGGGAAAATGATGGTCAGCAACGTGACGAGGAAGGTCGGCTGGCGCTTGACCTCGCTGAGGTCGACGGCGTGCTTGGTGTCCACGCCACCGGCCACCGCGGGGGCATCCACGGGAACCCAGCGCGCGGCCAGACGGGAAAACAGCGGTCCGCAAATGATCACGGTGGGGACGGCAACCAGGAGCCCCAACGCCAGGGTGGTGCCCAGTTCAGCCTTCACTGCACTGACGGCGATGAGCGGCCCGGGGTGCGGCGGGATCAAGCCGTGCAACACAGACAGCCCTGCGAGCGCCGGAATGGCAATGCGCATGAGCTTCATCTGCGAGCGCTGGGTGACCAGGACGATCACCGGAAGCAGCAGGACGAGGCCGATCTCGAAGAACATCGGGAGGCCGATGATGACCGCAACCAAGGTGATCATCCAGACCACCTTGTTGCCCTTGGCCTTTTCAAGCAGGGTATCGACTACCCGGTTTGCGCCGCCGGAGTCCGCCAGGAGCTTGCCCAGCATGGCGCCGAGCGCAATCAGGAGGCCGACCTCCTTGAGGACGCCGCCCACTCCGTCTTCGAAGTTGCTAACGACCTTGTCGAGCCCGACTCCGGATGCCAGGCCGACGAAGGCCGAGCCGAGTACCAAGGAGAGGAAGGGGTGGACCTTGAATTTGGCGATCAGCAGGACGATCAGCGCAATGCCGATGGCCGCGACCACGAGGAGTTGGGTATCGTGCGCGGTCCAGTTCACGCAGCGCCACCGACCGGGTGGGCCTGCTGTGCCTCAAGGCCGAGCCGTTCGATGATTTCGTCTGCCTCTTCGGCCGGAGAAGCGGAGACGCACAGCGAGATGTGGTTCTCATCCTCGGTGGGCGCCTCGAGTGCATCGAACTGGGATTCCAGCAGCGAGGCAGGCATGAAGTGCCCGTGGCGTGAAGCCAGCCGGTCGGAAATCTTGTCCTTGCTCCCCTGGAGGAAGACGAACACGACGCCCTCGCCGCGCAGGACATCCCGGTAGCGCTTCTTCAAGGCCGAGCACGTGATGATGCCGGGCTTTCCTTCTGCGGTGCGCTCCCTGATCCAATCGGCAATGATGTCCAGCCAGGGCCAACGGTCCTCATCGCTGAGTGCCTGTCCTGCCTGCATCTTTGCCACGTTCGCTTCCGGGTGCAGGTCGTCGCCTTCGGCGAGGTCCCAACCCAGCCGGCCGGCCAAGACGCCGGCCACTGTCGATTTACCGGAACCGGACACGCCCATGATTACCAATACCGGTTGCTGTGCAGTCTTCGCCATCAAAGTCTGCCTTCCTCAATTAAATATGATTTAAACGAGACTAAGCATATGACACAGGTAACACATCAGCAATTTCAGAAACCGGCGATGGTTTGGGATCCGTTGACTTCCACCACATGGAAAGCCTCGGCGCTGCGCCCGTCGGGCATGCCGGCGCGCGAGCCATTATGCCGGAGCATGCCCCGGACGGCCCGTTCCATGCCTTCCAGATCGGGGTGCTGGCTCGCGTGGATCCGGATCGCGGCCAGTTTCGCGTCTATGTGGTCAGTGACATCCACGAAATAGTTCTCACGGGCTTCTGGACCGGCGAAGAGCCACAGCCATGGCAGTTTGAAGGCCTCGAGACCACCTTCCGCCAGTTCCGGGTAAGCGAAGGGGTTCTCAAGCGCGGGGTACACCGCCCGGGTCACGATCTCCCCCACTGCGAGGTGGTCGGGATGACTCTTCTGGATCCTGTCCCAATTGCGTTCCGGGTGCATGGCCAGGACGACGTCGGGGCGTATTTCGCGGATGAGCTTCACCACTTGCTTGATGACCTCATGCGTCGGTTCAAGGTAGCCATCGCGCTCATGGAGGTAGTGCACATCGGTCACGCCGACGAGGGCAGCAGCCTGCCGCTGCTCCTCTGCGCGCATGGCGACGATCTCTTCGCGGTGGGCCGGATCGAAGCCTCCGGCGTCGCCGTCGGTCATGACGCAGTAGCTGACCTCGACGCCGGCAGCGGTCCAGGCAGCGATGGTGCCAGCCGCGCCAAAGTCGATGTCGTCCGGGTGGGCGGTAAAACAAAGCACCCGTTCAACGCGCTCCGTGGAGGCGTTGAACGGGCTCTTTGCTGACGTAGCGTCAGAAGACAAAGGGATCAGCCTTTCCGCTTTTTGATCTCTTCGGTGGCCTGCGGAACAACCTTGAAGAGGTCGCCGATGATGCCGAAGTCCGCGATTTCGAAGATCGGCGATTCCGCATCCTTGTTGATCGCGACGATGACCTTGGAGGTCTGCATCCCGGCCTTCTGCTGGATCGCTCCGGAGATGCCCGCCGAGATGTAGAGCTGCGGGGATACGGTCTTGCCCGTCTGGCCAACCTGGTAGTCATGGCCGATCCAGCCTGCGTCCGTGGCGGCACGGGAAGCCCCGAGCGCACCGCCCAACGCGTCGGCAAGTTCTTCCAAGGGACCGAAGTCGCCGTCGACGCCGCGTCCACCGGCAACCACGATCCGGGCTTCCGTGAGCTCAGGACGCCCGCTGGCCGGCTTTTCCGCACGCCCGGTGACCCGTGCGGCATTCGCGGTCGCATCGGCCGGGACGTCGATAGTGACGGCCTCAGGGGTCCCCGCCGCGGCCGGGGCCTCGACGTCGACACTGTTCGGCTTGACCGTGAGCACGGCGACGGCGGTGCGCGCCTTGGCCGTGGTCGTGTACGAACCTGCAAGGACCGATTTGTGGGCCGTGCCGTCAGCGTCGACGCCCACGACATCGGTGATGACGCCGGCGTTGAGCTTCACGCCAAGACGGGCCGCGATTTCCTTGCCGTCGGCTGTGTTCTCGAGCAGGACGGTCTCGGCCCCGGAGGCCGCAACTACCGCGGCAAGATACGCGGCTTTCGGGGCAACCAGATAGTCGTCCAGGTCCGTGGCGGACGGACGGTAGAGAACCGTGGCTCCGTGCGCCCCCAAGGCGGCTGCGACGTCGTCGTGCAGTTCGCCGTTGACGGCGACCACCGCTTGCCCGAGGGAATTGGCGATCGCCAGGAGTTCCAGGCTGCTCTTCTTGAGCGCCGCGCCCGGGTTGTCAATGAATACAAGTGCTTTTGCCATGTGCGGGATCCTCTTAGAGCAGCTTCTGGGCGGCCAGGAACTCAACCAGCTTGATGCCGGCGTCGCCTTCGTCGGTGATGATGGTACCGGCAGTGCGCGGCGGCCGCGCCTCCGCGGTCTCGACAGCAGTCAGCGAACCCGCGGCGCCCACTTGCGCGGCATCGACGCCGATGTCGGCCAGTGTAAGTGCCGTGATTTTCTTCTTCTTCGCTGCAAGGATGCCCTTGAAGTTGGGGTAACGCGGTTCGTTGATCTGGTCCGTCACGGATACCAGCGCGGGCAAGGTTGCTTCCACGGTGTCCGCGTGGGCGTCACCGTCACGGCGCGCGACGACGTGTTCGCCATTGACCTCCAGGGAGGAAGCAAAAGTGACTTGCGGAAGTCCGAGCCGCTCGGCGAGTTGCGCCGGAACCAAGGACGTTTCGCCGTCGGTCGAGGCCATTCCCGTCAGGACGAGGTCCACTGGCGAATCGGCGCCGAGGTACCGGATTGCCGCGGCGAGAGCCAGCGAGGTCGCGGCGGCGTCGGAACCGGCCAAGGCGTCGTCGCTCAAATGCGCTCCCGAGGAGGCACCGATCTGCAAGGACTTCTTGACGGCGTTCACGGCACCGGCGGGACCCATGCTCAAGGCGATGACCTCGTTGCCGGCCTTCGCACCGCCGCGGGCCTCGCTGAGCTGCAGCGCTGCTTCAAGCGCATACTCGTCCAGTTCGGACAGGATGCTCTCGTCGCGGTCCGTGGTGTTGCCTGGGCCGGTGAGGTGTCGGTCGAACTGCGCGTCCGGGACGTGCTTGACCAGAACAACAATCTTCAATGTATCTCCCACTGTGTTCGAGGCAGCCTTCCATACTCGGGGATGGCCAGCAACTAGGCGCATGGCCAAGAGTGCCCGGCGTACGGGCTCGTCCTAGCTAAGCATATTGCGGGACATGTCGGACAACGGCGCCGCGTTAACTCCTGTTGCGTAGATCGCCTGCGCATACAGCAGCAAGGACATACGACGGCGGCGGGCCGCACCCTTGGTGCCGCCCGCCGTCGTCGACTGCTAACTGCTTGCTCGGCTGGAATCCGCCGCTACTGCATGGCTATTACAGGGCAGCTGTTACGGAGCAGCGTCCAAGGTCACGTCGAGCTCCTGCGACTGGCCGCTACGCTGAACGGTCACCTTGACCGTTGCGCCTGCCGGCTGCTCCCGGACAGCCGCAGTGAGCTGTTCTGGATCGGTGATGTCTATACCGGCGAACTTGGTCACGACGTCGCCCACCTTGAGCCCGGCCTTCTCAGCTGCAGAGCCCTTGGTAACAGCCGCGACCTGGGCGCCGACCGAGAACCCGGAGCTGCTGCCTGTTGCCGACTTAGGCTGAACACTGACGCCGAACTGCCCGTGGGTGGCCTTGCCGTTCTTGATGAGTTCCTGCGCAATACGCTTCGCGTTGTTGATCGGGATGCTGAAGCCCACACCAATGTTGCCGCTGGACGAAGACGAGGAACTGCTGCTGCCGGCAGAAGCGATTGCCACGTTGACGCCGATGATCTCGCCCTTGGTGTTGACGAGCGCTCCACCGGAGTTGCCCGGGTTGATCGGCGCGTCGGTCTGGATCACGTTGAGCGAAACGGTGCCCTGGCCCGCACTGCTCTGGCTCTGGCCACCGCCTGGAGGGGCGAATTGGAATCCGCCCTGGCCGCCGTTTTGCGAATTGTCCGAGCCGCCGTTGGGAACAGCCGAGGACGCCACGCTGATGGTGCGGTTGAGAGTGGACACGATACCGTCGGTGACCGTGCCGGGCAGGCCAAGCGGAGCGCCGATCGCGATCGCATTGTCCCCGACGTTGATCTTGCTGGAATCACCCAGGGTAGCCGGCACGAGGCCGGAAGCGTTGTCCACCTTGATAATGGCGAGATCCGACAGCGGGTCCGTACCCACTACCGTCGCCTTCAGGACGCGTCCATCGCTCAGCCGCACTTCAATCGCAGCGTTTGCGCTGGCACCGTCAAGGGTCACCACGTGGGTGTTGGTCAGGATGTGGCCCTGGTCGTCGAGGATGATGCCCGAACCGGTGCCGCCCTGGCTTCCGCTTGAGGCCATGATGGTCACGACGCTCGGCGTAGCCTTGGCCGCGGCTGCGGTGATCGCGTTGACATTGTCCGTGTTGTTGACAATCACGGTTCCCGTCTGGCCGCTGCTGGCCGCCGCCGGAGCCCGGTTGCTGAGCAATTGATCGCTGGCGGCCACCACGCCTCCGCCCACGAGACCGGCTGCCAGGATGCAGGCCACCAAGGTCCCGACGCCGAAGACCGGCTTGCGCTTCGGGCTGGCCGCCGGGCCGCCCGGGTGAGCCGGGAACTGCTGCGTGGGATAGTGCTGCGCCGGGTTCGGTCCCCCGTAGAAAGGCTGGTGCTGCGGGTAAGGGTGCTGCTGTCCCGCGCCGTGTTGGGGCGCGCCGTGCTGGGCATGGATCTGCTCGGTAGCGTTTTCGGCCGGGCCCTGGGCCCAGGGGGCGGGGGCTACCGGGGTCGGCGCAGTGTATTCGGGCTTCGCCGTGAAATCCTGACCCGGCTGGTATGCCGGCAGCGGGGCCGTAGGCTGGGAATTGGCTTGCTTGTCCGCCTCCGCCTTGCCGGTGCCCTCAGGACCATGGTTCTCGGGGCCATTGTTCTCAGGCTCGGCGCCCTGTGCTGGGTTCTCCGTCATGGGACTTCCTTTCTTCCTCGTCCCCTTAACTATCGTCGCTCTTGCTGGATCAAGAGTCGACGTTCGCTGGGAGCTTGCTGAACGCCGTCATCGGATTGGCGCTGTGCCGTCGAATGGCGCCGACTAGCCCCTCAACGCTGGAGAAGGGCAGATCTCTCCCCGTTTCGCTGGCGGCATATTTACCGCTGTGGACGCTCCAAAAGGTGCACCATAGTATCAAGTGGAATTGCCACAGCGACCTGCCGCTTGACAACCATGCGTGGGGGCGCTGATGCATTCTGTTTCGATTGCTCCGGCCCGGACCAGTCGCAGACGTGCTGAAGGGTTGCACATGCGGTCAATGTTGAAACGTGTACTCGCCGTCATCGGCCTGGCCGGATTGCTGGTCTTCCCGGCCACCGCAGCCTGGGCCGCAGACCCGGTGACCATTCCGTCCGGCCAGAACATCGTGGACAACGCGAACGTCCTGGGCAACCGCAAGGGCGAGGTCCAGGATGCAATCCAGAAGCTCCTGAAGGACCACAAATACAACTTGTATGTGGTCACAGTGGATTCCTTCGACAACCCCTCATCGCCCGCAGCCTGGGCCACGGCAGTGGCCAACAAGAAGGGTATGGGCAAGGCTGACGTCATTCTGGCCATCTCCACGGCCGGTCAGTACTATTTCGCACCCAATTCGGCCAGTGCGATCTATTCCAAGCGGTCAACCATTTCGTCCAATGCCATCGCGGCCAACCTGGGCGCAGGCAAGCGTGACTTTGCCCAGGCGGCCATCGACACCGCGGCCGCCGTCGGCGACGCCGCCAGCGGAGGCAGCGGCACGGTTCCGAGCGGCAACTCGGGTGCAGTCGTTTTGATCGGCGCCGGCGTTGTCGCGGCCGGCGGTGTGGGCACGTACCTGTACTTCCGCAACCGACGCAAGAAGAGCCAGGCATCCAGCGTCAGCTATGGCCCGCAAGGGGAACAGCTCGATCCTCTCGCATCCTTGAGCATCCCGGACTTGCGGCGCAAAGCCGGCTCCCTGCTCATCGAAGCGGACGACACCATCAAGTCCAGCGAGCAGGAACTCGGCTTCGCCCAGGCGCAATACGGCGATGCCGCCGTCGGGAACTTCACCAAGGCCTTGCTGGAAGCAAAGAACCACATGACCGAGTCCTTCAAGCTGCAGCAACAGCTCGATGACCACATCCCGGACACCGAAGAGCAGCAGCGCAGTTGGCTTGGCGAAATCATCCGGCGCTCGGACGCGGCCCTTGAGTCGCTCCGGGAGCAGAAAGCAGATTTCGACTCCCTGCGCGAGCTCGAGAAGAACGCGCCGCAGGCTTTGGCCACTGTTGCCGCCGGCGCCAACGAAGCCGAGGCAAAGATCAGCAGCGCGGAGCAATCGCTCAACGGCCTGCGCGAGAAGTACGCAGACAGCGCACTTGGCCACGTGAGCGACAACATCACCCAGGCCAAGGACCGGCTTGCCTTCGTTCAAAACGCAACAACGACGGCGCAGGAAAAGCTCGCCGCAGGTGAGAGGAGCCTCGCCGCTGTGGCCGTCCGCGCCGCAGAAGAAGGTCTGCACCAGACCAACGTGCTGATCGACGCGATCTCCAAGGTGGCGGGCAACCTCGCCGAAGCCCGGAATTCGCTGGAGGGCGCCGTGGTGGAGACTAGCCAAGACCTGGCCCAGGCCAAGGCGATGATCCAGTCCGGCGAACACCCGGAGCTGGCTGGCCCCGTAGCCGGCGTCGAAGCCGCACTGGCGCAGGTCAAGGCTGAAATCCAGGGCGGAAAGATCGATCCCATTGCCACCCTGGACCGGGTGGAGAAGGCACACCAAGCCTTGGACCAGTCCCTCACGGGAATCCGTGACCAGCAGGAACAGGCAAGGCGCGCGCAAGCCGCGCTCCAGCAGACCATCATGGCTGCCCAGTCCCAGATCAGCGCTACCTCGGACTACATCGCGGCGCGACGCGGCGGCGTTGGGCCCGAGGCCCGTACCCGTTTGGCCGAAGCGCAACGGAATCTCGACTACGCCCTGTCCATTTCCCCCAATGACCCAGTCACCGCACTGACGTACGCCCAGCAGGCCCAGTCCCTCGCTGCACAAGCCGCGCAACTGGCCCAGTCCGACGTCGATCAGTTCGGCGGCTTCGCCAACCAAGGCTACGGCCGCGGCGGCATGTTCGGTGGTGGAGGCAGTGGTGGCGGCCTCGGCGGAGCGATCCTCGGCGGCATCCTCATCAACTCCATCCTCCATGGCGGCGGAGGCGGCTGGGGCGGCGGAAACAACGACGGCGGAGGCGGAGGTTTCTTCGGCGGCGACGGCGGTGGGGGCGGAGGCTTCTTCGGCGGCGACGGCGGAGGTGGGGGTGGAGGCGACTTCGGCGGCGGCGACTCCGGTAGTTTCTAGCTCCCAAAGACTAGGTGGGGGCCTGTTCCCCACGTAGAGCGGTACAAGAACTGATCACTGGATTCAGTGGGCACCACTGAGCAGGACGAAAGGCAACACCATGGTTAAGCAGTCCATTTTCGGGCGGATCGCACAGCTCGCCAAGGCGAACATCAATGCCTTGCTCGACCAGGCTGAGGACCCGCAGAAGATGCTGGACCAGATGGTCCGCGACTACTCGAACAACATCGCCGAGGCCGAGTCCGCCGTGGCGCAGACCATCGGCAACCTCCGCATGCTGCAGGCTGACTACAACGAGGACATCAAGAACGCCCAGGACTGGGGCAACAAGGCCCTCGCAGCCTCCCGCAAGGCGGACGAGTACCGTGCAGCCGGCAACGCGGCCGACGCCGTGAAGTTCGACAACCTTGCCAAGGTAGCCATCCAGCGCCAGATGTCGGCCGAGAACGAGGCCAAGGCAGCGGAGCCCAACATCGCGTCCCAGTCGGAGGTCGTGGACAAGCTCAAGAGCGGCCTTGACCAGATGAAGGGCAAGCTCAACGAGCTCACGAGCAAGCGCAACGAGCTGGTTGCCCGCTCCAAGACGGTTGCTGCCCAGACCCAGGTGCACGACGCCCTCAAGAGCATCGACATCATGGACCCCACCAGCGAGGTGGGCCGCTTCGAAGAGAAGATCCGCCGCGAAGAGGCCAAGGTCCTCGGGCAGCAGGAGCTGGCAGCCTCCAGCCTGGACGCACAGTTCAACCAGCTTGAGGACCTCGGAGAGCAGACGGAAATCGAGGCCCGCCTTGCGGCCTTGAAGTCCGGCGGATCGAAGGCTGCTATCGGCGCCGGCGCCACTGCGCAGGAAGATGACACAGTGGACGAAGCCGACTTCGACAAGCTCTAGTCCCGCCAAACGAATGGCCGGGCCTTCACTTCACACGTGAGGCCCGGCCATTCGTGCTTGCTCGGTGCTTTAAGCCCCGACGGCGAGCCGTCCAACAATGAGCCGCATGATTTCGTTGCTGCCTTCCAGGATCTGGTGGACTCGCAGGTCCCTGGCAATCTTCTCGAGGCCGTATTCCGACAAGTAGCCGTAGCCGCCATGCAGCTGGATGGCCTTGTTTGCCACGTTGAAACCGGCGTCTGTAGCTACGCGCTTCGCCATTGCGCACAATCTCACGGTGTCCGGGGCTCCACGATCCAAGGCGTCCGCGGCCCGGAGGACCAAGGTCCTGGCGGTTTCGAGTTCCGTATCCATGTCGGCGATGTCAAACAGCAGGGACTGCTGGTTGATAAGCGGGCCACCAAAAGCCGAGCGTGACTTGAGGTAGGCGATGGACTTCTCGAGGGCCGCCTGGCCACCTCCCAGCGAACAAGCGCCCATGTTGACCCGGCCTCCGTTGAGGCCCTTCATGGCGATGCCGAATCCGCTGCCTTCCTCGCCAAGCCGGTTCGTCACAGGGACCCGTACGTTCTCGAAGATGACCTGCCGGGTGGGCTGGGCATTCCATCCCATTTTCTTTTCATTCGGGCCGAAGGACAGGCCTGCCGCGTCCGCAGGCACAACTATTGCGGTGATGCCTTGGCTGCCCGTGTCCGCGGTCCGTGCCATGACCACATAGACACTGGAAACTCCGGCGCCCGATATGAACTGTTTGGTGCCGTTAAGAACGTAACTGTCGCCGTCGAGCACTGCCTTGGTGCTCAGCGCGGCGGCGTCCGAGCCGGCTCCCGGCTCCGTGAGGCAATAGCTGCCCAGCGCTTCCATGGACGCGAGCTGCGGCACCCATTGGGCACGCTGCTCATCGTTGCCGAAAGCGTCGATCATCCAGACCACCATGTTGTGGATCGAGATGTAGGCCGCGATGGTGGGGTCTGCCTTGGACAGCTCCTCGAAGATCAGCGCCGCATCCGTGCGGGATAGCCCCGAGCCGCCGAATTCTTCCCGGACATAGATGCCTCCCATGCCAAGTGTCCCCGCTTCACGCAGGACATCCACAGGGAAATGCTTGGTCTCGTCCCATTCTGCGGCGTGCGGCGCAATGGCCGTTGTGGCGAAGTCGCGAACCATCTCCACCACCGCTTGCTGGTCCTCTGTGAGCTCAAACATTGGCACTCCTTTTCCCGGGTTGTCCGGCTATTGGTAGCGGTTTATTTGCTGACTTTGCCCATCAGCGAAGCGACGGGGCGAAGGAACAGCGGCCTCGCGAGGAACCACGCGCCCACAATCACCAAGAGGGATACGGCGAAAATGCCGAAACCAACCCAGTTGATATCGTCGCTGCTGCCGTACATGTGGTTCAGGTTGCGCAGCGCCCCTGTGGCGAGGACCAAGGTGACGTGCACGATGGTGAAGAGCACGAAGTACACCATCACTGGGAAATGCACTGCCCGGGCCAGTTCGATGGGATAGATCTTGTTCACCGTGCCGGCTTTCTTCGGCCACGCCGAAGACGTGCGCAGGCCAGTGATGATGGCAAGCGGGGCGGCGATGAATACCGTGACGAAGTACGTCAGCAACTGCAGGGCGTTGTAGTTCACCCATCCGTCCTCAGTTGGCCAGTTCAGGGAAGCGTACTGGAGGGCAGCGGAAATGGCGTTCGGGAAGACATCCCAGCTGGTGGGGATGATCCGCATCCATTGACCGGTGGCAAAGATCACGATGATGAAGACGATGCCGTTCAGCACCCACAGGGCATCCAGGGTCAGGTGGAACCACAGGTCCAGGCTGATCTTGGTCGGCGCATTCTTGGTCCGGATGAATCCTTTGTTGTTGCGGGTCCATTGGGCTGGCGGCCTCTTGGCTGTGCGGACCTGCCAACCGGATCGGACGATAAGCACCATGAAGAAGACATTGAGGAAATGCTGCCACCCGAGCCATGCCGGGAAACCTACAGGGGCACTCTCCGGGAGGCTGGATGCGCCCGGGAAGTCGTGCAAGAACGACTGCACACCCGACAGGCCCGTCAACCATTTGGCCAACAAGACGATGAGCAAAAGTGCAAGCAGCACGCCTGGAACCACCCAGAGGGGTTGGGACCATTTGCTCTTGGCTGCTGTCGACTTTTTGGCGGGGGTGGACATCTTCTTGGACACCTCTCGGAAGAACTTTGCAATCAGGGACGCATCAAGCTAACAGGCTTTGGACCGAAGCGGCCAAAGCCTGTTACGCCGTCAGTTGGAACGGGCTTTGACGGCCTCGATGAGTTTCGGAACCACCGTGAAAATATCGCCCACGATTCCGAAGTCGGCCACCTCGAAAATGGGCGCGTCCTCGTCTTTGTTAATGGCCACAATGGTCTTCGCGGTCTGCATGCCCGCGCGGTGCTGGATGGCTCCGGAAATTCCCAATGCGATGTACAGCTGCGGGGACACGCTCACACCGGTCTGGCCTACCTGGGCCGTCTGGGAAACGTACCCGGCGTCGACGGCGGCGCGTGACGCACCGATCGCCGCCCCCAGCGTGTCGGCGAGCTGTTCAACCAGGACAAAGTTCTCGGACGAGCCCAAACCCCGCCCGCCCGAAACCACCGTGGCGGCACTCCGTAGCTCAGGCCGGACGGAGACGGCGACGTCGTCGTTGAACCGGTCAATGACTGCGGCACCTTCTTCTCGAGCATCGAGGGACACCGTCTGCAGGTCTGCCGTGGCTGCGGGAGCCTGGCCTTCGATCGCCCCCTGCCGGATGGTGAGGATGGGCAGCCCGCCTTCCACCACGGACTCGACGGTGTAGGCCCCGCCAAACACCGAATGCTGGGCAACAACGGTTCCGTTGTCGCTGCGCACCTGCACGACGTCGGCGAGCACGCTCCCGCTTGCCCGCACGGCAAGCCGGGCGGCAGCTTCGCGGCCGTCCACCGAATTTGCCGTGAGTACGGCAGCCGGCCCATAGGCGTCGACGGCCGCGCTCAGGGCATCCACGGCGGGTGCCACCAAAACAGTGCCGGCGGCAGCTGTCACAGCCGAGTAGATCCTTGCCGCGCCGAGCTCACCCAGGCGCGCGACGTCGTCGCCCGCCAGCGGTGCAGGCGACACGACGACGGCGACCGGTGAGCCCAGCGTGGCTGCGGCAGCCAGCAGCCCGCGGGCCGAAGCGGCAATCCCGCCGCGGTGGGAAATTTCAATGAGCACCAAGACGTTCGACATTTCTTTTCCTCCGTCAGACCAGGCGGTTCGCAACGAGGAACTCGGCCAGCTCGTCGGCCGCGGTCCCGTCATCTATGAGTTTTCGTCCGGCCGCGCGCGGCGGCCGCTCAACGGTGGAGACCACTACGGTGTGGCTGGCGCCCGTCGGGACGCCAAGCTCGGCGGCGGACAACGTGGTGACGGGTTTGCGCTTGGCCGTCAGGATGCCCTTGAAGTTGGGAAACCGGGCCTCCGGGAAACGCTCGGTCACAGTGATGATGGCGGGCAGTCCGGCACGGACATTGAGGGTTCCACCCTCACCCTGGCGAACGCCGCTCACGCCGTCGTCGGCGATTTCCGCGGAGATCAATGAACCCAACAGTGGCAGTTGGAGATGTTCGGCAATCATGGCGGGCACGACGCCGGCGCGGCCATCCGTCGATTCGTTGCCGGCCATCACCACGTCGAACCCAGTAGACCTCAGTGCAGCCGCCAGCGTTGCGGCCGTTCGACCGGTGTCGGCGCCGGCCAGGGAATCATCCACAATGTGAACCCCTGAATCGGCTCCCATGGAGAGGGCCTTGCGCAAGGACTGCGTGGCGTCGTCAGGACACATGGTCATTGCCACAACCTCGGTGCCTTTGTTGGCATCCTTGATGCGCAGCGCGGCTTCGAGGGCGCGCTCGTTGATTTCATCGACCACGGAGTCGGCAGCCTCACGGTCGAGCCGGCCCGTTGCCAGGTCGAGCTTCCGTTCCTCGGCCGTATCCGGCACTTGTTTGACGAGCACGACGATCTTCATTCAACAGCTCCCTCGATGCAAATGGCTGACGCTTGGAATCGAGAATACTAGGAACTCCTAGTATTTACCATGGAGCGAAGGACGGAATGCTAGGAACTCCTATTGATTCTGCCGGGATTCTCCGCGCCGGGCATGGGGATTCGGGCCGGCAGCAGGTTGCAGGCCTTCTTTCGAAGCGATCGATCTAGCCCTGGCGAATGCCGAGGGTGTTCCCGTCGGGATCACGGAACCATGCGCCACGGGCGGGGCCGAGCTGAGCGATGTGCCCTGTTGTGGCAAGGGGACCCTCTGTGTAGTCGAGGAACTCCACGCCCTTGGCGGCCAAGTCGCCGACCACGGCCTCAATGTCGTCCACTTCGAAGTGGGCAAGGGTGTGCTCTGTAGCGGTAGGCGGACGCTTGAAGACTGAGATCTCGCTGACGGATCCGCAACGATACCGCACGCCGACCGGAGTCTCCCAGAGGAAGGTCAACCCCAGGATGCCGCCATAGAATTCTTTCGCCCGCTCCAGATCGGTGACCGGAATCGTCGCCACTACCATCGTCGCACTGATCATCTCGGGCCTCCTCAGGGCGGCCCATTCCGTCAGGATGAACGGGCCATTCGGCCCAAGTGTCTTCCTCCAGGAGCTGGACTGTCAACGCTTTAAGGGCTCGGATCGAATGGGTCACCTGGCCGGACCTTGCCTCAGGGCCAGGCGGAGCATACGCCCATCGCCGTCATCGCGAAGCAGCAAAGCAAGATGCGAACCTGCGACTACTGCTGAAGTCCAGAATAGGACGGGCAACGATGCATAGAAGAGCCATAGCACCACTGGGAGAATAAGCGGTGCAGCGGGGCCGGCAATAGTGACGGCAAGGTCCTGATGTTTTGGCAGGCAGCAACGAACCAGTCGCAACCTCCCTGCACGGACACTGAACAAAGCCGGCGCAGATGGCGCAAAGATCCTGAAGGTGGCCACGTGTCCCAGTTCGTGCAGAATCAACGACACCAGGACGAGGAAGACCATCGCGCTGAGAAGGCCAAGGATAAGCAGGCCAGTGGATTCCGTCCCCCACCAAGCTCCAGTGACGAGCGCCAGGGGCCAGCCCAGCTTTCTGAGCATCATCGTCAAGGATTGGGCTTGGGCGCGTACCCCACCCGGTAGCAGAGCTGCCGATGCAGTGGCGGGCAAGGGAGCAGCGCACAGCAGTTTGTTGAGGAAACTTCGGTGCCCGACGTGCCGGGCTGAAGCCAGCCCGCTGTCGAGGCTCGCGAGCACGCACGAAGTCTTCGGGGCTGTCGCCTGGTCTGATAATCGGCCGCGGAGCCAAGATGGATATCCCCAGCGGAGTGTAGGCCCATTTCCCGTCTTGCTGGACAACACCCTCAACCGGATAAAGCTCGGTTCCTCCGGCCGCTTCGTCATCCATCTTTGGACACCCGGAGTACAAGGAGACCAAGTGCCGATGCAAGGAGGACAGTCAAGACTGCGCTGGAGAGAATCTCCCCGAGGTACGAAGCATCGCCAAAAAACTTCCCGAGCTGCGTTCCCGTCCAGCGCGACGCCGAAGACGAAGCGCCATAGATCAGAAAGACCGTGAAGCCAGTGGCACCGCTGGCCAAAGGCTGCTCGCGGCTGAATGGCACGAGCACTCCACCGATCATGCCTGCAGCCCAAGCCAGGACAGCATCAGGAATAAGTCGGGCCCAATGATCCGCGGTGAGGAGACCCGCAGCGACCAACGATCCGACGAAAACAGCACCAATCACCAACGAGATCATTGCGCAGGCGATGAGTTTGGGTGCAACCCAGGAAGTGGCGCGTCCAATGAGGTGACGCTGGACCCAGTGGGTCCTGCTTGTCAGCCCGTAGGATTGCATGCCAACCATACAAGGTGCCACAGCCAAGCTGGGCGCTACGGCCGCTGCGAGGAACTCGAACTCAGGGTGGGTGGACAAGGCAACGATGCCGCCAAGCCCTATCGCCAACAGAAATACCAACACGGTGAACTGGTGGCTGCGCAAGAGTTGTATCCCGTCGATGTACGCGGCAGCAAGCAGCCTGTTCCGGGGAAGTGGGGCGTTGGCGAAGAGCCGGAGCGTTACGTCCGCGTGGTTGTCGATGTCCACGCGAGCCACAAGAAACATCAGGCCCAAAGGAACCGCCAGCCAGATAACACCCATCACGAGGTCCTGCCACGGAGCAGGGGCGCCAGTCCACAACGGCGCCAGTGCACGCCCCCACAGACGGTGCATGGCGAAGTTCCGTGGACCCTCGACAGTATCGGCCATGCTCTCCGGCAGCGGCAGGACATCTGTCCAGACGAGCAGTGTGCTGATGATGAAGCAAGAAACCCCGGCGAACGTCAGGGCGTAGTAGCGCGGTAACTTAAGCCAACGCCGGTACACGTAGCCCAGGGTTTGGAACATGGCCAGGACCAGCAACTGGGCAGAGGCAAGGAAGGCCACAAACAGAATTGACGCAACCGCAGCAGCCCAACCGTCAACGCTGGTGCGCCAAAGGGCGGCGAGTGAAGGAATGCAGAGGCCGAAGGCCAAAATGAAAGACAAAGCCAGCACCGGCATCTGCAGCCCCGCGAAAACCGCCCTCCGGGAAACCGGGAGCATCTCCAGCAGAGTCGCAAGGGAGTTCCTGGACGGGCCTAGTATCGAGAACAAAGCGGTCAGAAACACCATTGTCAGGAACGGGCCGGCCAACATAAAGGATAGCAATCCGGGTGTGAGCGTGATCTGTTGTGTTCCTTCTGCGCTCCCGACCAGCAAAGCCAGGATCGTCCCGAAGGCCATGGCGGTGGCAACTGCCGTCAACGTGAAAGCCCTGATTGTAGTTACAGAGAGCCGGAGCTGTCCCGCCGTCTCTCTCGTCCAAGCTGTGAGCGTAGTGCGGGCGACCGTCGCTGCGGCGCCCACTAGTTGCGTCCTGAGGGTCCCGGGGACGCATTGCTGCTTCGCACCGCCATCAACACGCTGACAAGCACCGACAACGCTATGACCACAAGGATTCCGGCGAAGTTGGGCTGGAATTCCAAGGCCAATGCCCCGTTTTCGGTTCCGGCCGTGGCGGTAAAAAGGCCCGGCAGGGTCGCCGGGGAGCCCGTCGAAATGGCGATCACGCTCGTGGCCACGAATAGAATGAACGAAAGCGCCAGTCCCCCGGCCATACCACCCAGGACAGCACCAACTATTTTCGACGTCGTGTTCATTGAGGTCCCTCCTCGAGCCGGCCAACGCGGAGCGCCGCCTGTAGTTGTTCCCGACGCTCCGCCTGGAACTCGTCAAGATTCGTTGCTTGAAGGAACACGGCCTCAAGCGATGCGAGCCCTCCGTAGGCTTCGCGAAGTCCGGAGGGGCTGCCCAATGCGGCCTGTTGACCGTTATGGAGGATCATCACCCGATCACAATCGCGCTCGGCCCGAAGCATGTCATGTGTGGCTATCAGCACCGAACCGCCAGCCCCGGCGAACATCGCCAGCAAATCCCGAAGCACAGCCGCAGCTTCCGGATCGAGCCCGCGAAACGGTTCGTCGAGGACGAGGAGTTCCGGAGAATGCATGACGGCGGCGATCAGCTGCAACTTCCGCTTCATGCCATGGGAGTAGCCAATGATGGATCGTTCCAGGGCCGTCGTCAGACCAAGCACGTCGGCCAACCGGGCGGCAACGTCCCCGTCGTCACGCTTCCGGAGCCGGTGATGGAGATCCAGGTATTCAGTGCCCGTCAACGACAAAGGCAACGGCAAGTCATCGGGCGCGAACCCGATCCATTGCCGGGACTCCTTGTGGCCAATAGGAATGCCGTTGACTTCAACACTGCCCCGGCTCGCATCAAGCAAACCAGTCAGGATGTGAAGGGTGGTTGTCTTTCCGGACCCGTTCGGGCCGAGGAGTCCGAATACTTCTCCGGGTACAAGCTCGAACGAGATGTCCCGCACCGCTTGTACCGTTCCATAGTCCTTTCCGAGCTCCTCGACCCTGCAGGTGAAATGCACAGATTTCAATGGTTCATTCACCGTTGCGTCGATCTAGACCCGGCAGTAGAGCTTCCACGTTCCCCCGGATTCCCAACTCGGCATATCCACTGCCGGCCAAGCGCCACGCTGCTGGCAATACCAGAACCAAGCGGCAACGAAGCCCATGACGATGACGGCTACAATCGGGATCACGATCAGAAATCCGACGTCGTTCTTACGACGGGCCATCGCGTCCGCGGCTTGTTGTGGGATTAGTGCGGGAGCCGTGAGCAATAGCGTTGAGAGTTTTTGCATCGATTTCCTCCTAGCTTCTTGACTGGCTGCGGGGAAATCCCATGATGAAGCTTTGTTCCCCCGCCCAAGAAACTAGCGCGATATTTCGCCTCTCAGCGGTCGAAGTGGTCAAAATCCGTACAGATTTGCCAAAAATCAGTGTGTTTTTGGGCAATCTCAGTGTGGACCTCGGCCCTTCTACGTGTGAAAAAACGTTTCACCCGGATCGGCCCGCATAAGCCGTCTAAATCCGTGTCCAAGACCAGATCCAGATCGACAGGATCTGCGCACACCGCTGGATTCTGCTAGATCATTCGCTTCGCTGAGGTTGCCCGTCCCGTGATTCCGCGGGCCCGGAATTTGTCGATTCGAATGATTGAGCAGAATCTGACATCCCAGCGAAGACGATCCCGGGACGGACATGACGCATCAGGGATTTACACACGTTTTGTCCTATGACCCCGGGATCGAGAGGGCTGCAAAACAGGAGTTAAACGAAAGAGTCCGCCCAGACGGGCGGACTCTTTCGTTTATTTGGTTGCGGGGACAGGATTTGAACCTGTGACCTCTGGGTTATGAGCCCAGCGAGCTACCGAACTGCTCCACCCCGCGTCGCAGAATCAACTCTACCGCATATTCGAGGGCGCCCCTGACCATTCAGATGTGCGCTGCAGCACGATGGGATCTGGAGGACCTTCGGGCGCAGTGACAGCCCTTGAGGGGGCTATTCTCGGGGGCTTGGCGCCATCCTGACCTTCTTTGCTTTGGGAAAGCGCTTGCGACACGGCGAGTCGCGTCATATCGGCGTCGAGGCGGCGCAAAGAAGGTCAGGACGGAGTCTGCACGCCCACACGGGGGACACGATCTACCCATCCCCCTCCACAAATTGGTGGAAAACAAAAAGATCCGGCACAGTGTTTCCACTGTGCCGGATCTTTTCTCCAGTTGCGGGGACAGGATTTGAACCTGTGACCTCTGGGTTATGAGCCCAGCGAGCTACCGAACTGCTCCACCCCGCGTCGCAAGAACTACTTTACCTGCAGGTGAATGTCAGGCCAAATCCAAACGACGTGACCTCCGTCTCCCCTGTCCAGCGGCCACCTCTCACGGGCCGCCAGATCAGAAGCCAGATCAAGAGAAAACCGGGCCAGCCCTCGTCTGAGGGCTGGCCCGGTCTTTCGAAACCCCAGCCAAGCCGAAATCAGCCTGCTGGAGAATTGCCTACTTGCTCGGCGAAGGCGACGAGGACGACGACGGCGACGGGCTCGCCGAAGGGCTGGCACTTGCCGACGGAGCCGGAGTGACACCAAGCCGGGACTCGGCGTCGAGCGCTTTCTGTATCGCCGCGGACAGGATGCTCTGCTGGGCACCGTATCCGGCGAAGTCGCCCTTGGCCAGTGCAGCCTGGCCATCCTGGATGGCCTTGTTGGCCTGATCCAGTGCAGCCTTCAGCTGGGCCTGCGCATCCGCTGCAGCCGGTGGCGTCGTTGTCCCCGGCGGAGTGGGAGTCTGGCCGTTATTGGCCGAGTCCCCTGCCGATGCTCCTGAGTCACCGCCGAAGAGGATCTTCAACGCACCGTCGAGCGTGGGGGCAAAGCCGACCTTGTCGCCAAAGGCCACGAGCACGCGCTGAAGCGTCGGATATGACGTCTCACCAGTGGACTTCAGATAGACCGGTTGGACATAGAGCAGGCCTCCGCCCACCGGCAACGTCAAGAGGTTGCCATTGAGCACATCAGATGCTCCCTGCCTGAGCAGGTTGAGTTCCCGCGACACTTCAGGATCGGAGTTGAACTTGTTCTGGGCCTGGCCGGGGCCCGGTACCTGGGTATCCGTTGGCAATTGGAGTAATCGCAACTGGCCATAGGTGTCGGCCTTCACCCCCTTCTGGCTACCGGCGTCGGAATCGGCCGCGAGGAAGCCGTACAGGATGTTCCGGGCGGCGCCGTTGACCACCTGCGGGATGAACGACGATGTCAGCTGGAAGGCCGGCTTGGTCTGGTCAGGCATCTGCAGGGACATGTAGAACGGAGGCTGCCGCACGGGATCCGTGACCGTGGGGTCGTTCGGAACGCTCCACGCGTCGTTGTTCTGGTAGAAGCTGTCCGCATTGGTCACGTGGTAACGCCCAAGCAACTCACGCTGGACCTTGAACAAGTCCTCCGGGTAGCGTACGTGGCTCATCAGCTGTCCCGACATCTCCGAGTACGGCTTGACGGTGGTCGGGAAGATCTTCTCCCACGACTTCAGGATGGGGTCCTGGTCATCCCAGGCGTACAGCGTGACCGAGCCGTCATAGGCGTCAACAGTGGCCTTGACCGAGTTCCTGATGTAGTTGACCGTGCTGTTCGGCAGGGCCGCAGTGCGCCCGGAGGTGGTCTGCGAATCGGCCGTAGCGTTTCCCAGTTGCTGCTGCTGGGAGTAGGGGAAGTACTGGCTGGTAGTGTAGCCGTCCACGATCCACTTCACCCGGCCGTCGACCACTGCGGGGTAAGCGCTGCCGTCCACCGTCAGGTAGGGAGCAACCTTTTCCACGCGCTCACGCGGAGTGCGGTCGTATAGTATCTGCGACTTCTCGTTGACGCCGTCAGAGAGCAGCAGGTCCGAGGACTGGAACTTGATGGAGTACAGGAGTCGGTTGAACCAGTTGCCCACGCTGGGGCCACCGTTGCCGGTAAAGGTGTATTGCGTTTCGGTGGAGGTGTCCTTGCCGGCCGGACGGTCCTGTTCACGGTGCGGAGCGCCATCCGGGGCACCGACCACTGAGTAGTCCGGCGAATCTTCACCGAAGTAGATGCGGGGCTGGTAGCTCGCATCGCTGCCAAGCGTACCCATGGATGGAATTCCGGACAGCAGGAAGTCCGGTTTGCCATCAACCGTGAAGGTATTGCCCTTGGCGGCGACGACGCCGTAACCGTGGGTGTAGACGATGTGCCGGTTGACCCAGGTCTGCTGGCTGGCGTTCAGCCCGTCCTGGTTCAATTCGCGGACAGCGATCACGGTGTCCTGGGTCTTGCCGTCCACGGTGTAACGGTCGACGTTGAGAGACTTGGGGAACTGGTAGTACGGACGGTACTGCTCCAGCTGGGAGAACGCCGAGGAAACCAGGTTCGGGTCCAACAGCCGGATATTGGCGGCCGTCTGGGCGTCCTTGGCAAGCGCCCCGGTCTTGGCGTCCGTGGTGGCGTTGTACGGAGAAACCTTGATCTTGTCCAAACCGTAGGCGGACCGGGTCATGGCAATGTTGCGGTCAATGTACTTGTTTTCCAGCGTCTGCTCCGAGGGGCGGACTTGGAACTGCTGGATGACCCATGGGTAGACACCGCCAGCGAGGATGGACGTGATGATCAGCATGGCCGTGCCGATGACGGGCAAGCGCCAACGGCCAATCACGGCGGCCACAATGAAGAGGATGGCTACCAGACCCGCGGCAACGGCCAGGATGGTCTTCGTCGGGATCACCGCATTGACGTCGGTGTAGAGGGCGCCTGCCCAGTGTCCGCCGTTGTTTTGGACGGTGCTGTAGACGTCAAGCCAGAAGTTGGCTCCAAGCAGCAGCAGGAAAACAGCCCCGGTCACGGCCAGGTGGATTTGGGCGGCCCGGCTGGTGAAGATCCCCCGCTCCATGAGCCGGATACTGCCGTAGAGGTAGTGGGTGAGGATTCCCGCGATTCCGGCAATCACCACAACGCTCATGAGGAAACCCGTGACAAAGCCAAGGAACGGCAACGTCATGAGGTAGAAACTGATGTCCAGGCCAAACTGGGGATCGGTCTGGCCGAACGGTACCTGGTTGAAGAACAAAAGCACCGCTTGCCACTGGCTCGCGGCCGCGCTGCCGGCGAACAGGCCGAACAGCACGGGGATGCCGATCATGACCACGCGTCGCACGGGTTCCAGCTGGGCCTGGTACCGGTTCAGGTTGTCCCTGACCTCGGCATCCGGGGCATAGACAGGCCGCGCATGGTAAGCAACGCGGATTGCGTAGAAGATCGGCACGGACATCAGGACGAAGCCCGCGAGGAAAATTAGTATCCGGGCAAGGTTTTCCTTGAAATAAACTTCGAAGAAGCCCAGCTGCTGATACCAGAGGACGTCTGTCCACACATTGGCGAAGAAAATGAATCCCACCACCGCGACGGCGACGATGATCAAAGTTGGAGTGAGGGCACCCCGTCTCCGCTGCGGTCTTCCGGGCGGGCTGGTGCTGGCTGGACGGGACAAACTCGATACCTCATCGCTGGTCGTCAGTTAACGGTCATCAGTGCGTGTGTTCGTCGGCCCCGGTGCCGGGTGCTAATGGCGGAGGCCGTCACTAGTGCCACGAGTGGCAGTGGAGCTAAGTTCCATCATCAGTCTAGTTGTTGGAGCATGTCGGGAGGCGGGACATATCCTGGCCCGAGGCGAGTCGCTCCACGGCTGATTTTGCGTCCGCCAGAGTGTCCACTTTGACTACCTGCAGCCCGTCCGGAATGTGTCCTACTACCTCGTCGCAATTGGCGGCAGGCGCGAGGAAAAGCGTGGCGCCGCCGTTGCGGGCTCCGCGCATTTTCTGGGCGATCCCGCCAATAGGTCCCACGGTGCCGTCCGGCGAAATGGTCCCGGTACCGGCCACATGCTTGCCCCCCGTGAGGTCGCCGGGGGTGATGCTGTCGATGATGCCCAGCGCGAACATCATGCCGGCGCTCGGTCCGCCCACCTGGTCCAGGGAGATCTTGACGTCAAACGGGAACGTGAACTTGTACTGCAGCAGCACGCCCAGGATGTACTTGCCGTTTGAGCCCTTGCCCGGGGTGATGCTCACCGTCACGGGCTTGCCATTCCGGTCGACGACGACGACGGCGGGCGCGCCCGCGCCGTCGGCCAGTGCGGTTTGGACGACGTTCAGGGACGTAATCGCCTTGCCGTTGATCGACGTGAAGACATCTCCTGTTTGGAGTTTGCCTGCAGAGGCGGAGCCGTCAGACAACCCCGCGACTTCAAGCTTCTGCCCGTACGGAATGTTCTCTTCCTGCAGGGCCGAGGCAACAGCGTTCTCCTGGGACGTGGTCATGGCAAGCGCGCTTTCCTGTTCGGATTGCTGCTTGGTGGTGCCCTTGGGGTAGAGAAGTTCTTCGGGGTACACAGCCTTGGAACCGTCCAGCCAGGCTTGGAAGGCCTCGAAAATGTTGACGGGTCCGTTGGGACCGCCGTTGATGTAGACGGTGGTCAGGTCCAGGTTGCCCTTGGCAGGATACGTCGCGTGCCCGGTGATGCTGATGACCGGTTTGTTGTGGTCCGTGCCCAAGGTGTTGAACGTCGGCCCGGGAGACTCCACGACGTAAGGAACAGGGAGAACAGCCGCGGCGATTCCCAACACAATGGTCAGGGCGCCGGAGACGAGCATCGCGATGTACCGTCCGTCGCGGCGCTGTGCCGCTTGGGGCGCGCGGGGCGGTTCCTGCCCTGGCTCCTGCGATGCTGCAGCATCCTGTGCCGGGGAATGGCCGGGCGACGTCGGGACGCCCTGGGGGTTGGAGGGGCCGAGAGGCTGTCCGGGTTCCCCGGCAGCTCCGGGGCTCGGCAAACTAGTCAATGAAAGACCTCTCCGCGCCGGGAACCGTGTGCCCGACGCTACCGTTTCGACTCCCTCAGGGTGGAGGCGAGTAAACATACCAACGATCCACCCTACGTCGCTGTGCCCGCCAGACCTGCTTTGCCTAGAGCGAACGACGCGTTATTGAGGCAGACAGCCCCCGGGCATCGCGGTACCTTGAAAGTGATCACCAGTCACACCGACGATCGGCGGCACCATGACCTCCAACCCCAATACCCCCTCCAATGGAGACGATTCCCCTGTGGATCCCTTGGCAGAAATGCTGAAGAACCTGATGGGCGGGCAAGGCATGGGCAACATCGACCCCGCCGAATTAGCCAAGGCCGCGGGGCTCCCGAACGATCCCAACATGCTGCAGCAGATGTTCGCCCAAGTGCAGGCCATGATGAGCTCCACTTCCGAGGGCCCTGTCAATTGGCAGCTCGCACACGAGAATGCCCGCCGCGTTGCCGCTGCGGGCACGGATCCGTCGGTGAATGCCCTGCAGGCCCGAGAAGTCGACGAGGCGCTCCGGCTCGCGGAACTCTGGTTGGATCCGGTCACCGATCTTCAGGCGACGGGCCTCATCGGCCGCGCCTGGTCCCGCGCCGAATGGGTGGAAGCCACCCTCTCTACGTGGAAACGACTCACGGAACCGGTGGCCAACAGCATCGCCAATGCCCTGTCGGACGCGCTGACACAGCAGATGCCGGAGGAAATGAAGGCCATGATGGGTGGCACCTCGTCCATGTTGCAGAACATGGGCGGAGCCATCTTCGGCATGCAGCTCGGCCAGGCCATCGGTGCCCTGTCCGCCGAGGTGGTCAGCTCTACCGATATCGGAGTTCCGCTCGCTGATCTCGAGATGGCATTGCTACCGGCCAATGTGGCGAAATTCGGTGAAGGCCTGAGCGTCCCGGAGAACGACGTCCGGCTGTTTCTCGCCGTCCGCGAAGCCGCTCATGCCCGGCTCTTCGTGCAGGTTCCCTGGCTGCGAGGCCATCTCCTCGGCGCCATCGAAGCGTACGCCCGGGGAATCCACATCGACATGTCCCGCGTCGAGGACCTCGCCCGGGACCTGGATCCCGGCAACCCAGAGGGCATTCAAGAAGCCCTCTCCCAAGGGGTGTTCACGCCCGAGCGCACTCCCGAACAATCGGCCGCCCTGGAGAAACTCGAAACCGCGCTCGCGCTGGTTGAGGGCTGGGTGGACGAACTGACTGCCGCCGCCACCGAGAACGTGCTGCCATCCGCCGTCGCGCTCCGCGAGACGGTGCGGAGGCGCCGCGCCACGGGAGGACCCGCTGAACACGCGTTCTCCTCGTTGGTGGGACTCGAACTGCGCCCGCGGCGCCTGCGCGAAGCCGCCACACTGTGGGCTGCTCTGAAGGACGAGCGTGGAATAGCCGGCCGCGATGCCATCTGGCAGCACCCCGATTTGCTCCCCACGGCGCACGACCTCGACGACCCCGCGGGCTTCACGGAACGGCGCCGCCTGGCTGAAGCCAGCGACACCGAAGTGGACGATGCGCTGCAGAAGCTCCTTGAAGGCGGCTACGACGCTCCGAACGATGAGGAGAAGGGCGAGGGCACCCCGGAAGCTCCGAAGTCTGAAGACGGCGATTCCCCTGACGACACTGAGCCCGGAGAGCCCAAGGCTTAGCCGCTCCTAAAACGCCTAATCGGCGTCGGCGTCCCAGCCCCCGGCCGGGACGCCGGCGCCTTCTTCATCGGGTCCAAGCCCCCGAGACGTCGCAAAGGCGACGCCCTCGAGGAAGGCCTTGGCACGCTGCGTTTCGGGGTACGCCTCCAGCAAGCGCCAAAACGCGGCGTTGTGCCCGGCCACGAGCAGATGCGCGAGTTCGTGGAGCAACACGTAGTCGACAACCCACTGCGGCATGGCCTGAAGCTTGTCCGAAAGCCGGATGGTCCCGTCCGCCGGAGTTGCCGAGCCCCACCGTGACTTCTGGTTGCTGACCCAGCGCACCGACGTCGGGGTGGCACGCCCGCCCAGATACCTCGAAGACAATTCCGCGGCACGACCGGCAAGGGCGGCGTCGCTCGCGGGTCTCCTCCTGCCGGCGCCTTGGGCGCCCCTCTCCCCCTGACGCTTGAGCTTGTCCAGCATCCGCCGGACCCATTCGCCCTCTTGTGCCTTCGTGAAGTGGGCAGGGATTGCAACAACTGCGTTCCCGTCCTCCCAGAAAGCCGCCACAGTACGACGGCGGCGGGCCGAGCGACGCACGACGACGGGTGCGCCGTCGTCGGTGGTCAGCGGCAAAGCGGGCTGTCCCGCGACCCGGGGCACTAGGCGGACCCGTTCTCGACGAGAACCGCCAGCACGGCTTCACCGTACTTTTCCAGCTTGGAAGGACCGACACCAGCGAGTTTTGCCAGTTCCTCGAGCGACGCCGGGCGGGCCTCGGCGATGGCCGTCAACGTCGCGTCCGTGAAGACCACATAAGCGGGAACCTCGTTGCTCAGGGCCTCTTCCTTGCGCCACTGCCGCAAAGCCTCAAAGGTCTGTTCTTCGTATGTGGGCGGGCACTGGCTACAGCGACCCACCTTGCGTTCGGCGCCGGTGGCGAGCATGGTGCCGCAGACCCTGCACGACGCCGGTGCTGCCGCCTTGCGCCGTGGCGTGGCCCGGCTGCGCGCGCTGGCTCCGAGCACCGAATCGGGGCGGAGTCCGTCGAGGAAGCGTGAAGGCTTGCGGTTGGCACGGCCACCGGGCGTGCGTGCCGTCGACCAGGACAGGGTCAGGTGCTCGCGTGCCCGCGTGATTCCGACGTAGAGCAGGCGGCGTTCCTCGTCCACGCTCTCGGGAGTGTCGGCGAAGGAAATAGGCATAAGTCCCTCGCTCAGGCCAACCAGGAACACAGCATCCCATTCCAGGCCCTTCGCGGCGTGCAGCGATGCGAGCGTCACACCTTGGACCGTAGGGGCGTGCTGGGCCACCGAACGTTCCTGGAGTTCGTTGACGAATTCCATCAACGTGAATTCCGCCCCGCGGCTGACGGCGAGTTCGTCCGCGAGCGCCACGAGCGCTGCGAGGGACTCCCAGCGCTCGCGGAGGGCGCCGCCGCTATGCGGGGCGGAATCCGTGTAGCCGAGCGAAGCCACGATGTCCCGGACCAGTTGACCGAGCGGCTCCTTGGCGGAGTCTTCGGCTACCGCACGTGTGGCGGCGCGCAACTGGAGGATGGCGTCCCGGACTTCCTTGCGCGCGAAGAACCGCTCACCGCCTCGCAGCTGGTAGCCGATACCTGCGGAAGCAAGTGCTTGTTCATAGGCTTCCGATTGTCCGTTGGTGCGGAACAGCACGGCAATCTCGCTCGCCTTGGTGCCGGCGTCGATCAATTCCCGGATCCGGCCTGCAACCACCGCCGCCTCGGCCTCGTCGTCGGGGCATTCCATGAACCGCGGCTCCGGTCCGGCCGGGCGCTGGGCCACCAACTGCAGGGGCTTGGCCCACGCGGCGTCGGCAACAGTTCCACCGCTGCGGCGGGACCCGAGGAGATCGTTGGCCAGCTTCACCACTTGGGGCGTAGAACGGTAGTCACGGACCAGTTTGACGACCGTCGCCGAGGGGTAATGGCCCTTGAATCCCAGGAGATGCTTAGGAGAGGCTCCCGTGAAGGAATAGATGGTCTGGCTGGCGTCGCCCACGACGCAGAGTTCGTGACGACCGCCAAGCCACAGTTCCAAAAGCCGTTGTTGCAGCGGAGAAACGTCCTGGTACTCGTCCACCACGAAGTGCCGGTACTGCTCGCGGACTGTGGCAGCCACTTTCGGGTCTTCCTGGAGGATGCCCACCGTGATCAGCAGGACGTCCTCGAAGTCGATCACGTTGCGGTCCGTCTTCACGTCCTCGTAAGACTGGAAAACCCGTGCGACGGCTGTGAGGTCGAAGCCTCCCGGAGTGCCTCGGCCATGCGCGTTCTCAAGGTAGTTGGCCGGCGTGAGCATGGATACCTTGGCCCACTCGATCTCCGCCGCGAGGTCGCGGATGGAAGCCCGATCGGTACTCAGCCGGAGCCGCCGCGCGGCTTCGGCGATCATGTTCGCCTTGTGGTCCAGCAAGTTTGGCAGGACGCCGCCGATCGCCTGCGGCCAGAAGAACTGCAGTTGCCTGAGCGCAGCGGCGTGAAAGGTGCGTGCTTGGACGTTTCCGACGCCGAGATCCCGTAGCCGGCTGCGCATCTCGGCGGCGGCCCGGGAGGTGAAGGTGACAGCCAGGAGGCGCTGTGGGCTGTAGACCCCGGAGTGGACACCGTAGGCAATGCGGTGCGTGATGGCCCGGGTTTTTCCGGTACCCGCTCCGGCGAGAACGCACATTGGCCCGTTGAGGTTGCTGGCGACTTCGCGCTGCTCGGCATCGAGGCCGCCGAGAATCCGGTCCTCGAGTGAAACGGTGTCGTTGAAAATGCCGCCTGTCACTGCTGGAGGTCCTCGATGACGCCGCCGTACCAGTGCTCGATCAGGGAACGCGCGATCGAAAGCCTCGTGGAGATCGTGATCTCACCGCTGAGCACGGCTGCTTGGAGTTCCGCGCGGCTGAACCAGCGCGCCCGGGTGACCTCGACGCCGTCGGGCCGGGCCTCGACGTCGTCCGTTGTTGCCGTAAACCCGAGCATAAGCGAGGCCGGAAATGGCCACGACTGCGAACCAAGGTACTGGCAAGCGGTGACCCGCACACCCACTTCTTCCCCGATTTCGCGAACCACGGCCTGTTCAAGCGATTCCCCTGGCTCAACGAAGCCGGCCAGCGTGGAGTAGTTCTTGGCGTCAAGCGGCCCGCCTCCACCCAGGAGCAGCCTGCCGTCGGAACCGACCACGGTGACAATGATGGCCGGATCGGTCCTCGGATAGTGCTCCGATTTGTCCCGCGGGCATCGCCGCACCCAGCCGCCGGCTTCGATTTCCGTGGGAGTTCCACACTGCGGGCAGTGGGTATGGGTGGCATGCCAATTGGAAATGGCACTGGCCTCGACAAACAAGGCTGTGTCCAGTGCACCAAGGCGGGCGGCTACCTCCCGGAATCCCGCCCACGAGCCATCGGCCGGAAGGCCCGCGGCTCCAGGCGAAACCGGCTCAGCAGGGACAAAGAGGACGATTGGTGTTTGCTCCGGGACGGAGGAAGCAGCAAGGGTCCGGCCGAGATAAATGGCTGTGAGCGGTCCGCTTGCGGCTTGGAGGGATTCGAAGAGCGGCGCGGCGTCGCCCAGCCACAGCTTGTCGCCCACTACGAGGGCTTGGCGCTGCGACAATACCAGGGCCTTGGCTTTGCCCGATGAGATCACTTCGTCAAGCATGCCCGGTTTCAGGCGTTCAGCAGATCCACGGTCAACCATGGCGGGGCGCACGGGAAGAACGGTATCGATAAGGTGGTTTGCCGGCGCCTGGAACTCGGTGAAACTCATGTACCTACCGTACTGACTCGCACCGACAATTGACATTTGGATCCTCCAGCGATGCACGCCCCTGGATGCTGTTTTCCTGCGGATCTCGAGACTCGCCGCGCTGCATCGCTGCCAGAGGCGCTTGTCAATCTACCGTGGAAGACGTGAGAAGAACACCGTTCGAACTGGCCGCTGTAGCTACCGCGGCGGTGCCCGGCCTGACGCCGATGGCTGCCGCCTCCGCCCCGGATGATGCTGCCGATTTCGATTCGGCACTTCTGCTGGATTCGGAGGGCAAGCGTTGGCGCGTCCGTTCACCACGCCATCCGGAAGCCAGTGCCCGGCTGGAAACCGAGTTCATGATTCTCAGGGCTTTCGCCCCGGCAATCCGGGCCGAGCTGCCCTTTCTGATGCCTACCGTGGCCGGAACGGTTCGCCAGGGTGCGCTGAGCACCTTTGTATACCCACACTTGGCGGGGGCCACGCGCAGCATCGAAGAGCTGTCCACCTGCAATGATGCCTTGGCCAAGGAGATCGGCACGGCTCTGGCAGCGGTCCATGACCTCCCCCAGTCCCTCGTCAATAACGCCGATCTTCCCAGCTACACGGCAAACGAATTCCGCCAGCGCAAGTTGAACGAGCTGGACCAGGCCGCCACCACGGGCAAGATTCCGCCCTCCCTGCTCCGCCGCTGGGAGCACGCCCTGGAGGACGTGGCGCTGTGGCGCTTCAATCCGTGCGTGGTCCACGGCGATCTCCATGAAGACAATCTGCTGATCGACGGCGACAGCGTCACCGCCCTGACAGGCTGGACGGATCTGCGGATCGGCGATCCTGCCGATGACTTCGCCTGGCTCGTGGCGTCAAACGAACAGAAGTTTGTTGAGTCCGTCCTCCGCCACTACACGGAAGCCCGGCGGGACACGCCTGACGGCCACTTGCTGCGACGCTCGGCACTTCTTGCCGAATTCGCCTTGGCCCAGTATCTCGTCAAGGCCTTGACAGCCGGTCACAGCGAGATGACGGCAGAAGCCGAGGCGATGCTCAAATCCCTCGCCGACGACATCGAAGAGCAAAACGCATTGGCAGCCGAGGAGGCAGAGGCCGCCGCTGCGGAGCTTGCCGCTGCCGACGGGCTGGCGGCACCGGCAGTCGTCATTGCTTCGGAAGCCAAGGCCCCGGAGGGCGGCTCAGCGAAGCCCACGGTGAGTGTTACAGCCATCCCCGAGCCGGCTCCCGACGACGTTCCCGAGGTTCGCCCGGAGACGGCCGCCGCAACGCCCTCGGTCACGGTTGAACCGTTGGATGTCGCCACCACAGACGAAGCCGCCGTGGAGCCTGCGGAAGATTCAGCAAACGGAACCGGCTCCACGCCGGAGGCGCCGTCCGAATCAGACGACACGTCGACGACGGCCCTCCAGGTGGTGGAGCCCGCGCCGCTCCAGGACGCCAAGGACCACTAGTCCGTCCCGGCTTAGCTACCGTGGTTTCGATTGCCTAGTGGTTTCGGCTGCCTGGTGGTTTCGGTTGCCTAACGCGGAAGCGATGATCTTCTCCAGTTCTTCGGCTGTGCCCAGGTCGTGGGGCCGCACGACAGCGTCGTCGGCAACGTAGTAGAACGCTGCACTGACGTGCTCCAACGGCACACCCTTGAGGCGCGCCCATGCCAGCCGGTAGACGGCCAGTTGCACGGCACGGGTCTTGAGTTGCCTGCCGGCCGGGCGCTTGCCCGTCTTCCAGTCCACCAGTTCCCACGTGCCGTCCGCGCCGCGGAAAACTGCGTCAATCCGTCCGCGCACCACGACGTCCCCGATCCTTGTTTCCACGGGAACTTCGACGAAAGCCGGGGACCGGTGTGCCCATTCTGAATTGGTGAACGTCGCCACCATGTTATCGAGTCCGTAAGCTTCGTCGATATGGGAATCAGAACCGGGCGCTTCGTCGAGATCCAGCATGCCTGTGGTTCCGTAGTATTCCTCCACCCAGGAATGGAACGCGGTGCCTTTGCGTGCCGAGATCCCGGGCTGCCGGGGCACCGGACGCCGGAGCTGGGCCAGGACCGCAGCCGGATCGTCTCCGAGGTCGACGAACATGGATGCTGAGATGTGTCCGGGCAAATGGACGTCCTGGACGGGTTTCCGCCGCAACTGCCGTTCCAGCAACAGCTCCGCTTCGGCGGCCCAGCCGGCTGCCGCCCCGCGGAGGGAGGTCAGGGTGGCATCGACCAGCGGCGCATCCGGTCGCAGTGCCTCAACAGCGTCCCGGACCCGGGTTGCTGCCGCTTCCATGGCGGCCCGCCGCCCCGGTACCAAGCGGAGCCGTTCCCCCGTACGAGGGTCGCTGGGACCTTCGAGCGGATCATAGGGGAAGATTGCCACCTCTGTGCCGGCGGTCAGGGGGCTCTCAGTGGGCAGCGCGTCTTCGCTGAGGGACTGCGGGTGAATGGCAGCGGCCGATGCTCCGCCGGAATGGTCTCCTGCCCCACCGGCGAGGCCGGCCAGCTCGGCAAGGAAAGGTGACGTCTCCGCAATGCCTGCCCGGGAACCATTCCACGCGGCGCTCGATGCCCACAGGACGAACTTTGCACGGGTATAGGCAACGTAGGCGAGTCGCCGCTCTTCAGCCTCGCCGTGATGCTGGACTTCCGATTTGAAGTCCTTTTCTGCGTCCAGCCAGCCCTTTTGGTCCGGCTGGTCCAGATCCCATTGGGGGAGGTCCGCCCGGTCGCCACGGAGGGGCCATGGCAGGGCCGCGGTACCGCTGCTCCACCGGGAGTCCCGGTTGCTTGGGAAGGCTCCGGCGTTGAGGCCAGGGACGAAGACAACGTCCCATTCCAAGCCTTTGGAGGCATGAACTGTCAGCAGTTGCACGGCCTCGTGGTTCACCTCGGCGTCGGCCATGTCCAGTCCGCCTTCTTCTGATGCGGCCGCCTCAAGCCACCCCAGGAAAGCCAATAGATCGACGCGCTGCGAGGTCTGCAGGAAACCCGCCGCGGCGTCATGGAATGCGTCCAGGTTCCGGCGGGCCTGGTGGATACTCGTGCCGGGCTTGGCTGCGACTTCGATGTCCAGCAGCATGGCACGTTCCACCTCGCCAATTAGCGTGGTCAGATCGTCTCCGATGAACCCGCGCAGGTTCCGAAGCTCTGCAGACAAGCGGCCGAGACGGTCCAAGGCCGCAACGCTGAGGGAGCGTCCATGGCCGGAGGTCCACCCCGGGCGTGGCAGGAAGTCCAGCGCTTCAACAAGGCTGGCTGCATCGGTTATGTCGCTCTCCACGACCGTCTCCATCGGGCTTTCATCCGCGCTTGACGGATCGTCCCCCATACCGCTGTCTCCCGCACCGCCGTGGGATCGCCGCCTGGCAAGGAACTGCGACCAGTCGCGGAATGCCATCAGATCTGCAGTTCCGATCCTCCACCGGGCGCCTGCCAGCAAACGCATCAGGGCATCGGAACGGCCGGGATCGGCGAGGACCCGGAGCGCTGCCACGAGATCCACTACTTCAGGGGTATCGAGGAGGCCGCCCAGTCCGACTATTTCGTACGGGATCCCTTGGACCTCGAATTCACGCCGCAAGCACTCCATCTGGGCCCGACGGCGGCAAAGTACTGCCATGGTGGGAGAAACCGGCGTACCGTCCGCAGAGGTTTCAAAGACTGTGCGCCGGTAGCGGCGGACGTCCCGGGCAATCGCTGCGGCTTCGTCTTCATCTGTGGCAAAACGTCCGAGAACAACGTTGCCGTCCACGGCCGCCGGGCTCGGCTGCAGCGGAGGCACCGCCACGGCACTGTCTTCGGCCCTCGAGCCCGGGGTTCCCTCACTCGCGCCGGCCTTGTTAAGCGGCGCAGAAATGACATTGGCGGTGGCCAGGATGTTGCGCCCGTTCCGCCAAGCAGTGGTCAGGTACGAGGTAGGTGCGGTGGCAAGGGATCCCGCTCCGACGGTGTCTTCCACCCGGACGGGAAATTCCTGGACAAAGTGGAACAGTTGGCCGGCCGATGCACCCCTGAACCCATAGATGGATTGGTTGGGATCCCCCACCGCCGTCACGGCGTGCCCTCCTCCGAACAGGCGGGAGAACAGGACTAGTTGCGCGTGCGAGGTGTCCTGGAATTCATCCAACAACACAACCTTGTACCGGGCCCGCTCGGTGGCGGCCGCCAAGGGTATGTCCTGGGCAATCTTCGCAGCGAGCGCAACGAGGTCGCCGAAGTCCAGGACGCCGCGGTCCCTCTTGGCGTCTTGGTAACGCCCCACCATATCCGCGACACTTGCCCTGGTCCGCAACATGGCGCCGAGATCGCCGGCGGCTTGGGTTGGGTTCTTTTTCGCCGCGGACATATAGGGCAACTGCGCGAATTCGGACACGCGCTCCATCAACCAGCGCTGAACCTCGGCGGGTTCGCGCAAGTGTTCGGCGCACTCGCCGGCTAATTGCATCACGGCGTTGACCAACGTTGACTTGGCAGCGGTGAAGTGCTCATAGTCGCCGTCGTAAGCTTCGACCACTTCACTCGCAAGCTGCCAGGCCTGGGCGCCGCCGAGCAGCACCACATCGCGCTCGATACCCAGGCGCAGACCGTAATCGGACACGATCCCGCTGGCGTAGGAGTGGTAGGTGGACACTTTGGGTTCAAGCTCGTCGGAGCCGGCAACCCCCTCCGGGAAGCCGAACTGCCCGTTGTCCGAGGACGCGATGCGCTGCAAGGTGGCCAATTTGGCCCGGATGCGGCTGGCCAGCTCCCCTGCCGCTTTACGGGTGAAGGTGACGCCAAGGACCTCTTCGGGGCGAACCCATCCGTTCGCGACGAGCCACACCACCCGGTCCGCCATAGTTGCGGTTTTCCCGGATCCGGCGCCGGCGATGACCAGCCGGGGAGTCAGGGGCGAGGCAATGATGGCGGATTGCTCCTCCGTGGGACGGTTCCGTTCGCCGAGGATATCGGCCAATGCGCCGGGCGAGAATCGAGGTTCCGGCAGTACGGAGGCAACCTCGGCGGCCTCTCCGGCTTCGATTCCGGCGAGTGTCTGGACGGTCATTCGGTGACCTGCTTTCCCCTGGCGCACAATGGGCAAATATCGGGCAGACGGCAGCCGTGGCCTCCATGGCTGCCCTTTGAGGGATCGTGACGTGCTTCGAAGCTTGCTCCGGCCATGAGCACGGCGGCCTCGCTGACAAGGTCCTGCGCCCAGTTGTCTCCCGGGTCCAGGGGCTCTTGCACTTGGACCGCCGGTGTCTTCGTCTTGGTCCCCAGCTGCGCCAGGACGGCGCCGCCCGGGACAAGCCCCGGAACAGGCAGATCCTGGAATGCCCCGTGCAGCACCGCCGCCTGATAGGCACCCAGCTGGGGGTGCCTACCGAGCTCGGCTTTGCCTGGCTGGCGTTTGCCCGTCTTGAGGTCAACAATCACCAGCCTGCCCTCAGTGTCTATTTCCAAACGATCCACTTGTCCCCGAAGCACGGCGTTCCGGACAGCATCGGAATCCTCGGCAACGTGGCCCAGGCGGACTTCCGGAAGGGGAACCTCGAAGTCCGCTTCGACCCCGGCCAGGCTTCGGCCCTCGCTCCGCATGACAAGGACGTATTGGGCGAGTTTCCGGACCATCTGCTCTGCTCGCTGGAAGTCCAGCCTGCCCTCCCAGTTGTCCTTCATGCCCAGGGTCGGCCAGCGACGCACAAGCTCCGCGACATACTCGGCCCCGGAGGCATCGGGCAACTCCTGGGCAATCGCATGGACCAAGGTGCCCAGGCTACGGGCAAAGTCGGTAGCGGCTTCGCCACCTGCCGCCTGGACAAACCAATCCAGCGGCGATTTGTGCACAGTTTCCACCTTCGAAGGAGAAACGAACACCGTGCCTTGCACCGGGACCACCGGTTCCTCGCTGCTGAGCGGTGCCAATCCCCACCAGGAATCCGGATGCGCCCCCGGCACTGCAGGCTCCGCGGTGGCGAGGTGTGCCAGCACGCGCGCGGCTTCGGCGGCGTCCTCGGCCACGCCCGGGCGGGCAAGCGCGGCGTCGTCCGGCTGAACGCGCTGCCTCAACTCGGCCACCAAGGCGCGCAGGGTCATGGGCCGGCCAACCGGCGTGTACTCGCGCCGGTATTGCCCTGGTTCCAAAGGCACCACGTAGTCGAGAAAGGCCGATTGCTGCTCGTCTTCGGAAGAAACCGCTGTGCATATGAGGACTTCCCGGGCACGCGAAACGGCTGTGGAGAAGCTCCGCAGTTCGTCGTAGCGGATATCCCTCAGCCTGCTGAGGGGCCCGCGCTGCAAGGCGTGTTCAACTCCATGCTCCACGGCATCGGCAAACAAAGTACTGCCGAGGAGTTCACCCCGGAGCCTGGTATTGGGCCAGACTCCCTCCTGCAGGCCCGCGACGATAACCACGGCCCACTCCCGCCCGGCCGCGCTGGCCGGCGTCATGAGCTCCACCGCTTCCTCCAACTGCGCCCTGGCGGCAAGGGTGTCCATGGGGAGTTCCTGGCTGAGCAGATATTCCAGGAACTGTTCGGGACCTGAGCCAGGGAGCTGGTCGACGTAGCGCTCGGCAGTGTGGAACAGGGCCATCATGGCGTCAAGGTCCCGGTCCGCGCGGGCGCCGGCCGCGCCGCCGTCGAGCGCCATTTCCGTCCAGCGCGAAGACAGACCGGTGGCTTGCCACAACGCCCACAACACCGTCTCCGCGTTGGCTCCGGGTTCGGCGGCCGCCGAACGTCCCGCCGCGATCATGCGGGCCAAACGCCGTGCCGAGCTACCCTCGATACCCAAAGACCCCAGCGCCCCCGGCTCCAGCAACGCTTCAACCAACAACGCATCGCTGGACCGTCCACCGCCGCCCAACAGCTCCTCCCGGCGCAAGGATTGCCGTAGGCGGCGCAACTCGATGGCGGTAGCGCCACCGATCCTCGACGTGAGAAGCGAGACGGCAGACTCAGGCGTCAGCTTGGCGGCATCCAGGACGACGCCGTACACCTCAAGCAGGGGACGAACAGCCACTTCGTCGCGGACAGCGGAATCCGCGACCGGGACACGGACGGGGATGCCTTGGCCGCTCAGATAACGCTGCAATTGCGCTAGTTGACCACCGTTGCGCACGATCACAGCAATGTCGCCGAACTCATGGTTCTCGCGCAGCTGTGCTTCGAGGATGCGTTGTGCCACGTAGCGCAATTCGTGGACTGTGGAGGGAAGGACATGTGCTTCCACCCGGCCCGCGCCCTGCCTGCCTCCGGAACGCGTTTCCTCCGCCGATGCAGGCAACGGGTCCAGGCGCCGCGCCAATTGGCCTCCCGCACGCTGCGAAATACGCGCAGCCACGCCGGTCCACGCCTCCGCAACGACAGGGCGATGCCGGTGGGTGTGCCATAGCGGAAGCTCCCGCACCGTGCCTGCAAGGCCTCCGAGAAGCCGCGGCAGTTCGGCGACAAGGTCAGGACGGGCACCGCGGAACCCTTGGACCACGGTGTCCGGGGAGGACGCCACCAAAACGTCCTTTCCTTCTGCAATGTCCGCGAGCAGTTCAAACACGGCGGGATTTGCCTCTTGGACGTCGTCCACCAGGATCAACTGCAGCCGCTCGCGCTCTGCCGCCAGGAATCCGGGCGAGTCCTGGAAGATCTGGCGCGCCGCGGTGATGATTCCTGCCGGGTCAAAGGCTTCCGGCATGCGCAGGTCCAGGACATCCCGGTACTCCGAATAGAGGTCTGCGGCAGCGATCCAGTCCGGTCTGCCGCATTCATAGGCAAGCGACGTGAGGTCGTCCGCAGTGCGGCCGGATTCGATGATCCGGTCGAAGAGTTGCCGGATCTCCTGGCGGAAACCCCGAGTTGGCAACGCGGCCGACAAGTCCTGCGGCCAGGGAAGTTCGAAGCCCGGCCGGGCGTGCCCCTCCAGCAGTTCCTTGATGATGAGGTCCTGTTCCGGCCCCGAGAGCAATTTGGGCGGCCGCTGCAGCGGCAGCACGCCCTCGGCCTTGGCTCGCCGGATCAGGTCGAAAGCGTATGATGCCCAGGTGCGCGCCGGCGTCGTACTCAAGCTGCGGTCCAGCCGCCCTGTAAAGGTGTCCCGCAACGCCGAAGCCGCATGCCGGCCGGGTGCCAGAATCAGGATCCGTTCCGGATCCACGCCGTCACGCTGAACCCGCCGGACGGCGGTTTCCACCAGCACAGTGGACTTGCCGGTGCCCGGCGCCCCCGGTACCAGAAGCGGCCCGGATCCGTGCGGGAGCCCGACGACGGCGGCCTGGTCGGCGGACAACTCCGGGGCTGCGTAGTGGACCTCGCGCGGAGGAAGCAGGCGCAACCGGGCGGGCGTTTGCCGCGACTGTGCCTGTCGCGATGGTGCCTGCCGCGGTGCCTGTGTTGCTTCCTGCGTTGTTGCTTGAGGTGTCGGTGTTGGACTCACACGGTCATTTCATCATCGGGTACCGACAATTTATGGAGCTGACGCTCGAGTTGCTCAGAGATCGCGTCGATACTGTCGAAGTCGCGGTCCGTCGGAGCCCACCGGGCCAGGGCCAGGTCAACCCGCCAGCGGCCCTCGCCAGTCCGCAGATACTCTGCGTAGGCGCCGTGCAGCGGCGTTCCCTCATCCAAGTAGTGGTGCAGCGCTTCCGATTCAAGGCCTGGGGGCGCCTCGCCGCTTGCACGAAGTACGCGCCACCAAGCCACCGTGCTCCCGTGATGGCTCATCACCGATCCGATCTGCCGGGGACCGCCTGAGCCCAGAAGCTCGGCAACATCCCCATAGGACACGGCAACGCCGGGCGGCATGAGATCCACGACGGCCAGCACCGCCGTCACAAACTCCATCCGCATGCCACCAGCCTATCGGCATGGGCCGCCGGATCGGCGCAGATGGAGTGTCGTTCCGGTTCTTGTCGTAGGGCGCCGGTAGCGTTGAAGCATGAGTTCCTGGAACACCCTCCCCCGCGCCGCGTTCGACCTTGAGACCACCGGACGGAACTCCCGTTCCGCGAGGATCGTCACCGCTTCCGTCACGGTAGTGGACGACGACGGCGGCATCATCAAGGAAATCGAATGGTTGGCGGATCCGGGGGTGGAGATCCCTTTGGAGGCCAGCGAGATCCACGGCATCACCACGGAAAAGGCCAGGGCCGAGGGCCGTCCGGCCGCAGACGTGACGCGGGAAGTCGCGGCAGCGCTCCAGGAACTGTTCGACGACGGCGTGCCGGTCATTGCGTTCAATGCCAGCTATGACTTCACAGTTCTGGCGGCCGAATCCGCCCGCTACGGCGTGCCTCAACTGAGCCGTTTCCCCGTGCTTGACCCCTACGTCATGAACAAGCAGGTCGACCGATACCGCAAGGGCAAGCGGACCCTGACGGCGCTGTGCGAGGAGTACGGCGTGAACCTCGATAACGCCCACACCTCCGCCGCAGACGCCCTCGCCACCCTGCGCGTCCTTGATGCCATGGCCGGCAAATTCCCGAAGCTGCAGATGCCCGCTTCCAAGCTGCACCACCTCCAGGTTGATTGGGCCGCTGCACAGGCCGCCGATTTCCAGAGCTACCTGCGCAAGACAAAACCAACAGCCGTCATCGAAGGCAATTGGCCGGTTCTTCCCCCGGAAGACGCCAGCCGCGGAGACTTCTAAAGCGTCGGGACTTTCAAAGCGCCCGTCCACGGACCGGACGCTTTTCCAGCGTCCGCATGATGGGACGCACGTCACATGGCAGCTGCTGCCTGAAAGCCAGCTGGACGTCAGTCACGAATTCCCCTCGACGCCGTAGGGTGCTGCACTTCAGCGACAAATTCCATTCAATGCTGAATTTAATTCGGAGTTTCCGGGAACTGCACGCCTTATCGTCGTCAATTTATCGATGAATGGGCGGATGACATAATTAAGTTTGGCGGGTCGAGTTCTGATATTGCGGCCCAAACCTGCTTTGGCTGCGTTCCCCGCCCGTCTCGATACGAACGCGTGTTCCCCGATGAAAGTGATTTGCTTGATGAAAATCAAAGCCCTGAAGTGGTTCTCTGCTGTCCCTGTGGCTGCAGTTCTCGCCGTCTCCCTGGCCGCCTGCGGTGGCGGAGCGGGCAGCACCAGCAGCGCCTCGCCGACCGACGCCCTCCAGGGCAGCGACCAGAAGACGCTGGACAAGTACACCACCAAGGACGTCACTCCGGTGGACAAGATCGACAAGTCCAAGCTGGGCCTGATCACCGACGGCACCCTGCGCGTCGGCACGCTCTCGGACGCCCCGCCGAACATCTTCATCGATCCCTCAGGCAAGTTCACCGGATATGACAACGAGCTCCTGCGCGCCGTCGGCGCCAAGCTGGGCCTCAAGGTCGAGTTCGCCTCCACTGACTTCTCGGCGCTGCTCTCCCAGGTCAAGAACAAGCAGTTCGACGTCGGATCCTCCTCGATCTCCACCACGGACAAGCGCCGCGAGACCGTCGGCTTCACCAATGGTTACGACTTCGGCTACATGGCCGTCGTGACCAAGACCGACTCCAAGGTCAAGGGCTTCGCGGACCTCAAGTCCGACGTGCGCATCGGCGTCGTCCAGGGCACCGTCCAGGACGACTACGTCACCAACACGCTCAAGCTTGAGCCCGTCCGTTTCCCGGACTACAACACGGTTTACGCCAACGTGAAGAGCGGCCAGGTTGACGCTTGGGTCGCCCCGTCGCAGCAGGCAACCGGCCAGGTCAAGGACGGCGACAACACAAAGATCGCCGAAAAGGTCGTCAACACCCAGAACTTCACTGCCTGGGCCGTAAACAAGGACAACCAGCCCCTGATCGACGCCCTCAACTCCGGCCTTGACGCCGTGATCGCAGACGGTACCTGGACCAAGCTGACGGCCGAGTGGTACAAGGACCGCCCGACCCAGGCGGAGCAGACCCCTCAGGGCTGGAAGCCGGGCAGCAAGGCCGTCCAGATCCCGGCCAAGTAACCCAGGCGTTCCATGGATCTCCAGGAAATCCTCAAGCAACTCGGTGAGACCTTCCTCGATTGGAAGGCGATAGGCGAAGTCATCCCCAAGATGTTCGCCGTCGGCTTGCCGAATACCATTGTCTTGGCCGTCACCTCGGGCGTGATCGGAACTGTGCTCGGCATGGCGCTCGCCTTGATGGGGATCTCCCGGAACCCCGTGGCCCGGTGGATAGCCCGCATATACACCGACGTCCTTCGTGGGCTGCCGCCCGTCCTCACCATCCTCGTGATCGGCCTCGGCTTCGGCCCCATCATCCGTCAGCTGAGCGGCTCCACGAGTCCGTATCCGTTGGCCGTCGCGGCGCTGTCCCTGATGTCGGCGGCGTACATCGGCGAGATCTTCCGTTCCGGTATCCAGAGTGTCGACAAAGGCCAACTAGAGGCAACACGTGCCCTGGGGTTCGGCTACGGCCCTGCCATGCGGCTTGTGGTGGTTCCCCAGGGCGTCCGGCGGGTCCTGCCGGCGCTGGTCAACCAATTCATTGCGTTGATCAAGGAGTCGTCGTTGGTCTTCCTCCTTGGCTTGCTGGCCTCAGAGCGCGAGATCTTCCAGATTGGCAAGGATGCGGCCTCCACAAGCGGAAATCTGTCGCCCTATGTAGCGGCAGCAATCTTCTACCTGGCGATGACCATTCCATTGACGCACTTCGTGAACTGGATTGACCGCCGCCTAAGGACAGGCCGGCCGGAAAAGAAGGAACCGGACGAGGCAGCGGCCGTCGTCGGGAAGGGAGCCCAGGCATGAGCGAGTTCGCTTCAGGAACACTGACGGCAAAAAATATCCATCTGTCTTTCGGGTCCAACCACGTCCTGCGGGGCATAGACCTGCACGTCGAGAAGGGCACCACGGCTTCCGTGATCGGCCCTTCCGGCTCAGGGAAATCCACGCTCCTAAGAGTGATGAACCGGCTGATCGAACCCGCCCAGGGCGACATTCTGCTCGATGGCCGTTCGGTACTCAAGGACAACCCGGATGAACTGCGCCGGCGGATCGGCATGGTCTTCCAGCAGTTCAACTTGTTCCCGCACAAGACAGTGGCGGAGAACGTGTCCTTGGCCCTGCGGAAGCTCCGCGGCATGTCCAAGGAACAGGCACGCGAAGATGCCTTGGCCCAACTGGACCTCGTGGGACTTAAGCACAAGGCCGACGCCCGGCCAGCGAACCTGTCGGGCGGGCAACAGCAGCGAGTGGCCATTGCCCGCGCGCTTGCCATGAAGCCCGAGGTTATGTTCTTCGACGAAGCAACATCGGCCCTGGACCCTGAACTGGTCAAGGGCGTGCTCGCGCTCATGACCGATCTGGCCAAGGGCGGCATGACCATGGTGGTTGTGACCCACGAAATGGGCTTCTCAAGGAACGTGTCCGACACCGTGACGTTCATGGACGCGGGCGTCGTTGTGGAGACCGGATCGCCGGAGCAACTCTTTAGCGCGCCGCGGACCGATCGCCTGAAGGGCTTCCTTTCGGACGTGCTCTAGGCCTTGTGACGGGAATCCCCGGCTTCCGGACGAAACACCCGTAGTGGTGAACCGTCCGGAAGCCGGGGATTTTTCGCGTCCAGCCTATTTCCCTGCTTTCACTTGAAGAACGGTCAAGGCCGCGGCATCCACTGAGTTGCGGAATCCAGGATCGGTCTGCGCCCGTTGCAGGACCTGGGCATACATCGCCGGAACTGAAGCAGTGTCTGCGCACAGAACCATGGTGCCGCCCGCGCCGATGAAATTCGTTGCCCTGTCCCCCACGCTCCAAGGCGACAGCTGCACGGCGTTACACAGATCATCGGACACGATGATGCCGGTGAACCCTGCGTCCGACCGCAACATGGTGCGCATGATCACGGGGGAAAACGGGGCCGGAAGGTCGGGATCGATCTTGTCGTAGTAGGCGTTGGAAATCATGACCCACCGGAGTCCGCCGTCGATCGCGGCCTTGAACGGCATTAGGTAGGGATCCGTCCGGGTGGTTTCGGTATCGTGAACGTTCGCGCTGACGTCCGTGTTCAGGCTTACGCGCCCCATTCCCGGAAAGTGCTTGGCCACCGGCGCCACACCGGCATCCCGTAATCCCGCCGCCATTGCGTTCCCATGCTCGGACACCGCAGCCGGGGTGAAGCCATATTCGCGCTTGAACGCACCAATGGGCTTGTTCGAGGGAGCAAATTCGGGGCTGGGGACTGTGTCCAGTACCGGCGCAAGATCAACATTCACTCCGGCTTCCAAGAGCTCGGACCCCCAGTTCCGGGCGTCGGCGCGAAGTTGTTCCGGGCTCGAATTCCCTTGGTCCAAGGCCGCGGGAATAGGCAGGAACCCGGGTCCCCTGAGGACTTGAACGGAGCCGCCTTCCTGGTCCGTAGCGACGGACAGCTGCAAGCCACGGCTTGAGGCCGGCGAAATGCCCGCCCTCAGCTTTCCCACGACTGAGGCCGTCGCCGCGACCCCTGCCTGGCTGCGTCCGGCCAAATAGATATTGCCCACGTAGTTGTTCAGGAGATCGGCCACGGTGCCCGCATCGCTTCCGTCGGCCTTGGCTGCCACCATGAACAACTGCCCTACCCTTTGTTCCAGGGTCAGGCCCGCGAGCCGCTGTTCCGGCGTCGGGTGCGGAGGCGGTGGCGGTGGCGGCTCAGTAGGCCCGGCCGGCGCTGTAGATGCGCTCGGCGATCCCACCGGTGGAGAGTTTAACAGCCTGGGCGGCGGGGCGGCCTGGGTAATACCCAGCGTCGTGGGAGGGTCCCCGCCCGCCAACAAACCGCGGTCCGCGCTATCAGAATGCGCAATTCCGGCAAATGCCCCGGCCATCAGGGCGAAGAGGACGAGCAGTGAAATTCTGGACGGCTTGAGCAGATGAATCATCGCCTTGTCGATTCGATCGTTGCCCACAGCCTGCTCCCGGCCCGGCAGTGCGTGCAAGGAGCAGGCTGCAAAACATCGGAAAAGCGCCGTAGATCAGGCAGTGGCCTCCGCGGCCGCCTTGGCTGCTGCAGGGAGCGCGTCGAAGATCCGGTTCATGGCGGCGTCGTCGTGGGCAGCGGACAGGAACCACGCCTCGAAGACCGACGGCGGCAAGTAGACGCCGGAGTCCAGCATGGAGTGGAAGAAGGGCGCGTAGCGGAAGACGTCTTGGGCCTGGGCGTCGGCGTAGTTGTGCACGCCGTTGGCCGACGTGCCAAACGCCACGGAGAAGAGGTTCCCCGCTCGCTGGATGGAGTGGTCCACGCCGGCGGTGTCCAGCGCGGATGAGAGTGCCGCCGAGAGTTCCAGCGAGCGGGCATCCACGAAGCTGTAGACCTCGGGCGTCGCGAGCGTCAGGGTGGCGACGCCGGCAGCCATCGCCACCGGGTTCCCGGACAAGGTTCCCGCCTGGTACACCGGGCCAAGGGGCGCAAGGTAATCCATGACGTCGGCACGCCCGCCGAGGGCCGCCGTCGGCATGCCGCCGCCGATGACCTTGCCGAAGGTCAGCAGGTCCGGCGCCCAGCCTTCCTGCCGGCCGGTGAGGCCCCAGTAGCCCGCGTAGCCCGTGCGGAAGCCGGTGAGGACCTCGTCCAGGATCAAGAGTGCGCCGTGTTCACGGGTGATGCGTGACAGCCTTGCGTTGAAGCCTTCGTCCGGCGTGACGACGCCCATGTTGGCAGGAGCAGCTTCGGTGATGACGGCTGCGATGTTGTTCCCGTGCGCAGCGAAAGCGGCTTCCACCGCGTTGAGGTCGTTGTACGGCAGGACGAGCGTTTCGGCCGCGGCCGCTTCAGTGACGCCGGCGGAACCGGGCAGCGCCATGGTCGCCAGTCCCGAGCCGGCCGCAGCGAGCAGTCCATCGAGGTGGCCGTGGTAGCAGCCGGCAAACTTCACGATCAGGTTGCGCCCAGTGAATCCGCGGGCCAAGCGCACCGCGGTCATGGTGGCCTCGGTTCCGGTGGACACCATGCGGATGCGTTCAACGGCGGAGACGCGTTCCTTGACGATCGCGGCGAGGTTCGCCTCATCGGGTGTGGAGGCACCAAAGGACAAGCCGCGGTCGACGGCGGCGTGGACGGCGTCGAGGACGGCCGGGTGCGCGTGACCCAGCAGCGCCGGGCCCCATGAGCAGACGAGGTCGACGTATTCGCGGCCGTCCGCGTCGGTGAGGTACGGCCCCTTTGCTGAAACCATGAACTTCGGGGTGCCGCCCACGGAGCCGAAGGCGCGCACCGGAGAGTTGACGCCGCCGGGCATCAGGGAGCGGGCACGGTCGAACAGCTGGTCGGAGACAGGGGTGTTTGAAGTCATGGTGTCCATTCTTTCAGGGATTCGGGACGGTTCAGGCGACAGCAAGGCGCCTGCAAAGACGGTTCAGGCGCTGGCAAGCTGCTCGGCCACCAGTGGGGCCACCACGGTGCCGAAAAGTTCGATGCAGCGCATCATCGATTCGTGGGGCAAGGTCCCGTTGCTGTACTTGAGGTCGAAACGGTCAACGCCGAGGTTCCGCTTCAGCAAGACGATCTTCCGGGCGACCGTTTCCGGGGAGCCCACGTAGAGGGCTCCTTCCGGGCCGCACATGGCGTCGAACTCGCCCCTGCTCGCCGGTCCCCAGCCGCGTTCCGCGCCGATGCGGTTGCGCTGGGCCAGCCAATGCGGAAACAGTTCCTCCCGGGCCTGCTCGTCGGTGGGGGCGACGTAGCCGGGAGAGTGCGTGGCAATCTGCTGCATGGTGTGCCCGTATTTTCCCATTGCCTCGCGGTAGAGCTCCACGAGCGGGGCAAAGCGGCGCGGTTCCCCGCCGATGATGGCGAAAATGATCGGATAGCCGTATTGGGCGCAGCGCAGTACCGACTCGGGGGTGCCGCCCACACCGATCCATGTTGGCAACAAGTGGTGTTCCAGCGGTGGAAAGACGCTCATTCCGTTCACGTTCGGCCTGGTGCGGCCTTCCCAATGCACCGGCTTCTGCGCCCGGACCTTGTCGAAGAGTTCCAGCTTCTCCTCGAACAGGACTTCGTAGTCCGCCAGGTCCAGGCCGAACAATGGGAACGACTCCACGAAGGAGCCGCGGCCCAGCATCACTTCCGCACGACCGTTGGAGAGCGCGTCAACAGTGGAGAAGCGCTGGAAGACCCTGATGGGGTCGTCGGAGCTGAGCACGGTGACGGCCGAGCCAAGCTTGATCTGTGATGTCCGGGCGGCGGCGGCCGCGAGGAACACTTCGGGCGCCGAGACGGCGAAGTCGCGCCGGTGGTGCTCCCCCACCCCAAAGGCATGAAGCCCGACGGCGTCCGCCAGTTCCGCTTCCGCCAGCAGCTCCCGCAAAACCTGGGCGTGCGGTTTCGGATTGCCGTCGGCGTCCACCCCGGCGTCGCCGAAAGTATTCAGTCCCAGGAGGATCTCAGTAGCTCCGACAGGGGCTGTGGGAGTGGAAGCGGTATCGGTCATCAGGACTCCTTAAGCCAGCCGGCAAGCTCGGAGGCCCAGTACGTCAGCACCATGTCGGCGCCGGCCCGCTTGATGCCGAGCACGGATTCTGTGATGGCGCCGCGGCGATCGATCCAGCCGTTCGCGGCAGCCGCTTCGATCATGGCGTATTCACCGGAGATTTGGTAGGCCGCCACGGGAACCGGGCTCATGGCGGCGACGTCGGCGAGGATATCGAGGTAGCTCATGGCCGGCTTGACCATCACCATGTCTGCGCCCTCTTCGAGGTCGAGTTCCACCTCGATGATGGCTTCCCGGCGGTTGGCGGCATCCATTTGGTACGTGCGGCGGTCACCCTTGAGTTGCGAGTCGACAGCTTCGCGGAAGGGGCCGTAGAAGGCGGAGGCGTATTTCGCCGCGTACGCCAGGAGCGCGGTGTTCTGGTGTCCGGCCTCTTCAAGGGCCTGGCGAATCACGGCGATCTGGCCATCCATCATCCCGGACGGCCCCAGGACGTGGGCACCGGCGTCGGCCTGCGCTACTGCCATTTGGGCGTAGATTTCGAGGGTGGCGTCGTTGTCCACGTAGCCGTTGGCGTCCAGGACACCGCAGTGGCCGTGATCAGTGAATTCGTCGAGGCACACATCGCCCATGACAACCAGGTCATCGCCGACTTCTGCACGGACATCGCGGATGGCCTTGTTCAACACGCCGTCGGGATCCAGGGAGGCTGTGCCGCGGGCATCGCGGACTGCCGGAACACCGAACAGCATGATTCCGCTGACACCCAATTCCACGGCTTCGGCAGCGGCGCGCTTGAGCGAGTCCGTGGTGTGCTGCACGACGCCGGGCATGGAGCTGATCGGGGCTGGTTCGCTGAGTCCCTCGCGAATAAAGGCCGGCAGGATGAGGTCCGCTGGCGCCAACCGGTGTTCTGCGGTCATCCGGCGCATGGCGGGGGTGGTGCGGAGCCGGCGGGGCCGGTGGTTTGGAAAGCTCAACTTTCGTTCCCTTCGGTGTCGAATACGGTGCGTAGGGCGGCCACGATGCCGGCGGGTGTGGGTTCCTTGGCGGTTGCCGCGACCGGGATGCCGAGCGCGGCAGCCTCTGCCGCCGTCGAGCGCCCGATCGCGATGAAGCGGCAATCCCGAAGCGGCGACAGCGAGGCGTGGATGCGGCGGGCCGCACTGGGAGAGGCGGCGACGACGGCGTGGAGCCGGCCGCTTGCGAGCTCGGCTTTGGCGGCTGCCGGAGTGAGTTCCGGCGCCCGGGATGCGTCGCCGGGCTGCCAGCCGTTCGCCGCCGCGAGGACAGCCGCGAGCCGGCGCTCGGGGTCGGCCGGGTAGTCAACGGTGTGGTAGGCCGTCACTGCCTGGACCGCGGCTCCCTTGGCTTCAATCCCCGCCGCCAATACGGCGTCGGCGATGTCCGCTTGGGGCAACAGTACGTTGGCCGGGCCTGTCGGCCAGACGCTGACGAGTCCAGCGGCAGACTGGACAAGCTCCGGCGCGAGGTCCACGGGAATGCCCTCCGCTTCGAGGACTCGCCGGCTCGACGGACCAATCGTCGCGATCCGGACGAAATCCGGAATCAGCTCCTTCAGTTCCAAGCGCCGCTCGGCTGCCTTTTCCTTCAGGGCGCGCACCGTGGTGATGCTGCTGACCACCAGCCAGCCGTACGCTCCCGCGCGGAGGGCGTCCAAGGCGACTTCGAGGGAGTGCTGGTCGCGTGCACGCTCAAAGTCGATCAAGGGCAACAGGAGCGGCTCGGCTCCGGCCTCGCGCAGTGCGCTGACGAGCGGGGCGGCGCGATCCGGGCTGCGCGTCACAAGGACCCGGGCGCCTTCAAGGACCCGGGTCTCCCCCGGCTTCACCGCGCTGTGCCGCCCCATGGTCTCCTGTTGGCTCCGGTTATCGGGAAGCTGCAAGATCTGTGATGTCCGCGGCACCCGCGGCAAGCAGGAGCTCGGCGACTTCGATGCCCAGCAACGTGGCGCCCACCTCAGTGAGCCCGTCCGTGGCCTTTTTCTCGCGCACGGACTTGCTCCCATCCACGGCGCAGACAACGGCTTCCAGGTACAGCATGCTGCCCTTGCGGTAAGCATAGGCGCCCACGGGCGCGGCACAGCCGGCTTCGAGACGGGCCAGGACGGCCCGCTCCGCGGTGACGGCCAGACGGGTGTCTTCATCATTGAGTGCGGCAAGGGCCTGGGCGAGTGCGCCCTGGGAACCTTCACCCGAGCCGGACTGCCCGGGTGCGTCGGCCGTGCGGCACTCGATCGCAAGTGAGCCCTGCCCGGGGGCAGGAAGCATGACGTCGGTCTCGAAGAACTCAGTCACGACATCTAGCCTGCTGATCCGTTCCAGTCCCGCGGCGGCGAGGACGACGGCGTCGAGGTCGCCACTCTTTCCGGGAACCAGCGCGTCTTCGATGTTTCCCCTGAGCCCCGGAACCCTGCCCAACCGGGTGTCCACGTTGCCGCGGATGTCCACGACGTCGAGATCCGGGCGGGCGGCGCGCAGCTGGGCGGCGCGGCGCGGCGATCCGGTGCCGACCTTGGCGCCGGCCGGAAGGTCCGCCAGCTTGAGCCCATCACGGGCGCACAGGGCGTCCCGGACGTCGACGCGTTTGGGCGTTGCGGCAATGGTGAGTCCCGGTGCCGAACCTGTCGGGAGATCCTTCAGGGAGTGCACAGCGACGTCGCACGCATTCTCCAACAGCGCGTCGCGAAGGGCGGCGACGAATACTCCGGTGCCGCCCATCTGGGACAGGGAGCCCGTCCGGACATCGCCTTCGGTCTTGATGCGCACCAGTTCGACGGGGAAGCCACCGACGGCGGCCAACTGGTCCGCGGCCTGCTGGCTCTGGGTGAGCGCGAGTTTGCTCGCGCGGGTACCGATCCGAACCGTCATTTCGCGCTTTCTTCTACGGGGTAGGCATCGTGTCCGGTGCCGACTGTGGTGTCCGCCCCGGCAATCGTGGGCTTCTCGCCGCGGAAGTTGGCGCAGCAGCCCGGACGGCAGATGTCGTACCACGGCCCCAGCCCGGTCATGGCGGGGCGATCGGCGATGTTGTTGGCTACCGTCCGCTCGCAAATAAGGTCCACCAGGCCGGCAACGAACTTGCGGTGCGTACCGGGCGTGGGGACGCGGGTCGCCGCGACGCCGAGGTTCTTGCACGTTTCCAAGGCCTCGGTGTCCAGGTCCCAGGCCACTTCCATGTGGTCGGAGACGAAGCCGAGGGGGACGATCACAACACCCCTGATCCCCTGGCCGGCCAGTTCCTCGATGGCATCGTTGATGTCCGGCTCAAGCCACGGAACATGCGGGGCACCCGAACGGGACTGGTACACCAAGGACCACGGCGCAGTCAGCCCGGATTCGGCTTCAACACGGCGAACCACCTCTGCGCCGGCAGCCAAGTGCTGTGCCACGTAGGCCGAGTCCTGCTCGAACTCGCGGGGCTCGGCGTCCGAACGCCCGGCAGCCTCGGCGTCGCGGGTTGGAATGGAGTGCGTTGCGAACAGGATGTGCACGGGAGCGTCCTGGAGACCTGCCGCTTCGAGTTTCTCCTTGACCTCCGCAAGTCCTGCAGCCGTTCCTTCCACGAAGGGTTCGACGAAGCCAGGGTGGTCGAAATACTGGCGGACCTTGTCCACCTCGAGTTTGCCGTCAAGGCCGGTTTCCGTCAGCGCAATGCCGATGTCCTCACGGTACTGGCGGCAGCTGGAGTAACAGGAGTAAGCGCTCGTGGTGACCATCAGCAACTTGCGGTGGCCGGCGTCGTAGGCTTCCTGGAGCGTTTGGGGGATGTAGGGGTCCCAGTTGCGGTTGCCCCACAGCACGGGCAGGCTGATGCCACGCGATGCGAGCTCCGCTTCGAGGGCGGCCTTGAGGTTCCTGTTTTGCTGGTTGATGGGGCTGATCCCACCAAATGCGCGGTAATGGTGCGACACCTCTTCGAGACGCTCATCAGGGATGCCGCGCCCACGGGTCACATTGCGCAGGAAGGGAATGACGTCGTCCTGGCCCTCGGGCCCGCCGAAAGAGGCGAGAAGGACCGCGTCGTACTCTTTGGGAGCCATGCGTCCAGCCTCGGTGACGTCATTGACCTCGGTGAGGCTGGCCGGGCCGGTGGAGTGGCGGCCGCTCACGCGAGGACCTCGGCGATCTCCGCGGCGCTGATGCGGCGGCCGGTGTAGAACGGGATTTCCTCGCGGACGTGGTTGCGGGCATCCGTGGCCCGAAGATGGCGCATGAGGTCCACGAGGTCAACGAGCTCGGGCGCCTCCAGGCCGAGGATCCACTCCCAGTCGCCCAAAGCGAAGGAGGACACGGTGTTGGAGATGACCTGGGGGAAGTCGCGGCCGAGCATGCCGTGATCGCGAAGCATCTTGCCACGCTCTTCGGCCGGCAGGATGTACCACTCGTAGGAGCGGACGAACGGGTAAACGCACAGCCAGGTGCTGGGCTCGACGCCCCGGGCGTAGGCCGGAACGTGGTTCTTGGCGAATTCGGCTTCGCGGTGGACGCCCATGGCGGACCAGACAATCTCAGTGCCCGCGAAGAGCGCGCTGCGGCGGATGTCGCGGACGGCCTGCTGCAGGGCCTCGGGCTTGGCCCCGTGGAGCCACACCATGATGTCGGCGTCGGAGCGCATTGCGGAGACATCGTAGCTCCCGCGGAGGACCACGCCGTCCTCGGCGAGCTTGGCAGCCAGCTGCTCGAAATCCTGGACAGCATCGGCGCTGCGCAGGACATCGCCCGACCGCTTGAACACGGTCCACAGCGTAAAGAACTGCTCTTCGGATTCGGCAGTTTTAGTGACAGATTCGGCAGAAGTGTGGCTCATGGTACAAGTCTGCCCCGTGTATGGCGCTAAGTCGAAATGCACCACTTCTACAAGGCGTAGAAGTGGTGCATTTCACAATGTTGCGTCGATTTGCGCAGAAGTGTCGGCAACCACCGCGGCCAGGCCGTTTCCGGCGAGCCAGCCGCCCACAACGGACAAGCCGTCGGCTTCGGCGCAGATGCGGCGCACCTCGGCCACGCGCTGTTTGTGACCGACGGCGGCGAACGGCAGGGCGCCCGCCCACCGGACGACGTCCCAATCGAGCACGTCTTCGCGGACAATCGGCACGGTCAGCAAAGTCGAGGCGTCGCGAAGCGCAGCCTCAAACAAGGCATCGTCATCCAGCGCGGCCGCCGATTCAGGGGCATCCACCCCTTCGCCCCGCCCATAGGACAAGCGCAGTACGTGCGTTCCCGGGCCGGCTTCTTCTGCCAGCCAGTCCCACTTTGCCGTGGCATGCGTGAGCGCTTTCGCCTCGATACCAGCGGTTTGCGGAGCGACGAGAATGCCTGTGCCGCGGGGACGGCGGTCCAGCTCGGGCACGTCCACCACCAACGTCACGAGGCTCACCAAGGGGCCCGCGGAGGGACGCAGCGCGGACAATTCCGGAAGTGCCCCCTCCAGCAGCCCGACCGCGGCCGGACCGTCGAGCGCCACCACGAGCCGCCCGGCGTCGTACGTTGTGCCCGCAGCGGTAGCCTGCCAACCGCTTTCAATGCGGGTGATCGAATCCACCAGGGCGCCGGAAACGAGGGCGACGCCCTGCGAACGCAGTTCCGCAACGAGGGCGGAGACCAGGGTGTTCATTCCGCCTTTCAAGCCGCCGACGGCGGATCCGGCCTTCGCCGGTTCGGTCCCGTTTTGCCCTGAAGCAGTTTGTCCTGAACCGGCCTTGCGCTGGCTGGCCACCGCCGCGGCCAACGAGCCGTGCTGACGCAATGCCGCACGTAGGCCGGGGGCCACCATGTCGACGTCGAGCAATCCGGGATCAGCGGAGTGCACTCCCCCGACGACGGGTGCCACAAGCCGTTCGAGCACCCGCTTGCCCATCCGCGCCCGGACCAAGGAAGAGACGCTGGTGACCTCGGCGGAAGTACCCACCGATACGGGCAGGTAGCGGTCAAGCGAGGCCCGCAAGGAACCGGCGAAGCCCAGGGAACGCCGGACCTCCGGGTCCCAGGGATTCGCGGGGATTCCGAGCACTCCGGTCTTGGGCAGTTCCTGCGGACCGTCCGGCAACTGCACCCAGGCACCTCCAGGGTGGGGCGCCACGATGTTGCCGCCGAGCCCGAGATCGCGGGCGAGATCGGCCACGGCGGTGGAACGCGTCGCGAAGGACTCTGCTCCGCTGTCCAGCCCAAGGCCGCCAACAGTGTGGCTTCCCACGCAGCCGCCCCACGCGTCGCTCGCTTCGAGTACGGTGACAGTGAATCCGGCCTTGGCCAGTCCCCGGGCTGCGAGCAGGCCGGAAATGCCGCCGCCCAGGACGACGGCGGCCGGGCCAGCTGCTGAATCTCCGGGAAATGCGTGTTCGGGCCGTGTTTGTTCGGACCGTGCGTGCCCGCGGCTCATGCTCGCTATCCTGCCGGGATCGAGTGGATGAGTTCCACTACCCGGGTCAGGACCGCGGGGTCTGTCTCCGGGGGCACGCCATGGCCGAGGTTCAGGACGTGGCCCGGGGCCGCGGATCCGGCTGCGATCACCTCGCGGACATGGGCTTCCAGGACCTCCCAAGGCGCGGAGAGCAGCGCGGGGTCGATGTTGCCTTGCAAGGGCACGGTGCCGCCGAGCCGCCGGTTTGCTTCGTCAAGAGGCAGTCGGTAGTCCACGCCGACGACGTCCACACCGACGTCGCGCATCGCGACGAGCAACTCGGACGTTCCCGTACCGAAATGGACCAGCGGCGCGCCGAGGTGGCGGACGTGGTCAAGGGCGCGGGTCGAGGCGGGTGCAACGTACTTGGCGTAGTCGGCCAAGCCAAGGGAACCGGCCCAGGAGTCGAACAGTTGTCCTGCCGAGGCGCCTGCTTCCAGTTGCGCGCGCAGGAACATGCCGGAGGCGTCGGCTGCCCAGTTCGCCAGGGCGGTCCAGGTTTCCGGATCGGCGTGCATCATGGTGCGCGGACCGAGGTGGTCGCGGGAAGGCTTGCCTTCCACCATGTACGCGGCGAGCGTGAACGGAGCGCCGGCGAAGCCGATCAAGGGCGTGGTGCCAAGCTCTGCCACCGTCAGGCGCACGGCCTCACGGATCGGCTCGAGGGCTTCCCACGTCAGCTGCGGCAGGGCTGCTACGTCAGCGGCGGTGCGGACAGGCTTGTCCAGGACGGGCCCGACGCCTGGGACGATGTCCACGCCGACACCCGCCAGCTTGAGGGGAATGACGATGTCGGAGAAGAAGATGGCTGCGTCGACGTCGTGGCGACGGACCGGCTGCAAAGTGATCTCGGAGGCGAGCTCGGGACGCAGGCAGGAGTCCAGCATCGCGACGCCTTCACGGACTTTGAGGTATTCCGGCAACGATCGGCCGGCCTGCCGCATGAACCACACTGGACGGCGGGACGGCTTGCCTCCGCGGTACGCCTGGATCAGGGGGGAGTCTGCGGTGCGGCCATCCATGAGCGGGTGGCTTGCATCAAGGCTCGAGGCGGCGGTGCCGGAAACGCCGTTGGCCGGCACAGAGTGAGGCAGTGCGGAACTGGAAGTCATGCCTTCGATTGTGCCGAAGATCGGGATCAAAAGATAACGACAGCCTGTCCCGCACCACCTCGGGTGACAGGCGTCACTCCGGGCAGTGCGGAGAACCACTGGCCTGCGTTGTTCTACATGGCACCGAAAAAGCTATGATTGCTTTGCTGTGGTTCTTTTCTCATTGGTGGCTACACACGCCGACATCGATCTTGAGACCGTCGCTCAGTTGAGCAACGGTTCATCCGAGGTTGCCTCGTCCGCTTTGGCCGATTCCCAACTTGTCTCAGGCGCCGTGGTCCTGGCCACCTGCAACCGCTACGAAATCTACGGCGAAACCCCGCATGCCGAGAACCTCGAAGCCGCCCGCTCGGCGCTCGTCGCGCAGATCAGCGGATTGAGCGGACTCAACGAGCAAGTCGTCTCCCGTGCCTTCAGCACCCGCACCGGCCCTGAGGTCAGCAAGCACCTCTTCGCCGTCAGCGCCGGACTGGACTCCGCCGTCGTCGGCGAACGCGAAATCGCCGGCCAAGTGCGCCGCGCCCTCATCACGGCCCAGCACGAAGGAACCGCGAGTTCCGGGCTGGTCCGCTTGTTCCAGGCCGCTTCCAAGACTGCCAAGGACGTCGGGGCCCAGACCGCCCTCGGTTCGCGGGGGCTGTCCATCGTCTCAGTTGCCCTGGACCTCGCCACCGACCTCTCCGAGAATGCCGACTGGAGCACCAAGAAGGTCGTTGTCTTCGGGACCGGGGCCTACGCCGGGGCCACTATGTCGCTGCTTCGCGATCGCGGCTGCACCGACGTCTCGGTTTACTCGTCTTCCGGCCGGGCCGAGGCTTTCGTGGCGACCCGCGGCGGAACCGCGCTCGACGCCGAAACCCTTCCTGCCGCCGTCGCTGCCGCCGATGTCATGATCGGTTGCAGCGGATCGGACACCCGCGTTGAGGCCGAAGAGCTTGCCAAGGTCCGTGCATTGTCCACCCAGACGCTCATTGCGATCGACCTCGCGCTCACCCACGACTTCGACCCCGCGGTGGGCGAGCTCGACGGCGTCGAGCTCCTGACGCTCGAATCCGTGCGGCTCGCGGCGCCGCAGGAACAAGCGGAGTCGCTGGCACAAGCGAGCACCATTGTTTCCGGTGCGGCAGACGCCTTCGAGCAGGAGCGCGAAGCCCGGTCAGTCGACTCGGCCATAGTGGCACTGCGCCGCCACACCATGAACGTGCTCGACGCCGAGATGGAAAAAGTCCGGGCCCGGCACGGCTGCACCGCTGCGGCTGAAGAGGTCGAGTTCGCGCTCCGCCGCATGGTCAAGCAATTGCTCCACATCCCCACGGTCCGTGCGCGCGAACTTGCCGCAAACGGCCAGCAAGACGATTATGTGGCAGCCCTCGAGGCCTTATATGGCATCCAGGTCGAGCAGCCGGTTGCCGCTGCTCCAGCAGCTGAATGCCCTGTGGACCACCAACCGGCATCCCGGCAGGCTGAAAGCGCCTAGCCCCCCGCGAACGCGCCCTATGCGAAGGCGTTGACGCCCGTCATTTCTGCAGACACAGCCCACAGCCTTGTTGCGGCTTCCGGATCCACTGCGTGCGCATCCACTCCTTGGTACCGCGCGAGCGGCGAGGCCGGGTCCGTGGGCTTGGCGATGTCGCAGTCTTCGCAATACACCCCGCCCATGCCTGCCAGTGCCGAGGACGTCGCTGCCCAGGTGGACGTGGCAGCCCCCTGCTCCGGCGTCTTGAAACCCTCCCGGACGTTGCCTGCGTCGTCCATCCAACCCGCCGCGACCATCTCTTCACGCGGAAGGTAGCGCTGGAGCTCGGTCATGATGCCGCCGGGATGGACCGCGAAGGCCCGCACCCCGGCGGATTTACCCAGGCGGTCCAGCTCCACGGCGAATAGCGCATTTGCGGTCTTTGCCTGGCCGTAGGCCTTCCATTTGTCGTAACCGGTCTCGAAATTGATGTCCTCAAAACGGATCGGCGAGAGTTTGTGTCCCGTGGAGGACAAGGATACCACACGGGCCGAACCGGCAGCCGCCAGCGCGGGCCACAAAGTGTTGAGAAGGGTGAAGTGGCCCAAGTGGTTGGTGGCGAACTGGGATTCCCAGCCCGGGCCCACGCGTTGTTCCGGGCTCGCCATGATGGCGGCGTTGTTGATCAAGATGTCCAGGGTTGGGTTCGACGCCAGGAAGCGTGCCGCGAAATCCTTCACTGCCTGCTGGTCGGCCAAATCCAAAGTTTCCACGTTGACCTGCTCCCGGGCCAGGCCGGCCGCGGCGAGGACCTCCCTAGCGTGTTCAGGACGCCGGGCGGGAACAGTGACCGCGGCTCCTGCGGAGGACAGTGCCCGCACCGTTTCCAGTCCGAGCCCGGAATACCCGCCCGTGACAATTGCCGTCTTGCCGTGGAGGTCCACTCCCGCCAAAACGTCCGACGCCGTCGATCCGTGGCCGAAACCCGATCCGATGGGGTATTGCGGTGTGTTCATGGATTCCTCAATCATGTCGGGACCTTCGCGCTCACCAGCATTGTGGGTTCAGTAAACCGGTTTGCCCGGCTCGACGTCGTGCACCCACGCCAGGATCCCGCCGTCGAGGTGGCTCACGCGCGTGTAGCCGGCGCGCTGTGCGGCCGCGAGCACCGCGGCGGAACGGGTGCCGCCCTTGCAGTGGAACACGATCTCTTTGTCCTGCGGCAGTTCCGTCCATGCCTCTCCCGCCAGGATGCGTCCCTGCGGGATGAGCACTGAACCGTCGATGCTCACGATCTCGTGTTCACCGATCTCGCGGACATCCACCAGTTCGAAGTCGCGCTCCCCCGCAGCGCGGGCCTCGAGCATTCCCGAAAGTTCGGTGGCGGTCACAGTCGGAACCGAGTCGCCCGCGGGCGCCGGGGTGATGCCACAGAAGGCTTCGTAGTCGGTCAATTCGGTGATCGGCTCGGCCTCCGGGTCTTTCGAAACCTTGATTTCGCGCCAGCTGCCGCCGAGCGCGTCAAAGAGCGCCACGCGTCCCAGCATGGAGCGCCCGACGCCGGTGATCAGCTTGACTGCCTCCGTCACCATGAGCGAGCCGACAGCGGCGCACAGCATGCCGAACACGCCGCCTTCGCCGCAGGACGGGACCGAACCGGCCGGAGGGGCCTCGGGATACAGATCCCGGTAGCTGGGTCCGTGCTTCTCCCAGAACACGCTGACCTGGCCGTCGAAGCGGAAAATGGATCCCCAGACGTACGGTTTGCCGAGAATCGCGGCAGCATCGTTGACCAGGTACCGGGTGGCGAAATTGTCTGCGCCGTCCAGGATGAGGTCGTAGCCGGAGAAAATCTCCAAAGCGTTGGAGGAGTCCAGGCGCACGTTGTGCAGTTGCACGTTGACCAGCGGATTGAGTTCCTTGATGGCGTCACGTGCCGATTCGATCTTCGGCCGGCCCACATCGCCGACGCCGTGGATGATCTGGCGTTGCAGGTTGCTGAGGTCTACGTCGTCGTCGTCCACGATTCCGAGCGTCCCCACCCCCGCGGCGGCGAGGTACAGCAACGCCGGAGAGCCCAGCCCGCCTGCCCCGATCACGAGGACTTTTGCATTCTTGAGCCGACGCTGACCGGCCGCTCCGATTTCGGGAATAATGAGGTGGCGCGAGTACCGTTCGACCTCTTCGGTGGTCAGCCCCGCGGCCGGTTCCACGAGTGGCGGCAGCGTTGAAGAAGGAGAGGGCGGCAACGTTTGGGCAGCAAAAATAGTGGCCATACTCCAAAGTATGCCTGCCGCTGCCGCCCGGTCATATTACTGCGCAGTATTGTGGTCATAACTGCAAAGGAAAGGCGGCAGACAAGTGGCTGAGAGTGCACGTATCAAACAGGAGGCACAGGTCAGGCAAGATCGGATCGGTTCGCCACGCTCGGCAAGGCTGCCACGCGATGAGCGCCGGGCCCAGCTCTTGAACGCCGCCTTGGAAGTTTTCGTTGCCAACGGCTTCCATGGTGCTGCGATGGACGAAATCGCCGAGACCGCCCATGTCAGCAAGCCGGTGCTGTACCAACACTTCCCGTCCAAGCGGGAGCTCTACATGGCCCTCCTCGACAGCCACCTGGCCATGCTCACGGACCAGATGCTGACGGCACTCAATTCGACGTCGGACAACAAGGAACGCGTCCAGGCCGTCATGCGCGCCTACTACCGTTTCATCGCGAGCGATGACCAAGCCCACCGGCTCGTCTTCGAATCCGATCTCATCAATGACCCGGACGTCAGCTCCCGGCTGGAAACTTTCAACCGCACTTTCGCCGACGCCGTCGCCAAGGTCATCGCCGAAGACACCAAGCTGCCCCCGCTGGAGGCCCAGTTGCTGGGCCGGGGCTTAGCAGGAATGGCGCAGGTCAGTGCCCGGTATTGGCTTGAGACCGATGGCGATTTGGACCTCGATGTCGCCAGCGATTTGATCTACCGTTTAGCTTGGCGCGGAATCAGTCGCTTCCCGAAAGAGTCCTAGGCTACAAATAGAGGACTGAGTAAATTCTTGATTGGCTGGGAGGCCCTGCTGTGGAAGTAAAGATCGGCATTCAGAACGTTGGCCGTGAGATCGTGCTGGAATCCGCTCTGGATGCCGAGGCTGTTGCCAAGATCGTGGGCGACGCCATTGCCAATGGCACGGACCTGCGTCTGACCGACGAAAAGGGCCGTCAGGTCATCGTTCCCGGCAACGTCCTCGGATACGTGGAGATCGGTGCCGAAGAAGTACGCCGGGTCGGCTTCGGCGCGCTCTAGCTCATACGTCAGAACACCAGCGAGCCAGGAGTCCGCATGCTCTCACTTGTCATCGTGGCGCTAGCCACCATCGCTTCAGGCTTCATCGTCTGGGGAAATGACAAACACCGTGGCACATATGGCATCGCCCTGCCCGCCGGTGTTTCCCTGGCCGTCGCCATGCTGAGTTGGATGATCTTCATCCAGCTTGGCTTTGGCTACCAGCCCGGGGTGACGTGGATCCCGTGGGTCCTGCCCGTCATTTTGGGTACCGTGGCGGCCGCGGTGGTCTCGTACTTCCTGGGCCGCCACCGGGCCCGGCACGACACCGCCCAGCTAACCGCGGCCCTCAGGCTCTAGCTGGCGGCGAGACCCTAGCTGGCGCCGCGGCTCTACCGCTTCGGCTCAATCTACAGATCCGGCCCGTCACCTGCTTCGGTGCAGAGGCACAGCCGGTTTCCTTGTGAATCCGTGACCACCACCCATTTGGGTGCGTGGTCACGGTCCATTAACGCACCCGTCGCCGCGGTTTTCTCCATGGCGGGTCCCGATTCAGCCTGGCTCCTGTGCACATCCAGGTGGATCCGGTTCGGGTTGGGTGTTTCAGTTGTTTGGAACCACACGTTGGGCCCTCGCCCATACGGGTCTTCGAGGTCTCCGAAGCGGCCTTTGCGGTAGCCGAGCGCCACCCTCCAGACTTCCGAGATCTCTTCCGGATCCGGGGTGTCGATTCCGACTTCAACCGTCCGGTAGAGCCCGGGTTCGGCCACTGCCCCGGCTTCCGCGGCCACCTGGCTGGCGTTCGTGGCCGCCCGGACGTCGCGCCGGGTCACCTCGCTCCCGGCGTCGTGGGAGGTGTACCGGACGAACACCCGGTTGAAGCGCCAGTCCAGGTCCGGGTGGTGGTTCTGCTGCTCGGCGATGCGCCCGACGGCGGCAACCAGCTCCAGTGCGGCAGCCGACGTCGGGGATTTATAGACGGTGACGAGGCCGCCAAGGCGGTACCGCCAGTCCGGCAGCTCCGCCAAGGCGTCGTCGATCGCGGACCTGCTAAGAACGTCATCCTTGCCGGCCATGGTGGCTCCTTCGCTGACGGGGAAATTCGCAGGAATCCCCGGAGAGGCCAGCGTGGGCCGCTAGAGGAACTCGGCCCGGCCTTCCATCGCCGAGGAGGCCAGGGCGTGTTCCCGGCGCGGGATGCGGCCCGCCTGCTTCGCCAGCCTACCGGCGATGACTGCGTGTTTGAAGGCCTCGCCCATCTGCACCGGGTTCTGCGCACGGGTGACCGCGGTGGCCAGCAGCACGGCGTCGCAGCCGAGCTCCATGGCCAGCGCTGCGTCGGACGCGGTGCCGATGCCGGCGTCGAGCACTACCGGCACAGAAGCGCGGGACACAATCAGCTCGATGTTGTGGGGATTCAGGATGCCCAAGCCGGTGCCGATGGGCGCGCCCAAGGGCATCACGGCAGTGGCTCCGAGGTTTTCGAGGCGAAGTGCCAGCACGGGGTCGTCGTTCGTGTATGCGAAGACCTTGAATCCGCGGTCGACGAGTTTCTCGGTTGCGTCCACCAACTCCACGGCGTCCGGCAGGAGCGTGTGCTCGTCCGCGATGACCTCAAGCTTCACCCAATCCGTTTCCAAGGCCTCCCGGGCAAGCTCGGCTGTCATGACAGCATCCTTGGCGGTAAAACAGCCGGCCGTGTTGGGCAGGACACGGATGCCGTGGTCCACGAGCAACTGGAACAGCGAACCTGTTTCCGTCGGTGAGTACCTCCGCATGGCAACGGTGGTGAGTTCGGTGCCGGAGGCCAGCAAGGCTGCCCCCAGTCCGTCCAGGCTCGGGGCTCCGCCGGTCCCCATGATGAGGCGCGAGCCGAACTCAACACCGTCGATCACCAGGGCGTCGGTCCGGGTGCTTGCTGCTTCAGTGCTTGCCGTGGTCATGGTTCAGCCTCCCTGTACTGCGGTAACGATTTCGAGTTCGTCGCCCTCTGCGAGCGCGGTTGCCGCCCACTGGCTGCGCGGCACCACTTCGGAATTGCGTGCGACGGCGACGCCGATCTTGCGTCCGTCGGCCGCCTGGCCGCTCGAGTCCACAACCCGACCGGTGATGTGGCTCACGAGGGTGGTGACGGACGCGTCGTCGCTCAGCGTGTGGTCTGCGCCGTTCAATTTGATGTTCATGCGTGGTCCTTCGGAAGGGGATTCGAGGTATCGGCCGATGGGCCGTTTGTGGAGGCCCTTGCTGCTGAAAGGGGGCGGGAGAAGCGGTCCGGGCGGAATTTGCTCCACCGGGGATCGGCGGTGCCGTCCATCAGCCCGACGCAGATTTTCGCCGCCGCCGGAGTGAGCAGGACGCCGTGGCGGAAGAATCCGCTCGCCACGATGAGTCCGGGCACGGTCCCTTCGCTTCCTTCCACCCTTTCGGCACTTTTTACCCTTACACGGCCCAGCAGCGGTGCATTGTCCGGAGTGCCCGGACGGGCGCGGGCAGTTGCTTCCAGGAGCTCCAGTTCAGCCACGGCCGGGACCAGTACCTGGGCATCGCGGAGCAACTGGTACACACCGCCCGCCGACACCGGGTTGGCCGCTCCCCCGGACGCCGACAATCCGTCTTCACGTTGCGTTGCGCCGATCACCACTGTCCCGTCCTCGCGGGGAACGATGTAGACGGGCACTCCGCGCACGATTCCCCGCACTGTGGCGGTGACCAGAGGTTGCAGCTGGTCCGGGACGCGCAGCCGCAGTATGTCGCCGTACACGGGACGCAACGGGAGCGACAATCCATCCGGCAGGCCCTTCAAGCGGGCGGCGCCCAGGCCGTTGGCAACCACGGTTTCCGCGGCGAGCACTTTGACGCCTGAGCCAAGCACGGCCCCGACGACGCGTCCGTCCTCCCACAAGAGGCCCGCCGCCGTGTCGTGGACCGCAAAACCGCCCTCGGCCCCCGCAATCCAGCTGGAATTGCCCGGCTGGTGGTCTGCCAGTGCGCCAAGGATCGCGGCCGAAAGCCGGCGCGGATCCACTTGGTGGTCGCCCGGGATGTCGAAGGCACAGGAAATCTGCGGGCTCAACAGCGGCTCACGCTCCCGGGCCTCGCGCAACGGCACGGATTCCACCAGCAGGCCGTTGGCCAGTTGCACGTCCCGGAGGTCGGCGAGCGCCCGGCGGTCCGCAGCGTCCGCGCCGACGGCGAGGGTCGGCGTCGTACGGTAACCCGTGCTGCGTCCGGCACTTGAGCCAGTCACATTGTGTTCGAAGTCCGGCCACAATGCCGACGATTCGAGCATGAGTTCCAGGAGGTCCTCTTCCTGGTAGTGCAGTTCACTGACGGGCGCCAACATGCCCGCCGCCGCGAAGGTGGCTCCGCTGGCCGGTGCGGGATCGATCAGGGCAACCGAGCGGCCGGACCTTCGGGCTTCCGACGCGATGCCAAGGCCGATGACACCGCCTCCGATCACCGCCACATCCGCATGCAGGGACGCGCGCAGGGGTTCGTGCCGGGTGTTTACTTCGTCCATGGAGTCCTTCCCTACGCCGGTACTAGCCGGATCAGGTCAAGCGGTCGGCGCTGAAGCCCTCTCAGCCGCGCGGCGATTGTGACTGCCGCCGCGGCTCCCGCGGTACCAGCCCAGTTTAGAGGAACTACTCTGTTTCCATGACCCAGCACGATGTCCACACCACCGCCCGCCTCTACCTCTGCACCGACGCCCGCAAGCAACGGGGTGATTTTGAGCAGTTTGTCGACGCCGCATTCGAGGGCGGCGTGGACATCATCCAGCTGCGCGACAAGACCATCGAAGCGGCAGAGGAACTGGAGCTCCTGGAGATCCTGCAATCCGTGGCGCACCGCCACGGCCGTCTCTGGGCCGTCAACGACCGCGCGGACGTAGCTTCCCTCTCCGGCGCACCGGTGTTCCATATCGGCCAAAAGGACATTCCACTGCGGGCGGCCCGGAAGCTGCTCCACGACCCCGCCATCATCGGGCTCTCCACGCACACGCCGGAACAGATTGACGCAGCCATCGCCGCATCACCCGGCCGCAGCGGCCTGGACTACTTCTGCGTCGGGCCGGTATGGGCCACCCCCACCAAGCCCGGACGCTCCGCCGTCGGGCTCGATCTGGTGAAGTACGCCGCCAACGCGGTGAAGCAGGCAGACGAGGAGACCGTCGGCGGTGTTGTGCTCCCTTGGTTTGCGATCGGCGGCATCGATCTCAGCAACGTGGAAGAGGTAGTGCGGGCTGGCGCCAGCCGCATCGTGGTGGTGCGAGCCATCACCGAAGCACAGGATCCGACGGCGGCGGCCCAGGCACTCCTGGCCGCCCTTGACGCAGCGGCGGCCTAGCGAGACGCCGAAAGATTTTGGAGTTACCCTGACTTTCGTGTCACATCAGCGGATAGCCCCGAATGTCAGTGAAACGTCGAACCGGCTCGCGGAAGCACTGGCGGCGCTTCGGACTGAACTCGAGCTGCCCGCCGGCTATCCCGTTGAAGCGCTGCGTGACGCCGAAGCCGCGGTTTCCGGACACACCCTGCCGGTGCAGGACCTCACGGACGTTCCGTTCATCACGATCGACCCGGCCTCTTCCACCGATCTGGACCAGGCCCTCTTCATTGACCGTTCCGGCGATGGTTACAGGGTTCTCTACGCCATCTCCGATGTGCCATCCTTTGTGCCGCCCGGAGGAGCGCTCGACGCCGAGACCCGCCACCGGGGGCAAACATACTACGCCCCGGATGGCCGCATACCGCTGCACCCCGAGATCATCAGCGAGCATGCCGGAAGCCTGTTGGCCGGCCAAACGTGCGGCGCATTTGTATGGGACTTCGAACTCGATGCCGAGGCGGAGTTCCGCACCGTCTCCGTCCGCCGGGCAAGCGTTCGCAGCCGCGCGAAGCTCAACTACAAGGGTGTCCAGGCGGAGATCGATTCCGGAACGGCCGATCCGGTCCTCCAACTCCTCAAGGACGTCGGGCTCAAGCGGGTGGAACTCGAACGCCGCCGCGGCGGAGCAAGCCTGAACATGCCTGAACAGGAAATCGTCCAATTGCCCGACGGCGAGGGGTACAGGATCGTCGCAGCTCCCTCGCTGCCGGTGGAGGACTGGAACGCCCAGATTTCCCTCATGACCGGGATGGCCGCCGCGCAACTGATGCTCGACGGCAAAGTGGGAATCCTGCGCACCATGCCGGCGCCCGATGAACGCTCGCTGCTCCATTTCAAACGGCAAACGGGGGCACTCGGCAAGCCCTGGACCGAGGGGACCAGCTATGGCGAGTACCTGCGGACCCTCGACGCCAAGGACCCCCGGCAACTGGCCATCCTCCACTCCGCGGGGCTGCTTTTCCGCGGCGCCGGCTACACGCCTTTCGACGGCGAAGTACCGGGAAGCGTCATGCAGTCAGCCATCGGCGCACCGTACGCCCACACCACGGCGCCATTGCGCAGGCTGGTCGATCGTTTTGTCCTGGTCATCTGCGAAGCACTGAGTAATGGAACAGAGATCCCTGCATGGGCCAGGGACGCTTTGCCGAGCCTGCCCGAGATCATGGCGTCATCCGACCAGCTTGCCGCCAAAATGGAGCGCCTGGCCCTGGACACCGTGGAGGCAGCACTCCTGGTGAACCACATCGGACAGGAATTCGACGCCGTCGTGATCTCCGGATCGAAACCCGCCAAGAACAACGGAAACGGCAACGGGAACAGCACCAACGGCAACAACGGAAACGGCAATGGGAACGGAGCCCCGCACGGCCCCTACGGCATCGTCCAGATCGCCGAACCCGCGGTCACCGCTCGTTGCGACGGCGAAATGGAGTCCGGTACGAAGGTCCGTGTGAAACTGCTTGACGCGGACATCGCCACCCGCGAAATCACCTTCGAACTGCTCCCGTAGCGCACTCAGTTCGCAGGCCTGGAACCGCGATCCGGGGTTTATTGCCTCCAGACGCTAGACTGTGTGAGTAGTAATGGATGCCCGGTCGTTGATTCAGTTAATTTTTTTGACATCAACAAGCCCGCCCCTACGCGATCTTGAGATACACCAGCTGGTCCCCAGTGCCAGTATTTAGATAGCCCGCGATCGGCTTCCACTGGATTTGCTTGCGCCCATTCGTGCTCCGGAACGGCCCGGCCACAACCGTTGAGCACGCAGCGCAGCCCAAAATGAATAAGGAAAACTCCACTGTGAGTGAATTGCACACCCATGAAGTTCTGACAGACGGAACCGAAACGATCGAACCCGAGGAAACCATTTCCTCGGACGAAACACCGCACGAGATCGCAGAAAAGTCCTTCGCCGACTACAACGTCCGCGCCGACATCGTTGAATCCCTCGCCGATGCCGGAATCACCCACCCCTTCCCCATCCAGGCCATGACCCTCCCGGTGGCCTTGGGCGGTCACGACATCATCGGCCAGGCCAAGACCGGCACCGGAAAGACCCTCGGCTTCGGCATTCCGGCGCTGCAGCGCGTCGTCGGACCCGGCGACGCCGGCCATGAAAAGCTCGCTGTCCCGGGCGCACCCCAGGCCCTCGTGATTGTTCCTACCCGTGAACTCGCCGTTCAGGTGGCCAACGACCTCCAGACAGCATCGCGGAAGCGCAACGCCCGCATCGCTACCATCTACGGCGGCCGCGCTTACGAGCCCCAGATCGAAGCCCTGCAGAAGGGCGTCGAGGTTGTTGTCGGCACGCCCGGCCGATTGATCGACCTCTACAAGCAGAAGCACCTGAACCTCAAGAACGTTCGCATGGTGATTCTCGACGAAGCAGACGAGATGCTTGACCTCGGCTTCCTTCCGGACGTGGAGACGCTGATTGCCGGCACTCCCGCCGTCCGCCAGACTCTTCTCTTCTCGGCAACCATGCCCGGCCCGGTCATTGCCATGGCCCGCCGCTACATGACGCAGCCCACGCACATCCGTGCCGCCGACCCGAACGACGAAGGCCTGACCAAGCGAGACATCCGCCAGCTGATCTACCGTGCCCACAGCATGGACAAGATCGAGGTCGTGGCCCGCATTCTGCAGTCACGCGGCCGTGGCCGGACCATCATCTTCACCAAGACCAAGCGCACCGCAGCCAAGGTTGCCGAGGAACTCGTGGATCGCGGCTTCGCTGCCGCGGCTATCCACGGCGACCTCGGCCAGGGCGCCCGCGAGCAGGCCCTGCGCGCCTTCCGCAACAACAAGGTCGACGTCCTGGTGGCCACGGATGTCGCCGCCCGGGGCATCGACGTGGACGACGTCACGCACGTCATCAACTACCAGTGTGTCGAAGACGAAAAGATCTACTTGCACCGCGTTGGCCGCACCGGCCGTGCCGGCAACAAGGGCACCGCGGTCACGTTCGTCGACTGGGACGACGTCCCCCGCTGGGCCCTCATCAACAAGGCCCTCGGGTTGAGCTCTCCCGAGCCCGTGGAGACGTACTCTTCGTCCCCGCACCTGTTCTCGGACCTGGATATTCCGGAAGGCACCAAAGGCCGCCTGCCCCGCAACCAGCGCACCCTTGCGGGCGTCGACGCCGAGGTCCTTGAAGACCTGGGCGAGACCGGCAAGAAGAACTCCCGTTCCAGCGGCGATTCCGCGCGTGGACGCTCCGGCCGTGACGGTGGCCGTGAAGGTGCCCGCCGCGGTCCCAAGTCCGGCGACGCTCCGTCCCGGGAAGGCGACGGTGAGGGCGGACGCAACCGAACCCGCCGCCGTCGTACGTCCGAAGGTGAGGCAGCCCCCGCTGAGGCAACGGCCCGGTCTGCCGAGCCGCAGTCCGGCGAGGGCGCTGACAAGCCTGCCCGCGCACGTCGTTCCCGCACCCGCCGCCGCAACGGCGAAGTGGTATCCGCTTCCGGTGCATCCGGCGAGAGCACCGAGGCTTAACGGCCTCAATGACTGACCTTGTTTGGGCGCCGGACGGCAGCAATTTGGTGGTTCACGCGGACAACGCGGATTTCCTCCCGACGCTGCCGGACGGCGCCTTCACACTGATTTACGTGGACCCGCCCTTCAATACGGGCCGGGTCCAGAGCCGCCAGGAAACGCGCATGGTCCGCAACGCCGATGGCGACGGCGACCGCGTCGGCTTCAAGGGGCGCTCGTATGACACCATCAAGGGCGCCCTGCACCGCTACGACGACGCGTTCAGCGACTACTGGTCCTTCCTGGAACCCCGGCTCGTGGAGGCCTGGCGCCTGCTCGCGGACGACGGCACTTTGTACTTGCATCTCGACTACCGCGAGGTGCACTACGCCAAGGTCATGCTGGACGCGATCTTCGGCAGGGAGTGTTTCCTGAACGAGATCATCTGGGCCTACGACTATGGCGCACGCGCCAAGAACCGCTGGCCCACCAAGCACGACAATATCCTCGTGTACGTCAAGAACCCCTCGAAGTACCACTTCGACAACGCCGAGGTTGACCGTGAGCCGTACATGGCACCTGGCCTCGTGACGCCCGCCAAACGCGAACTGGGGAAGCTTCCCACGGATGTTTGGTGGCACACCATCGTTTCCCCGACCGGCAAGGAAAAGACCGGCTACCCGACGCAAAAGCCCGAAGGACTGGTCCGGCGGATCGTCACGGCATCGAGCCGGCCAGGAGACTGGTGCCTCGATTTCTTCGCCGGCTCGGGCACCCTCGGTTCAGTCGCGGCGAAACTCGAGCGCAAGTTTGTGTGCGTGGACCAGAACGCCCCGGCAATCGAAGTGATGCGGAAGCGCCTGGACGGCAAGGCCACCTTCTATCCCACCTAGCGGACCACAAAACTTCCCGTGCCCAGTTCCTCGATGCGGGCCAGGACCTCGGGGGACGTCAGGTTCTCCCCGAGCAGATTGGGCTTGCCGGTTCCGTGGTAGTCGGACGAACCGGTCATGAACAAGCCGTGTTCGGCGGCCAGGCGGCGCAGGAACACGCGGCCTTCCTCGGGATTGTCGCGGTGTTCCACTTCCAGCCCCAGGAGGCCGGCGTCGATCATTTCCCGGTAAGTCCGTTCCCCGACTACCCGGCCGCGGGCCGAAGCCACTGGATGCGCGAAAACAGGGACACCGCCCGCCGCGCGGACGAGCTCGACGGCGAGCGCCGGGTCGGGTGCGTAGTGCTGCACGAAGTAGCGCGAGTGCGAAGTCAGGATCGCGGTGAACGCTTCGGAGCGGCTCGCAACGGCACCGGCGGCCACGAGGGCGTCGGCGATGTGGGGCCGGCCCACTGTGGCACCCGGAGCCACATGATGAATGACATCGTCCCAGCTCAAGGGGTAATCCTCCGCCAAAAGCGTGACCATGCGCTTGGCGCGGGTGAGCCTCGCGTCCTTCGCCTTGGTGATTTCCTCGAGCAGGCCTGGATGTGCGGGATCATGGAGGTAGCTCAGCAGGTGGACGCTGATCCCTTCCCGGGTGCGGCACGAGATCTCAATCCCCGGAACGAAAGCCACCCCGAATTCGAGGGCCGCGACGGAGGCCTGCTCCCATCCGTCGGTGGAGTCGTGGTCGGTCAGGGCCACCACATCCAGACCCGCAGCAGACGCGGAAGCGATCACTCCCGCGGGAGCCTCGGTCCCGTCGGAAACATTGGAGTGCGCGTGCAGGTCGATCTTCACTTTCCAAGCGTATTTGATTAGGGGCGGCTTGGACCGTTGCGGCGTTGGCCTAGTGTCGGCCTTGATGGGACGATGGGACGGTGAACGATGCAGAAAACACCCAAAACGGTGAAACCACAGCCTCCCAGCCACTGGAGGAGCGCGTCAACAACCGCTCCCAGCGGCCCACATCCGATGCCTTCAAGGCGTTCATGGCCAGCAATTGGGCGCCCTCGCCGCAGGTAACCCCTGCACGTGACGCCGTCGCAGACCACGCCGCCACCCGACGTCGGGCCATCTCCGACAAGTTCGCGGGCCTACGACTCGTCGTACCGGCCGGCCCGCTCAAGGTCCGCTCGAACGATTGCGACTACCGCTTCCGCCCACACTCCGGTTTTGCCCACCTCACGGGCTTGGGCCTGGACCACGAGCCCGACGCCGTGCTGGTCCTGGAACCTGTCGAGGAGGGAACCGGCGACGACGGCGGCAACCACCTCGCGACGCTCTACTTCCGCCCGCTGGCCGGCCGGGACACGGAACAGTTCTACGCCGACTCGCGTTCCGGTGAGTTCTGGATCGGCGCGCGCCCAACGCTCGAAGAATTCGAAGCGCGCCTCGGACTCAGGACGGCACATCTCGACGAACTCGAGATGGCCATCACCAAGAACGTAGGCGCCCCGGAAATCGGTGGCATCTCCATCCGCCTGGTCCGCAAAGTCGACGAGAACATCGATGCCCTCGTGGACACCGCCCGCTACAACACAGCCAAGGATCCGGAGAACCTGGACCTCGGCGAACTCGATGCCCTCGACGAACTGCTCAGCGAGGCGCTCTCCGAGTTGCGCTTGCTCAAGGACGCCTGGGAAATCGAGCAGATGAAGATCGCCGTGGCCGCGACCGTGGAGGGTTTCGCCGACGTCGTCCGTGCCCTCCCCCGCGCCATGACCCACCACCGCGGCGAACGCGTTATTGAAGGCGCTTTCTTCGCGCGTGCCCGTGAGGAAGGGAACGAGCTCGGCTATGACACCATCGCGGCCGCCGGAAACAACGCCACGGTGCTGCACTGGACCCGGAACACGGGCAAGGTCAACGCCGGGGAACTCCTGCTGCTGGACGCCGGCGTGGAGGCAGACTCGCTCTACACAGCCGACGTCACGCGTACCATTCCGGCCAACGGAAAGTTCTCGGACGTCCAGCGCAAGGTCTACGAAGCCGTCCTTGACGCCGCCGACGCCGGATTCGCCGCAGCACAGCCCGGCGTGAAGTTCCGTGACATCCACACGGCCGCCACCACGGTGCTCGCCGAGCGCCTTGCCGAGTGGGGCCTGCTGCCGGTCTCCGTCGAAGAAGCCATTAGTGCCGAAGGCCAGCAGCACCGCCGCTGGATGCCGCACGGTACCAGCCACCACCTTGGTCTGGATGTCCATGACTGTGCCCAGGCCAAGCGTGATCTCTACCTGGACGGCGTACTCACCGAGGGCATGGTGTTCACCATCGAACCCGGGCTCTACTTCAAGAACGAGGACCTCGCCATTCCGGAGGATTACCGCGGAATCGGCGTCCGGATCGAGGACGACATCCTGATGACGGCTGACGGTCCAATCAACCTCAGCGCCGCCCTCCCCCGCAAGGCCGACGACGTCGAGTCCTGGATGGCGGGCATCTACCAGGACGCCGAAGCGTAACCCCTGAGGCAAACCGCAAGAGGAGGGCTGCCGGATCTTGATGATCCGGCAGCCCTCCTCTTTTGCTTTGGGCGCCCCTAGTAATGATGGCCGGCCGCGATGAGCAGGTGCTCCTGTGCCATGTCCTGCTGGCGTTCAAACACGTAGACGCCGGCTTCCGTCCACTTAATTTCGGGTTTTTTACACGGAGATTTGCCGTTTTGACCACTGAGATTGACGAATTCCACACGGAGACGCCCCTCGGCACTTGTACCCTCCTCCTAGGCGCAGCACCGATAGTCGATCCCCCGTTTGGTGCTGTTGCCATGCTTGGTTCGTTGGTGGCGAGGCTTGTGTATCGCCACCAACGAACCAAGTGAGATAGCAAGAACGTCGCCGCTCCCTGCTTGCCGTTTGGGAGGTCATCGAGTCGGAGCTTCTCGCCGGAGAAGTCGGAGAATGGGAAATGTGGTTCGAATTTGAGCGGATGCTCCCCCAGGTCTGGGCCATCGAGACGTGACCGGCAACCTTCCCGCCATTTCCCTCAAAAGCGTTCGTCGCCACTATGACGACGGTGCCGGAAACGAGAAAGCCGCACTAGACATTGCTGAACTGGAGATCCAGCCGGGTGAACTTGTTGCCGTCATTGGCCCATCTGGATCCGGCAAGTCAACCCTGCTCCAATTGCTCGGTGGAATCGATTCGCCGACTGCAGGGAGTATAGACGTAGCAGGACTCCGGGTCTCCGAGATGGATGAAAAACAGAAGACAATCTTCCGGCGGGAGAATATTGGATTCATTTTCCAGGCATTTCATCTTGTTCCGAGCATGACGGTGGTGGAGAACGTCGGGTTGTCATCGATTGTTTCCGGTCAAAGAGGCTTTCGTTGGCGATCAGATGCTCTGGTGCTGCTCGATCAGCTGGGATTGCTTGAATATGCCGATAGGTTTCCCGATCAATTGTCAGGCGGGCAACGTCAGCGGGTCGCCGTCGCTCGAGCGCTATTCGGGGCTCCTAGCGTCGTCCTAGCCGATGAGCCGACAGGAAGCCTCGACTCCGGGAATAGGGATATTGTTCTCCGTCTGATTCGCGACGCGATCGGAGACGGTCGTCGCACGACCGGGCTGATGGTCACCCATGATCCATATGCTGCGAGTTACGCCGACCGGATCATCGCGCTGCGGGACGGGAAGATCGTTGATCAACTTGACCTGACCCTCAACGGACCACATCGGGAGGGAGATTCTCACCATGATGAGCGCGTTCGCTCGTGGTTTGCGGCAACTTCGCTTTGATTTTTCCCGATATGGAGTCGCAGCGGTTGCGCTGGTGTTCGGCGTTGCGCTCACTTTCGGCACCCTGCTTACATCGAAGAGCATCAACGACCAGCTGTCGCAAGGAGCCGGCTCGCTGTCGGGCATAGGCGACGTCGCGGTCGTGCCTGCTATTCCCGGGACCACGGTCCCGGAGAGCGCAGTGAAGGCCGTGGCGGATCTCCCTGGCGTTGCGACGCCGATCCCGACTCTGGCACGGAATTCGAGCGTCCGGCCTGCGGGAACCGTTGGAACAGGCCGCCCGCTGACGGTTACGGGTTACCCCACGACGTTCAACACTGAGCTTCAACTCATGAGGCTTGAGCTTCGGGGCGGGCTCCCTGCCGTAAGCAAGCCTGAGGCACTGGTTCCGTCTGACGTGGCTTCGCGCTTAGGCGTAGACGTTGGCGATTCGCTGGTGGTCGCGTCGAGCGACGCTACCACCCAACTGCGCATTGTTGGCGTGTTCAATGGCAAGGTTCTTGGTCCGTTGGCGTACGACAACATTTTTGTCGATTTGTCCTACGCCCAGATGATCTTCAAGCAACAAGGCCAAGTATCGAGGGTTGACATCCAGCTGGCGGCCGGGACCTCCGCTGAACGCTGGCAGAGCGAGTATTCGTCCAGCCTGCCTCCTCAGTTCAAAGTACAGGACACTTCTGCCTTCAATTCGACCCTCGGTCCCCTCATCGCGGTTGTTTCACTCATCTTGATGATCGCCTCCGGCACCGTACTAGGCATCTCGATCCTCTTATCAGCGATGGCCTTCCAGTCCGTAGAGAATGCCCGCCGGCTGACTTATGGTGTCATGCGCGCTGTCGGCGCCCGCGGTTCCTGGCTGGCGGGCGCCGTCTTGTGTGAGGCACTGATGCTCGCGTTCGCGTGCTCGATGGTCGGGCTGGGGCTTGGGTTTGGTGTCAGCTGGATCCTCAACCAAGGCCTATCGTCTGTTGGCAACATACCTCCAGCAACCGTGGCGGTCGAACTTTGGCAAGTTCTGCTTGCCATCCTGAGCGGGGTCGCCGCGGGCTGCGCCGGGGCGGCCCGGGCCATAGTGAAAGTGCTGCGCCAGGCCCCTCTTACGGCCATCTCGCCCGAAGACGCGGAGCGCAGGTCTTCAAAGAAATTCCGCGTCGCCCTCGGCATCATGCTCCTCATATTCGGAGCGGGCAGCTACTTGTTCGACTCGCTCGTCGTCAAGCTCATTGGCTTCGTCATATCGCTGGCCGCCGCGGGCTTCCTTGCTCCGTCAATTCTCATCGCCTGCACCAGGCTACAGATCTTCAGAGGGTGGACGGGCAAGGCTGCGGCTCAGCGTCTACGCAACCACACATCGCTCGACTCGACGACGGCCATCATGGGCGTTGTCGTCTGCCTGGCTGCGGCCCTTGTGATCGGGGTCGGCTCTGTACGGAGTGCCATGACGGAGCAGATTGGCCGTCAATTCGGGGCCGACATTCAAATATCGTCTACGACGCCCATCGCTGAAAAATTAGACGAACGCCTGGCGGCAATTCAATTGATCAACAGGGTTTCGGACACAGTTTGGGATCACGCAGCATTGCAGTTCCAAGGCGCCACGAGCCAGGTTGCAATCCTGGCTGTCGATCCAAATAGCTACTTCGCCACAGCTCAGCTTCCGTGGAGTCAGGGAAGTGACGGATCTGCACCCGCTGCCCTGAAAAAGGGAGGCGCGGTCATCATTCCTGAAGCGCTCGCCGCGAGCCGCGATATTTCCTTGGGCGACACCGTCCAATTAGATCGAGCAGGCAAGACCCTCTCGCTTCGCCTTGTCGGGACGTACGCGTCCTTGGCAACAGGAAACCAGGTGGTGATGAGTCGCAACGCGGCAGCCGAGCTCGGAATTACTGGATCCAACGGCTGGAATGTAGAAGCGAGGCCGGGTGCCGACGTCACAGCGCTCCGGGACACGATCGCTGATTCAGTTGCCGACATCCCTGGGGTCTCGGTGATCACTGCCGCCAAAATGAAGGAGCGCGCAGAATCAGAGCTCGGCTCCTACGCCGGAGCCGCCTTCGGCATCGTTGTGCTGGCGCTCAGTCTCGGCGCGCTCGGCGCGGCCGGCCTGTTCTCAGTCGGCGTCGCTCGTCGGGAGAAAGAGTTCGGGATGTTGCGCGCGATTGGTGCCACCCGGGGCGACATCACGAGGCTCGTTGCCGTTGACGCGATCTTGATCGGAATTGCGGCGCTGGCTGCGGGACTTCTCGTTGGTCAGTTGGCTGGGTGGGTACTAACCCAGCTTGTCGCCGGGGCACTCGGCGTGACGCTGAGCACGACTTTTTCCGTCCTGCCATTCAGTGGAATCGCAATTGTCACCTTGACTGCCTTATGCCTGGCGGCGATAGGACCGAGCCGCAGGGCGGCTCGAATAGAGCCTGTAGCGGCCCTGAGGGCCGAGTAATAACTACTGCTTCGCCTGATCCTCACCGTTTCCGGTCTGCTCGCCGTTTCCTGGTTCGTTCACCCGCACACCGTACTGCGGCCGGCCATCGGGAAGGTCCGGGTAGCGAACGCCGGTGGTTGGCCGCGCGGCCGCGACCGGGGCATCTGCGACAGGCTGGGCGGCCTCACCAGCCGTTCCCTGTGCTGCTTCGGGTCCACGCTGGCCGTAAGGGTCCTGCCAAGAAGCCGGGCGCTCCGGGGCCGGGCCCTGCGGTGCACTTGGATGGACCGGCGGATTCCGGTAGTCCTGCGGCGTGTATGCCTGCGGCGGCCGGCCGAAAGCCGCCTCGGCGGGATTCATCGGCAACTGGTGAAGTAGCCGGCGGGCTTCCTGTGACGCTTCCAGCGCGACAATCACGTCATAGTTCGTCGCCACCACCTGGCTGGTGGAGGTGAAGTCCCGCTTCCCGCGCTGCGCAGCGTAGGTGACGATCCCAAAGAGCATGAAGAATGCCGCACCCATGAGGACCGACGTCACGATCGAGAAGGGGCCTCCGGCCGGGGTGAAGAACGAAAGCATGACGCCCACGAACAGGCCGAACCACATACCGCTCAGGGCGCCGGACAAAGCGACCCGGGGGTAACTGAGCCGTCCCGTTACCCGCTCCACCATTTTGAGGTCGTTTCCGACAATGGAGACATGCTGGACGGGGAACTGCTGGTCGGCAAGGTAATCCACCGCCTTTTGGGCATCGAGATAGGAAGTGTAAGAGCCCACGGTGTCGCCTTTGGGGACGCTGCGGGATTCCTCCGTGGCCTTGGGGGCACCGAAAATGTTCGCCATACCCCCATTCTGTCCCATACACATGTGAACCGGCTGAAATTCAGCTAAAAGAGAGCAGACTCGGTAGCCTGTAAGGGTGAGCACAAATCCGTCACGCATCTTTGTTGCGCGCTTGCTCGGCCTCGACGTTTTCGACCCCCTGGGCGATCGCCTGGGCCGGCTGCGCGATGTCGTGGTGCTCTCGCGCGGCCTGCGCGGGGCCCCGCACGCAGTGGGTATCGTCGTCGAAGTTCCGGGCAAGAAGCGCGTCTTCGTTCCCATGACGAGGCTGACGTCCATGGACCAGAGCCAGATCATCTGCACCGGGCTGGTCAATCTGCGCCGCTTCCAGCAACGCGGCGCCGAGCAACTGGTGGTCGGCGAGCTCTTTGACCGCAAGGTGACCCTTAAAGACGGCAGCGGCGACGCCATCATCGAAGACATCGCCATGGACCAGCAGCGCAACGGTGACTGGCTGGTCTCCAAACTTTTCATTCGACGCGGCACGTCCACCTCCAGGCTCCGGGGGTTGCGCCGCGGTCATACCCTCCTTGTGGACTGGGCGGACACGCTGCAGGGCTCCGAGAACGATCCCCAGGGTGCAAGCCACTTCGTTGCTACTCACGAGGACCTCAAACCGGCCGACTTTGCCGATGCACTCCAGGAAATGTCGGACAAGCGACGGATCGAAGTGGCCAGCGAGCTGCAGGACGAACGCCTCGCCGATGTGCTCCAGGAATTGCCCGAAGAAGACCAAGTCACCCTGTTGTCCGCTTTGGACAACGAACGTGCAGCCGACGTGCTGGAAGAAATGGACCCGGACGACGCCGCCGACCTGTTGGCGGACCTGCCTTCCGCGAAGGCCGAGGAACTCCTGCTCCTGATGGAGCCCGACGAGGCCGACGACGTCCGCAGGCTCCTGCAGTACGACGAAGACACTGCCGGCGGCCTCATGACCCCGGTTCCCGTTATCCTGCCCCCGGAAGCCACGGTCGCTGAAGCGCTGGCCCATGTGCGCAGCGAAGAGCTTTCCCCCGCCCTGGCCTCGGCCATCTTCATCTGCCGCCCGCCGTTGGAGACCCCCACGGGGCGCTTCCTCGGCGTCGTGCATATCCAGCAATTGCTCCGCAGCGCCCCGCCCGAACAGCTCGGCAGCATCGTGGACAAGAACCTGGAGCCGGTTTCCGATCACGCCAGCGTCAGCGAGGTCAGCCACACCATGGCCTCCTACAACCTCAACTCCCTCCCGGTCGTAAATAGCGCCGGCCGCCTCGTAGGGGCGGTGACTGTTGATGACCTCTTAGACCATTTGCTCCCGGACGACTGGCGAACCCACGAAGACGGAGCCCCGATCAGGAAACTAGGAGGCCGAATTGGCTGAGAAGCCCACCAGCGGAGGACTGGACACCCCGCTCGAGCTGCGTTCCCGCATGCTGCCGAATTTCGGCAGCGATCCCGATGCCTTCGGCCGGTTTGCCGAACGCTTCGCCCGCTACATGGGGACGGCGAATTTCCTGTTCTACATGACGATCTTCGTGATCGTCTGGATCGCGTTCAACGTCATTGGCTTGTTCGGCTTCCAATGGGATCCCTACCCGTTCATCCTCCTCAATCTCTTCTTCTCCACACAGGCCTCGTACGCCGCGCCCTTGATCCTGTTGGCCCAGAACCGCCAGGACGACAGAGACCGCGTGACAATCGAGCAGGACCGCGCCCGTGACGAGCGCAATCTGGCTGACACCGAATACCTGACCCGTGAGGTCGCGGCCCTCCGCATCGCCTTGCGCGAGGTCGCTACCAGGGATTACGTGCGTGCCGAACTCCGCTCGCTGCTGTCAGATCTGCTGGAAGCCCAGGAAGAGTTGGGTCCGAACAATTCCGGCGGCTCCAATAACGGCGAGAAAGCCAAGGACAAAATCAAAGACAAGCGCAACAAACAGCGCAATCCCCCCACCCAGCAGATCCCCAAGATCCATCCGGCGCATTCCAGCGCTGACCAATCCGAACCCGACCTCTCGGCCGTCGGCACGGCGCCGGCGCGGAACCCGGGTCCTCCCAACCAGCCCGAAAGCTGAACACCCACCCCATGAGCACTCCATCCGTCGAGGCCCTCAACGCTGCCTTGGCAACCGTCATCGATCCCGAACTCCGCCGTCCCATCACGGAATTGGGGATGCTGGATTCGGTCGAGGCCAGTCCGGACGGAACCGTCCGGGTTGCGGTGCTGCTGACCATCGCCGGCTGCCCCTTGCGGGAAACCATCACGACCGACGCCACTGCCGCCCTTACGCGGGTTCCGGGCGTGACCGGCGTCGAGGTCGAACTCAAGGTCATGACGCAAGCGCAACGCGATGCCCTCAAAGAACGTCTGCGAGGCGCAGGCGGGCAACGCGGAATCCCCTTCAACGAACCGGGCTCCCTGACGAAGGTCTTCGCCGTAGCCAGCGGCAAGGGCGGTGTAGGCAAGTCCTCGGTGACGGTCAACCTTGCGTGTGCCCTTGCGGCACAAGGGCTGCGCGTCGGAATCGTCGACGCCGATGTCCACGGTTTCTCCGTCCCGGCGCTCATGGGAATCACGCAGCAGCCCACACGGGTGGACGACATGATCCTCCCGCCCGTGGCCTTCGGCGTGAAGGTGATCTCCATTGGCATGTTCGTTTCCGGGAACAAGGCAGTGGCCTGGCGCGGGCCCATGCTGCACCGCGCCCTGGAACAATTCCTCACGGATGTCTATTTCGGCGATCTGGATGCCCTGTTCCTGGATCTTCCGCCCGGCACGGGCGACATCGCCATCTCGGTGGCGCAGTTGCTTCCCAACGCCGAAATCCTCGTGGTCACCACCCCGCAGGCCGCGGCAGCGGATGTTGCCGAGCGCGCCGGAACCATCGCTACTCAGACGGGCCAGAAGCTTGCCGGAGTCGTGGAGAACATGTCCTTCCTGGAACTGCCCGACGGCGGCAGGATGGAGTTGTTCGGAAGCGGCGGCGGGCAGGTGCTGGCTGAGCGGCTGAGCACCGCCGTCGGAACCGACGTTCCGCTGTTGGGACAAATCCCCTTGGACATCCGTCTGCGCGAAGGCGGAGACGCAGGCCTCCCCGTGGTGTTGACGGCTCCGGAGACGGCCGCCGCACAGGCACTTCAGGCCATCGCGGGCAAGCTCAACGCCAAGCCTCGCGGCCTGGCTGGTATGTCCCTAGGGATCCAGCCGAAATAGCTTCTAGGTGGCCTCAGCGTCGAAGGGCGCTTTCTCACCGACGGAAAGCCGTTCAACAACCCGCTCGGGAACTTTCGGCGCGGCGTCCACGGCTGCTACAGCGGCGGGCGCACCGTCGCTGACAGGCTTCGTGTCGTCGTCGAGCAGCGCTTCCTTGATGATGCGGCGCGGATCGTACTGGCGCGGGTCATACTTCTTCCAGTCGACTTCATCGATGTCGATGCCGACTTCTTCCTTGATCTGCTCACGGGCACCGGACGCCATGCGCCGCAGTTCCTTGACCAGATTCGTCAACTTCCGCGTGTATTCAGGCAAACGGCTGGGACCGATCACGATGACGCCGATGATCAGCAGGATGAGAAACTCCGAGCCATTGATTCCAAACACGTATCGAAGATTACCTTGTCTGTTGGTGCGCTCAGAAACCCGCGAGGCCGGCCAGGGCGTGGAGTCCCCGTTGCAAGCGTTCGTTCCAGGTCTCTGCACTGTTTTCGGCGGGCCGGGCAACCATCAGCGAGTCGCCGGCCTTCACGAGCTCCGGAACGGCTCCCGCAGCCTGGTTCGCAGGCATGTCGGAGGAATAACGCAGCACGGCCACGGGCGAGGAGTAGACGGCTTGCCACGGGGCCCCCTGGGTGATGGACAGCTGGGTTCCCGAAGTGCTGCTGCCCTCCAAGTGCTGCTCCACCATGGTGGCGTGGTGGTCACCGTCGCTGAGGTGCAGCTCAACGGCGGGGTGCCCGTCCTGCATCAAGGCCCGGGCGGAAACCACGTGGTATCCCATGCTTGCCATTTCGGGACATGCCCAGCCGTCTTTCCGCAGCTCGGACAACTGCTGCTCGCTCAGGCTCACCGTTCCGGCTACGCTGACCGGCAGGCTCAACTGCGACCCTGTCATGGGCAGCTGCTCGCCGGAGTTTCCGGGCACGGTTGAACTGACCAAGGTCCGGACTTCCTGCTCTCCCCGGTTAGACGCCTGTGGCGCAACTTCACCGCCGAGCGCGTAGGCTGCAACCGCGAGGATTCCGGCGCTGACGGCGAGTCCGCCGGCGGCGGCACTGGCAAGCCGGACACCGTGCCACACGCTTCGCTGAGGCGCAGGGCGCTCAGGAAAATCGGATTGCGCCAACCGCTGCGTGTGCTCAATCAGCCTGTTGGTGAAATCCTGGCTGGCCTCAGGGACGGCGGCGCGGCGAAGCCGTTCGAGGTACTGGCGTTCCCGCAGGACCGCGGCGTGGCATTCAGAGCACTTCTGCAGATGGCCGGGGGCGCGGCTGTGCCGGATAGTTCCCCGGGCCAAACCACCGCGTCGTCCTTTCAGCAGACCCATCGGCGACTAAAGGAGACCGGCGATGCGCGGCATCTTGAGCCGCGGTTTGCGGGCTTGGACCGGACGCGGATCCCGGTGGGCGAGCTTTTCGCGGAGCATTGTCCGTCCGCGGTGGATGCGGGACCTGACGGTCCCCAGTTTCACGTCGAGCGCTTCGGCAACTTCGTCATAGGAGAGGCCTTCAAGGTCGCAAAGCACGACGGCGGCGCGAAAGTCCGGGGGGAGTTCTTCCAGGGCGCGCTGGACGTCGAGATCGAGGTTGTTCAGCTCGAAGCTCTGCTCCGGACCGGGTTCATGCCCCGGCAGGCGGGATTCGGCGTCCTCGGCCAAGGCGTCGAAGCGTATACGGCTCTTCCGGCGCGCCTGGTCAAGGAAGAGGTTGGTGGTGATGCGGTGCAGCCAGCCGTCGAGTGTGCCTGGCTTGAAGTTTTCGAGCGAACGGAAGACCCTGACGAAGACTTCCTGGGTGAGGTCCTCGGCGTCGAACTTGTTTCCAGTGAGCCGATAGGCAAGGCGGAAGACCTTGGCGGAGTGGTTCTCCACCACTTCCTCCCAGCTTGGCCTGACCCATTCTTCGGCCGGCGGGGCCGTATCGGTGGAACCCAGGACTGCTGCCGTTGTCTGGACTGGCGCAGCACTTGATGCCCGCATCGTCCGCTCCCCTCAAACTGTTTGTCATCCTGCCGGTCACTCAGGAGTTCGTTGCCGGCCGTCACTTGGATGGCTGGATATACATCATCCCAGTGTTGCCTGAGATTTTGCTGATCGCAGTCACACTTTTCCCGCAGAGCGAACATCATGGGGAAGACACCTGGAAGACACAGAATTGCGCGCCACAGGCGTCCGGGCTGGGCGGCCCGTAGCCAGTAGTCTGTAAGCAATACCCCTCTGCCTGGAAAGCGAACCCCCATGAGTGCCGACAAGTCAACCAGCTGGTCCTATGCAGAAGATCTGCCTGCCGAGGACGACGTGTTGCTTCGCGCCCGTGAACGTTCCTTCGAGCTGGGCGTTACTCCCGTGAGCCCCGGCGTTGGCGCCGTCCTGACGGTGCTGGCCGCGGCGTCGAAGGCCCAGACGGTTGTAGAGGTCGGATCCGGGGCAGGTGTCTCCGGCGTCTGCCTGCTGCGGGGCCTCAGCCCGCAGGCTGTCCTGACCACTATCGACGTCGACGTCGAGCACCTCAAGGCCGCCCGCGAGGCCTTCCTGGAGTCCGGCAGTCCGGCGAACCGCACCCGGACCATCTCCGGCCGCGCGGCCGACGTCCTGCCGCGCCTCACCGACTCCGCGTACGACCTCGTGTTCATCGACGCCGACAAACCCAACTTTCCCGGCTACGTCGAGCAAGCCATCCGGTTGCTCAAGTCGGGCGGGACACTCGTCATCAATGACGCCCTGGACAAGGACAAGGTTTCCAATCCGGCTGCCAGGGACAGCACCACCGTCGTGTTGCGCCAGATCGGCAAGGCCATCCGCGACGACGAACGGCTCTCCTCGGCGATGCTTCCCACCGGCGACGGCTTGCTGGTAGCGGTCAAGAAGTAAGCGGCCACCATTCGCTTTCAGGCTTAAACATGAAAGCAGGGCGCCGGCTCTTCTGCCGGGCCCTGCCCAGTGAATCTATTCGGTAACGCCTACGAGGCATTCCTTGAGGTTCGCCGCCTCTGCTGCGTTGAGCTCGACCACCAGCCGTCCTCCGCCTTCGAGCGGCACACGCATGATCAGGCTGCGGCCCTCTTTGGTTACTTCCATAGGGCCGTCGCCAGTACGTGGTTTCATAGCCGCCATTAGGAAAATCCCCTCCAGTTGTCCCAAATCCCGCCAACCCGGCCGGGTTGGCTCCGCGTGGAATATACGGCGTCGACAGTCATGGCAGTTCAGTCGTCGTCGCCGGGCACCCGAGAGTGCCTTTGTCCTTGCTTGTGTCCATTATCTCGTAATTACCCGCCCGTAGCTAATTGATGGACTTTTCCCGGCGGGCCGTGATCGCGCTTGAACAGGCGAAACGACGCGGTGCCTCACGGAGGATAGTCGCCGCCGCCCGGCAACTGCGCCCACGCCCACAGCCAGACGATCCATACGATCTGGAGGAGGAAGAACATGACCACCACAGTGCCCCGGTAGGCCTTCGAACGGGACAACCAGGCCGTGCTGAGCGCCAAGGGGAACAATGGCAAGAGCATCCGGAATGTACTCGTCTGGGGGTGCAGGAAGACGAGAAGATACCCCATGTAGCACGTGCACCACAGTCTCAGTTCGGTGCCCAGGGCCCGGACAGGTTTGCTCAACATCAGCAGGGCAAAGAGGGCCACGAAGACGAACGGCGCAAGGATGCCGAGTACCGGCCCGAAGAGCATTTGACCAGTCTCGAACCACGGCTTGAACGGAACGAGGTCGTCCCCGCGCCAGACAGTTTCGGTCTTGGTGTAGGCGAGCGGATCCCCCGTGACTGCCCAGGCAATGGCCGGCCAAGCGAAAGCCCCAGCCACGCTGACCACTACGAGCGCGGCCAGCGATCCAAGTTCCCGGAGCGTCGGAATGGACCGGGCTGCGGGCACGCCGGCTGGCGCGTCGCCTGGCACTGATGGGCGGCGCCCGAACCTCTTCCACAAGTGGTGGAGCAGGAGCAGGCCCGCCATGGCCGCGAAGGGCACGCCGGTGGGCCGCGACAGGCACATGAGCAAGACCACCGGTATCGCCCCGAGGTACTTGCGACGCACGATCAGCAGGAGGGAAGCCGCCAGGAGCAGGGTATTGAGGGATTCCGCGTAGGGGACCTGCAGGATGGCCGAGACGGGGAACATCGAGAAGAAGGTCAGTGCCCACAGTGCCGTGGTTCGCCCGGCGTATTCGCGGAACAGTTTGTAGACCACCAGGGCCGCTCCGAGCCCGGCCACCATGGCGACGACCGTCAGCGCGGGCAGCGTCGCCAGTCCGGTGAGGGCGCCGAGGGCCCTGGCAAGGTAGGGAAACAGCGGATAGAACGCCCAGGAATTTTCCGCGACGCCGCCGTTCGCATTGACCGGCAAAACAGACGGATAACCGTTGTTTGCGGCTTCGGCGTACCAGCGCCCATCCCAGATGGTGATGAAGTTCCAGTAGTCGGGTGCGGGCGGGAACCACGGATTGACGCCTTGCTGCAACGCTGCGGCCATGAAGATACAAGCGCTGACAAGTCTCGAGGCGATGTAGACGAGGGCCACTTGGAGCCACCACGGCCAGCTCGCGGCATGGGCCCCGAGGCGGCGCAGTCTTCGGGCCAGGTACCCCTTTGGGGACCGCGCTTCGACTGACTGGGTCACTCTTTTGGTTCTTCCTGGTTCCCGGCTGCTTCAAGGGCCAGTTTCAGCCGTTCGATTTCCCTCTCCTGGGAGGTCAGCTGATCCCTCAGCTCATCGAGCACCTCGTCCACTTGGTCCATCCGGTAGCCCCGCAGGCCAAGGGCAAACCGCACCCGGTCGACGTCGGACGCCTTTGCTCCGGCCGGTAGCAGAACCGGAGGCAGGTTCGGGACAGGTTCATCCAACCCGGCGCCGGAGTCGCGGCTCGATTTGGCCATTCCGGCGCCGAGGAACAACACGGCACCGATGATGACAATCGCGAGAAAGACCAGAAAAAAGCTCACAACAACCATCGTGCCAGACTCAGCTGGGAGCTCAGCGCCGGCAACGCTACTCCGGGCGCTGGTCTCCGTTGGTCGAAGGTGGCCGCGGGATTCCGTGCAGGACCCGGTGCACGGCGTCCGCGGGATCGTCCACAAGCTGGATCAGGTCCAGGTCCTTTGCGGAGACCATGCCTTCGGCCACCAGGGTCCCCTTGATCCATTCGATCATCGGGCTCCAGAAGTCGACCCCCAGGAGAACGATGGGGAACGATGTCACCTTGCGGGTCTGCACCAGAACCATGGCTTCAAACAGTTCGTCCAGGGTCCCCAGGCCGCCCGGCAGGACGATGAACCCTTGGGCGTACTTGACGAACATGGTCTTGCGGGCGAAGAAGTACCTGAAGTTGATGCCAAGGTCCACCCACCGGTTGAGGCCTTGTTCAAAGGGCAGTTCGATTCCCAGCCCGACGGAAACGCCGTTGCCCTCAACAGCGCCCCGGTTGGCCGCTTCCATGGATCCCGGGCCACCGCCGGTAATGACGGCGACCCCGGCTTCCGCGAGGTGGCGGCCGACCTGCACGCCCATGTCGTAATAGCCGGTGCCCGGCTTGGTGCGGGCGGAACCAAAGACACTGACAGCGGGACCGAGCTCAGCAAGCGCGCCGAAGCCTTCAACGAATTCACTCTGGATCCGCAGGACCCGCCACGGGTCGGTGTGGATGAAGTGGTCGGCTCCCCTCGTGTCCAGGAGTCGCTGGTCCGACATCGGCATGGCAGCCTGTTTGCGCCGAAGCTCCAAGGGTCCTTTGTGCTTGGCTGGCGGCTCCGGGGCAACGGCCGGAGCTGACGCTGCGGATCCGTTGCTCATCGCCTTGCCATTGGCGTCTGGACTAGGAACTTGGGGCTGGCTGGTACTCATTGACCTAGGCTAGCGCGGATGGCGGCTGCTGCCGTTCCAGCGTGGCCCTGTAGTTTGCGGTGTTGTTTGTCCCGCGCACCATTCACTGTCAAATACCTGCAAGACAGGTATCTGTTGAATCACGATCTGCGGAAGTTATTGTGAGCTGGCTCATCTTGAATCAATTCTTCGCTAGATTCGTCCCATGACTATTCAAGCCGCCAGCGATGCCCTCGTCTCCCTGAATGGCGTCAACAAGCACTATGGTCAACTGCATGTCCTGAAGGACATCAACCTCCAGGTCAAAAAGGGTGAGGTTGTGGTTGTCATCGGGCCGTCGGGCTCGGGCAAGTCCACGCTGTGCCGGGCCATCAACCGCTTGGAGACCATCGACACGGGTGAGATCTCCATCGACGGCAAGAAGCTGCCCGAAGAAGGCAAGGAACTTGCCCTCCTCCGGGCCGACGTCGGGATGGTCTTCCAATCCTTCAACCTGTTCGCCCACAAGACGATTCTCGAAAACGTCACCCTGGGGCCGATCAAGGTCAAGAAACTGGACAAAGCAACCGCGGACAAGGACGCCATGGCGTTGTTGGAGCGGGTTGGCGTCGGGCAGCAGGCACCTAAGATGCCTGCGCAGCTGTCCGGCGGACAACAACAGCGCGTGGCAATTGCCCGGGCGCTGGCCATGAAGCCGAAGGTCATGCTGTTCGACGAGCCGACCTCGGCACTTGATCCGGAAATGATCAACGAGGTCCTGGATGTCATGGTCCAGTTGGCCAAGGAAGGCATGACCATGATCGTGGTCACCCACGAGATGGGCTTTGCGCGCAAAGCCGCCGACCGCGTTGTCTTCATGGCCGACGGCCAGATCGTGGAAGACGCCAAGCCAGAGGAATTCTTCACCAATCCCCAGAGCAACCGCGCCAAGGATTTCCTCTCCAAACTCCTGACTCACTAGCACTCACCGCACCCAGGCCGCGGGGGTGGCCGCACAATGAAAGGAATATCATGAAGGCTTTTATCACCCGGAGGAAAACCCTCCTGGTCGCTGCAAGCGCGGCGCTCGCCCTTTCGCTGAGCGCATGCGGTGGCGGCGGGGGTTCCACCACCGCGCCAAGCAGCGAGTCTGCACCGTTCACGGTGGCCCAGAACGTGTCCATCACGGGCAGCCCCACGTTCGACAAGATCAAGTCGAACGGAAAGGTCACGATCGGCGTCAAGCAGGACCAGCCCGGACTGGGATTCAAGGATGCCGCGACCGGCGAGTACAGCGGTTTTGATATTCAGGTTGCCCAGTGGATTGCGGCATCCCTCGGATTCTCCAAGGACAAGATCGAATTCAAGCCAATCCCTTCGGCCAACCGCGAGTCCGCCATTACCAACGGCGACATCGACTACTACGTGGGGACATACTCCATCACCGACAAGCGCAAGCAGCTGGTCGACTTTGCCGGACCCTACTTCGTGACTGGCCAGGGCTTGCTGGTCAAGAAGAGCAACACCTCAATCAATAGTGAGAAGGACCTGTCCGGGAAGAACGTCTGTTCAGCCACCGGCTCAACCCCCATCCAGAACATCAAGGCAAACTTCCCCGGCACCAAGACCACCGAGTTCGACACGTACTCGCAGTGCGTCGAGGCCCTCAAGAGCGGCCAGGTCGATGCCGTGACTACCGACCAGGCAATCCTGATCGGCTACGCCTCCCAGGACGCCGACAACCTCAAGGTGGTCGGCCAACCGTTCACCGTTGAGAAGTACGGCGTCGGCTTGAAGAAGGGCGACACCGCCTTCCGCAAGTTCGTCAACAAGATGTTCACCGATGGCGGCTCGGTGTGGCAGAAGATCTACGACTCCACGCTGGGACAGTCCGGCACCAAGGTCACCCAGCCCGCAGTGGACAACTACTAAACCCATGTTGAGGGGGCGGCCATTGGCCGCCCCCTCAAATATCGGCTGAAAGCGACCATTCTGTGAATACGCTGCTGAATAACTCGGACCTCTTCATTACGGGGTTCCGGAACACCCTCATACTTTTCTTTTTCGCCGGGATCTTCGCCCTGATCCTGGGCACCATCGTGGCAACGCTGCGTGTTTCCCCCATTCCTGCGATGCGCGCTGCAGCCACCTTGTACATCAACGTCGTGCGCAACACTCCGTTGACGTTGGTTCTGTTCTTTTTTGCCTTGGGCTACCCGAAGCTCGGCCTCGTTGAAATTGATTTCATGACCGCCGCAACCGTCGGCCTCAGCCTGTACACCGCGACTTATGTGGCGGAGGCCGTCCGCTCCGGTATCAATACAGTCCCTGTCGGCCAAGCCGAAGCTGCGCGCGCCATCGGCCTGCCGTTCACGCAAACTCTTACGCTGGTGATCCTCCCGCAGGCTTTCCGCGCCGTCATCCCGCCCATGTTCAGCGTGTTCATTGCACTGCTCAAGAACACCACCGTGGCGGCGGGCTTCTCAGTCGCAGAAGCAGGAGCCATCCGATCGAATCTTTCTGAGCGCGGTGAGCCCGCCATGGCCGGGCTGCTTTGGGTCGCACTCATCTTCGTTCTGCTCGTTTTCATTCTTTCCTTTGTCCAGCGGAAGCTTGAAAAGAAATGGAAGGTGGCCCGATGAGCTCGGTCCTTTTTGACGCTCCGGGGCCAAAGGCCCGCGCACGCTACCGGATTCTCGGCGTCGTGACCGCCCTGGTCATTATCGCCATCGTCGGATTCATCGTCCTTCGCTTCGCCCAAAGCGGGCAGTTCGACGCGAAGAAGTGGCAGTTGTTCACCTTCCCCCTGGTTCAGCAGACCATCATCCAATCGGTGGGTGCCACGCTTTCGGCTTTTGCCACGGCAGCCGTGCTCAGCCTGGTGCTGGGTGTCTTCCTGGCCTTCGGCAGGCTCTCCGACCGTAAGTGGATCAGCTTGCCCTGCTATGGATTCACGGAACTCTTCCGCGCCATTCCGCTGCTGATCCTCATGATGATCTTCTACTACGGGCTCCCTCCGCTCGGCGTTCAGGGGATCACGCCTTTCACGGCAGTCGTTGCGGGCCTGGTCCTCTACAACGGATCTGTGCTGGCTGAAGTCTTCCGGGCCGGCATCGAATCGCTCCCCCGCGGACAAAGCGAGGCCGGCTATGCCATCGGCTTGCCGAAGAGCGCGGTCATGACAAACATCCTGTTGCCACAGGCGGTCCGCTCGATGCTCCCGGTGATCATTTCCCAGCTCGTGGTCATCCTCAAGGACACCGCATTGGGATTCATCGTGACTTACAACGAGATCCTCTTCCAGGCCAAGTACTTCGGAAGCCAGGCCCAGTACGGTTCGCCGATCATTCCTTCCGCGATCATCGCGGGCGTTCTGTACGTCGGAATGTGCCTGATCCTGGCCGGAATCGCCAAGTGGCTTGAAGGCCGGATGCGCCGCAACGTCAAAGTGGTGAAGGTGACCAAGTCGGAGATTGTGGCAATCGAGGGCTAGGCACAAGAACGCCGTAAACGCAGGTGTGGCCCGTGGGCTTGGTTCCGGAACCAAGCCCACGGGCCACACCCACGATCTCAAGCAAAAAGTGAGGTCACTCCACCTAGTCAGCCAGCCACGACCGCAGTGCGCGGAGGCACTCACGGATGGCATCGGCGTCGACGTGTTCGTTGTCTTTGTGCGCCAGCAGCGGATCGCCCGGCCCGAAGTTGACCGCGGGAACGCCCAGCTCGCTGAAGCGCGCGACGTCGGTCCAACCGTATTTGGGTTTGGGCTCGGCACCGACGGCGGCAACGAAGGACGCGGCAGCCGGGTGGTTGAGGCCCGGCCGCGCTCCAGCGGCGGCGTCGGTGCGGACGACGTCGAAGCCCTCCAACAGTTCGCGGACATGGGCTTCGGCCTGATCCGGGGTCTTGTCCGGCGCGAAGCGGTAGTTGATCTCCACGACGCAACGGTCCGGGATCACGTTTCCGGCGGTCCCGCCGTTGATCTTCACGGCATTGAGGCTTTCCCGGTAGTCCAGCCCATCGACGTTGACGGTGCGCGGTTCGTAGGCTGCCAAGCGGCCCAGGATGGGTGCGGCAGCGTGAATGGCATTGCTGCCCATCCACGCCCGGGCAGAGTGCGCCGCTTCCCCGACGGTGGTGGCTTCGAAGCGGCTGGTGCCGTTGCAACCGCCTTCCACCGTACCGTCGGTGGGTTCGAGCAGGATCGCGAAGTCCCCCTCCAGGAGATGGCCGTGATTCCGCACCAAGCGGCCAAGGCCGCTCTTGACCGCTTCGACTTCCTCATGGTCGTAGAAGACGAAGGTCACGTCCTTACCCGGCTCGGCGCCGCCGTCGAACATGGTTGCGGCGAGCGCAAGCTGCACCGCGACCCCGCCCTTCATGTCGGTCGCTCCGCGTCCATACAGGTTTCCCGTCCCGGGAACGCCGGACTCCCACGTGGAAGGCACGGTGCCGAGCGAACCTTCCACGGTGGGCAACGGCACGGTATCGAGATGGCCGGCCAGAATCACGCGCTCCGGGCGTCCCAGCTCGGTCCGGGCAATGATGGCGTCGCCGTCCCGCAGAAGCTGCAGGCCGGGGATCGTACGAAGTGCGGATTCAACGGCGTCTGCAAGCGCGGCTTCGTTGCCGGACACGCTGTTGATGTCCATCAGCGCGGCAGTCAGCAGCGCAACGTCTTGCCTGATGTCAAGAAGGATCGGGGTAGTTTCAACAGTCACCTCTCCACTGTATCCCGAGCGAATTGCGACCCCTTCGGTCCACACACGGTTTCAAAGGAAGCAGTGGCTCTCGATAGACTTGCGCCATGACTGAAACCGCTGCCTCTGCCGCTCTCGATAGCGCTTCTGCCAACGATCGCTCCGCCTATGGCTTTGGCCTGGCCACCATCGCCACGTCCGACGCCGGCGAAGCGACAGTGCTGGACGTATGGTTTCCGGCGCCGGCACTGGGCGAAGTTGCCGCATCCCTCCGGGCCGTGGAGCACGCCGACGAGTCGCTGACCACACTTGCGGCTGAAAGCCACGACGCGGACCGCCGGACCGAGCAGAAGGTGGTCTTTGCCCAGATCAACCTGGACGAGGCCCCCGCGGACACCGTTGACGCCTACCTGCGCCTGCACTTGCTTTCGCACCGGCTGGTCAAGCCCAACAGCATCAACCTGGACGGCATCTTCGGCAAGCTCCCCAACGTCGTGTGGACGAACTTCGGCCCGGCCGCAGTGGACGGCTTCGAATTGACCCGTGCCCGCTTGCGCAAGCGCGGCGCCGTCACGGTCTACGGAGTGGACAAGTTCCCCCGCATGGTGGACTACGTCGTCCCCACCGGCGTCAGGATCGCCGACGCCGACCGGGTCCGTCTTGGCGCCTACCTCTCCGAAGGCACCACGGTCATGCACGAGGGCTTCGTGAACTTCAACGCCGGCACGCTCGGCACGTCCATGGTGGAAGGCCGGATCTCGGCAGGCGTTGTTGCCGGTGACGGTACCGACGTCGGTGGCGGCGCTTCCATCATGGGAACCCTCTCCGGTGGCGGCAAGGAAAAGATTGCCTTGGGTGAACGCGTGCTCCTGGGCGCCAACTCCGGCGTGGGCATCAGCATCGGCGACGACTCCGTGGTCGAAGCAGGCCTTTATGTCACGGCTGGAACCCGCGTGCGCATCCCTGGCCCGAAGGACGCCAACGGCGAGGACACCAGCAGCATCATCAAGGCTGTTGAGCTCTCCGGCGTGCCGAACCTGCTGTTCCGCCGCAACTCCACCACTGGTGAAGTCGAGGTCCTTCCCCGCAAGGGCCAGACGGTGGAACTCAACGAAGCCCTCCACGCCAACTAGCTGATATCTGGATGCGCCGTCTCCGACGCACCATTATCTTGTTGCTGGCGCTTGCCTTGGTGGCTGGTGCCATCTACGCCGTGGTGACTGTACTGCAGCGCTCCGACACCTTGGTTACGGAGCGCTGCGTCGCCGTCGTCGGCTCGGATTCATACGAGTTGGCGACGGACCAGGCTGCGAATGCCGCCCTCATCACCGCCATTGCGGTGCAGCGGGGGCTGCCTCCGCGCGCGGCCACAATTGCTGTGGCCACCGCGATGCAGGAATCCAAGCTTCGCAACATCGGCCACGGTGACGAGGTGGGCCCCGATTCGAGGGGACTATTCCAGCAGCGCCCGTCCCAGGGGTGGGGCACCGAGGCTGAGGTCATGGATCCCGTCTACGCGACCAACGCCTTCTATGACCATTTGGTCAAAGTGCCCGGCTACGAAACCATGGCGATCACTGATGCGGCGCAAGCGGTCCAGCATTCCGCCTACCCCCAGGCTTACGCGCAGCAGGAACCCATGGGCCGGGCCTACGCGTCGGCGCTGACGGGACATTCCGAGAGGGCCCTCGACTGCACGCTCCGTGCCGCGGACGCTGCCGGTGATCCGAACGCCGTTGTGGCGGCCATGACGACGGCGTTCGGCTCCCTGCCAGCCCTTGCCCAGGGCCGCACGGTCCAGTTGAACATTACCGGTGCGCAGGCGTGGGCTGTGGCCCAGTGGGCAGTAGCGAATGCCAAGGACCTTTCGGTGACGCAGGTTGACGTGGCCGGCGCCACCTGGAACCGCCAGGACCACAAGGGCTGGCAGGATCCAGCGGCAGCATCGGGAGCCGTGACCATCACGGTTTCGGCTCCGAAGACATGATTTCTGGCTGAGGCCACAGGTTGCGGGCGTCAGGCTGCGGGCTTCAGACCAGTAGCTCAACCACTGGCTGGACGTAGCTGCGGAAGATGTCCGGCTCGGACAAGAGCCGGTGACTCATGATCATCTTGTCCGGCTCAAGGTACCAGGCCCTTGGCTCGCTGAGGGGAAGTTCGATGATTGTCAACTGGAAGTCCCGGGAACTCCGTCCGACTTCCAGAAGGCGGTCCTCCACCATGTCCCCCAGAAGCAAGGTGGCGCCGCTCGCTTCGCGTTCGGCTTCCAGTTTTTCGTAATCTTCAAGGCGTTCACGGGCCCACGTGAGGGCGGCCCCGAAGTGTGCCTGCAGTACTCGGCGCAGGGCAGGCGAATTGCCGAAGGCGTTGAATCCCGGAGGTGAAAGTTCCGGCGCCGCATCCGGATACGCCCTCAACAACTGCTCCCACCAGGCCTCCCACTCTGTCTTGAGGGCCGGCACCCCGCCTACCTCGGCGGTGAGGTGCGTGTGGTCCGCGTGTCTGACTTTGGGTGTGGCGTGGGACAACGTCGGCGTTCCGGCTCCGTCCAATCCAGCAACGTCTCTCAGATACAAGGCAATGAGCATCGGTCCGGAGGTGTCCATTGTGATCCGCCACCCCTGACCGCCTGTGTCATGCATCCGATTGCCTCCCTTGGCAGGTGCCCGCTCAGGGTTCCAGTCTATTCCCGATGAGCCTTGACGTTAACGGTTCGATGGGACCGCAACCAGAGTCTCCAGATGCGCGGTCAGAACGTCGCGGCAGACCTCGGCTGTCATCCACTCCGGCTGCAGCAGGGCATGCATGCACAGTCCGTCGAGGGTCGCCAGGAGGCGCTCGGCTTCGGTCACCAGATGCTCCTGGATGGATCCGCCGTCGGGCATCAGCCGCATCACCAAACGGCCGACGACGGCGGCCACGGCACGGTGGCTGCGTGCGGCTTCCGGTTCAAGCACCGGCCGGATCCGGGCCGCGTGCCGGAATGCCATCCACACGCAGGCATCGACTGCCAGTTGCTCGTCGAGCGGAAGGAATTGACCCAGCAGGGTTAACACGGCGGCGTCGTGTTCCGCAGAGGCTTTGTCTAGTGATTCGACGACGGCGTACGCTTCCTCAAGCCGCCCGGCGATCCTGTCGATGACCACGGCAAAGGAATGGACCAGCAGTTCATCGCTGCTGGCAAAATAGTGGCGGACCGAGCCAACGGCAAGCCCGGCCTCGTCGGCGACCTCCCGCAAGGAGGCACGCTCGAGGCCATCCGAGGCAATGATCCTGAAGACGGCTTCGACTACTTCCTGGCGCCGGGCTTCGGCATCAACAATCTTGGGCACAAAACTTTTTAGCACAAACGTGCTTGAACCGTGCCGTCGGCGCACGGGAACCACGCGACTGTGGCGTACGCAACACTGAGCGGGCACGGACCAAGTTCGGCTAGCGTTGGTCACATGAGAATTCTTGTCACGGGTGGCACCGGCTATATCGGATCGCACACCGTCCTGTCCTTGTTGGAAACCGGGCACGAAGTGGTCGTGGTGGACAACCTCGTGAATTCAAGCGAAGAATCCCTGCGCCGCGTCGGTGAACTGGCGGGAAAGACCGCGGCGTTCCATCAGGTGGATCTGGTGGATGAGCCCGCGGTTGAGGCCGTGTTCGACCGGCATCAGATCGACGCCGTCATCCACTTCGCCGGGCTCAAGGCGGTGGGCGAATCCGTGCAGGAACCCCTGAACTACTACTACAACAACATCGTGGGCACGCTGAACCTGCTCCGGGCCATGGACAAGCACGGGGTCCGTTCGATCGTTTTCAGTTCCTCGGCAACGGTGTACGGCGAGCACAACCCGATCCCCTACGTGGAGAAGATGGAGATCGGGGCGAACAACCCCTACGGCCGCACCAAGGAACAGATCGAGGACATTCTCACGGACCTCGGCGCCGCGGACGAGCGCTGGCACATCGCCTTGTTGCGGTACTTCAACCCGGTGGGCGCACATCCGTCCGGCAGGATCGGCGAGGACCCGCAGGGCATCCCGAACAACCTGGTACCGTACATCGCCCAGGTTGCCGTGGGACGCCGCGAAAAGCTCATGGTCTTCGGTGGAGACTACGACACCCCGGACGGCACCTGCCTGCGGGACTACATCCACGTGGTCGACCTCGCCGATGGCCACGTCGCCGCGCTGGACTACGTTGCGGAACGCCCCGGCGTGCACCGCTGGAACCTCGGCTCCGGGAAGGGCACGTCCGTACTGGAGATGCTCCACGCCTTCGAGCAAGCCGTGGGCCACCCGCTGCCGTACGAGATCACGGGACGCCGCGCCGGAGACCTGCCCGCATTCTGGGCCGACGCCTCCTCCGCCCTGGCGGATCTCAGCTGGTCCACGACCAAGACCGTGGACCAGATGTGCGAAGACCACTGGCGCTGGCAGAAGAACAACCCCCTCGGCTACAGCTCTTAAAAGCAACGCGGGGTCACTTACGGCCCATGATGTCCCTCGGGACGGGCTGTAAGTGACCCCGCGTTGGCTGGTTAGATCGCCGGGTAGTCGCGCTCCGGCTCTCCTGTGTAGAGCTGCCGCGGACGGCCGATCTTCGTCTGGGGGTCGTTGATCATTTCGCGCCACTGGGCGATCCAGCCGGGGAGCCGGCCGATCGCGAACAGCACCGTGAACATCTTCTCGGGGAAGCCCATGGCCTTGTAGATCAGGCCGGTGTAGAAGTCGACGTTCGGGTAGAGCTTGCGCTGGATGAAGTAGTCATCAGCCAGGGCCTTCTCTTCGAGGCGCATCGCGATGTCCAGGAGCTCGTCGTTGCCGCCGAGCTTGCCCAGGATCTCGTGTGCCGTCGCCTTGATGATCTTCGCGCGGGGGTCGTAGTTCTTGTAGACGCGGTGTCCGAAGCCCATGAGGCGGACGCCGTCCTCCTTGTTCTTGACCTTCTCCATGTAGTCCTCGGGCTTGATGCCGTCGGCCTGGATCTGGCGCAACATCTTCAGCACGGCTTCGTTGGCGCCACCGTGGGCGGGACCGAAGAGGGCGTTGATGCCGGCGGAAACGGAAGCGAACAGGTTCGCGTTCGAGGAGCCCACGAGTCGGACGGTCGACGTCGAGCAATTCTGCTCGTGGTCGGCGTGCAGGATGAGCAGGAGGTCCAGTGCCTTGACGACGACGGGGTCCAGCTCGTACTGCTCCGCCGGCAGGCCGAAGCTCAGGCGCAGGAAGTTCTCCACGAGGTTCATGGAGTTGTCCGGGTACAGCATGGGCTGGCCGATGGACTTCTTGTGCGCGTAGGCCGCGATGACCGGCAGCTTCGCCATGAGACGGATGGTGGAAACTTCCACGTGCTCAGGGTTGAACGGGTCCAAGGAGTCCTGGTAGAACGTGGACAGCGCGGAGACAGCCGAGGAAAGCACCGGCATCGGGTGCGCGTCACGCGGGAAACCGCCGAAGAAGCCCTTGAGCTCTTCGTGGAGCAGCGTGTGGTGGCGGATCCGCTGGTCAAACGCGTCCAGCTCGGTGGGCGTGGGTAGGTTGCCGTAGATCAGCAGGTAGGAAACTTCCAGGAAGCTTGAGTGCTGGGCAAGCTGCTCGATCGGGTAGCCGCGGTACCGCAGGATACCGGCGTCGCCATCGATGTAGGTGATTGCCGACGTCGTGGCGGCGGTGTTCATGAAGCCGGGGTCATAGGCGACGGCGCCCGTCTGCTTCAGCAGCTTGGAAACGTCGTATCCTTCGTTCCCTTCTACAACCTTGATCCGCGGGAGTTCGAGCTCTCCGCCGGCATGGCGCAGGGTAGCGCTGGTGGTCTCAGTCATGGAGTCCCCTTCATGAGGCTCTTGGCCTCGGTCGAAAGCTTGATCCAACCAACATCTGGTGACTCCAGCCGGGCGCCTGCAGGTGCAGGCGCCATCAACCGGACTGCCTTCGTGGAGAAAGCCACCATTGATAGTCAGTTAAAAGCTACCGCCAGTAAGCGGGACAAACTAATTCACAAGCCACGGTTACTCGCGGAATGACGCGCCCTGTGCGGCAAGTCACAGCATTGTTACCGAGCGGTGTCCAAGCGTTCCACGGCCGCATCGATGCGTTCGTCCGTGCCCGTGAGCGCCACCCGGATGAAACCATTGCCCGCGTCTCCGTAGAACACTCCGGGCCCGACGACGATCCCCAAGTCAGCGAATCGCTGGACTGTGTCCCACGTCGCCTCCCCTGCGGTGGACCACAAGTACAGGCCCGCTTTGGACTCGTGGATGTCCAGGCCGAAGTTCTGCAGGGCTGGCAAAAGCCGTTCACGGCGGCCGCGGTATAGATCCTTTTGGGCGAGCACGTGGTTGGCATCGCCCAGCGCGATGCGCATGGCTTCCTGGACGGGGTAGGGCACAATCATGCCTGCGTGCTTGCGGCTATTGACCAGATTCGCCACGATTGAGGAGTCGCCTGCCACGAAGGCGGCACGGTAGCCGGCGAGGTTCGACTGCTTGCTGAGCGAGTAGACGCACAACAGACCGTCTGTGGACCCTCCGGTGACGCGCGGATCAAGGACACTCGGCACTGCTTCGCCGCCGCGCTGGGCATCCCATTCGCCCCAGCCGAGTTCGGCATAGCATTCATCCGATGCCACGACTGCGCCGATCTCGCGGGCCTGGGCCGCGATCTGCCGGAGGGATTCGACGTCACGGACGCTGCCCGTGGGGTTGCCCGGAGAATTGATCCAAATCAGCCGGACCCTTGCGCGGGTGGCTGGGTCAAGTTCGTCCAGGCTGTCCGCGGCGACCGCAGTGGCCCCGGCGAGCATAGCGCCGATGTCGTAGGTCGGGTAAGCCACAGTGGGACGGACCACGACGTCGCCTGCGCTGAGTCCCAGCAGGAACGGCAGCCAGGCCACCAGTTCCTTCGAGCCGACCGTGGGCAGGACGTCCCTCGGATCGATCCCCGGGACCCCGCGACGGCTGGCAAACCAGGTGGATACAGCCTCGCGAAGAGCTTCCGTTCCGTGGACCGTTGGGTAACCATGGGCGTCAGCTGCCCCGGCGAGCGCCTCGCGGACCAGCTGCGGCGTAGGATCCACAGGAGTTCCGATGGAGAGATTGACTACTCCGCCCGGGTGTTCTGAAGCCTTGGCCACGTACGGCGCCATAGCTTCCCAAGGGTAGTCGGGCAGGTTGAGGCCGAAAGCGGGGGCCGCAGAAATCAAAGGAAGCAACCGTTCTTAGTGGTCTTGGTTCTGCGGAGGGAGCGCGGCGATGAAGGGGTGGTCCTTGCCCGTGTTGCCGATCTTGGCAGCTCCGCCCGGGGAACCAAGGTCATCGAAGAACTCGACGTTGGCCTTGTAGTAGTCGGCCCATTCCTCCGGGGTGTCATCCTCGTAGTAAATCGCTTCCACCGGGCACACGGGTTCACAAGCTCCGCAGTCCACGCATTCGTCCGGGTGGATATAGAGGGAACGTTCGCCTTCGTAGATGCAGTCAACAGGGCATTCTTCAATACACGCCTTGTCCTTGACGTCCACACACGGCTGCGCGATTACGTAGGTCACGTCCCTTGCCTCTCCACAGTTGTCCCGGCCAATGTCCGGGTAGTACCACCGGCCCTGTGGCCGGTACATCGAATTCTGTAGCCTATTATCCCCCAGCCGGAACTTACCAAACTACTGGGCGTCATAGTATGAACTGGTGACGTTGCCCCACCCCCAGGATTTCCTGCTCAATACCGTATCCGGAACGCGGGTAGTTGTCCGATACCGGCTGGACAACGGCTTCACCGATGCCCTCGGCTACCTACTCTCCGTCACCGAGGGTGCGTGCATCATCCGTACCCGACAGTCCGACGTCGAGATCCCGCTGGGCCTTGTCGTGGCGGCAAAAGAGGTCCCCCCTCCGCCGCCACGCCGAGGTACGCGCACAACCCGCGAGTAATCCCGGCCTCCTATCCCCAGAGGGTCAGGCGCCATGCACCTCGTCCGGCAGCCTGCGCATTCCCCACAGCGGAGAGAACAGCACGGGTGCAACAAAGACAATGCTTCCGCCCAAGCCGATCCAGAGTGTCGGGACGAGGCCGATGTTCTCGGCCAGGAGACCCGAGGCTAGGGCTGCGATCGGCATGACTCCCCACACCACAAAGCGAATGGACGCATTCATGCGCCCGAGAAGCCGGGGCGGACACACGCGCTGCCTCATGCTCAACTGCATGATGTTGTACACCAGGACTCCGAAAGCAAACCCGAACTCGGAGACGATGAGCATCACGAGGGACATCCATCGTTCGGGGGCAAGCACGCACAACGGAACCAGGAGGAGGAAAAGCGAGCTGATCATCGACGCCACGGGAATGACGGTCCCCTCGCCGACCCGGTCAGCGAGCTTGGGCGCGGAAACAGCTCCGATCAGTCCGCCCACAGCGCCCACTGCCATGATGAGGCCCATGCCCTCGGGACCGAGTTCCAGTTCACGAAGCACCAGCACGGGCATCAAAGTGAAGGCGATCGTGGTGAAGAAGTTGACCCCGCCCGTGCAGGCCACAATCCTGCTGATCAACGGATGCCTGACCACGAAGACCAGGCCTTCCTTGATTTCGCTTGCCAGTGGATGCCGATCCTTCGCGGGCACGGGACGTTCCGCATCGCCCGTCCTGAGCAGGAAGATGGCCGACATCAGATACCCGATCGCCTCGCCGACGAACAGCACCGGGGCGGATACGATCGTCAGCAACCCACCGCCCGCGGCCGGACCCCCGATCCGTGCGATCTGGGAGGTGGCTTCCAGCTTGGAGTTGGCCTGCGGAACTTTCGCGGCATCCACGAGTACAGGCACATAGCTCTGGTAAGAAACGTCGAAGAAGACCGTTGCGGCCCCGACGACGGCGGCTACGGCGTACAAGTGCCAGATCTGCAGGACGCCGCCCCACCAGAGGATCGGTACGGTGGCCATCGCCGCGGTCCGGACCAGGTCCGCCACAATCATGGTGCGACGCTTGAGCCAGCGGTCCACCCAGGCTCCCGCCGGCAAGCCGATCAGCAGGAAGGCGGCAAGGCTGGCGGCATTGAGTGCGCCAACCTCGAACTCGCTGGCTCCGAGCAAAGTCACCGCGAGGACGGGAAAAGCCAATTGCCCAAGTTGCGCCCCGAGCTGGCTGACGGCCTGGCCAGACCAAAAGGTAATGAAGTTCCGGTCCCGCCAAAGCGAGGCCGCTTGCTGCGCTGTGTCAGTTTGCTGAGCATTGTCCGTGGTCCCGGCATTCACCCGCCCAGTTTCCTGCAGTGATTGGTATATGTCAATCACTCATGGGTGGCTACACTGGCCACCATGACGGAACACGAGCGGGAGGACAGTGACCTGGTGGCCAAGGGTCGCGCCTTGAGTTCGCCCCTGCGCCTGAGGATTCTCCGGCTCTGCCTGCACCACGCGCGCACCAACAAAGAGATCGCCGGGCTGTTGGACATCAATCCGGCGTCGAGCTTGCACCATGTCAGGACCTTGGTGCGCACCGGTTTTCTCGAGCCGCAGGAAGGCCGGAAGGGAAAGAGGGGCGCCAGGGAGGTGCCGTACATCGCCACCCGCACCTCGTGGAGCACTCCCGTCGACGATATTGCCCCGGTCCTGATCGAAACATTCGTCCAGGAAACCCGCGGACTCGCGCCCGAGGACATTGATGTCTGGCGGCTTGGAGTGAAGTTCAACGCCGCACGGCAGCAGGAAATGATGGGCAAGCTGCGGGAGGTCGTCGAGGAATACATGCGCCTTCCGCCAGACGACGACGGCGAGGCCACCTCGCTCTTGATCGCCCACCACCGGGACCCAAGCGCCGACTAGCTAGCCGCGCGGCGGACGCCTGTAGCGCCGGCACCACAAGAGCATCACGAGCGTCACGGCCGCGCTCCCGTAGACCCATACATTGCCCGGCGCATCTGCGACGATCAGCGCCTTGTTGGTTCCGGCTGAAGAAAGCGCACCGACAGCTGCGTAACAAACAATGCCCGCTACCGCCGTCGGGAGCAAGGACCGCGACCACGCACCCAGCAGGAGCTGGAGCGATGCGAGCAGGAGCAATGCCGCCGCGGCACCCCAGTAGACGTCGACGCCGTCAATGGGGAGCACTTGCCGGTGAAGTGCGGTGCCTGCAAGGGCAGCAAAAAGAGCCACCGGAACTGCCGCGGCAATGCCGCGTGCTGTTCCGGTGGCTCCCCTATTCAATGCGTCAGTCCGTTCGGTGCGTCAATGCGCAGTCAGCGCAGGATCAGACCTTGGCGCGTGCGCGGGTAGCCTTGGCACGCTCGTTGGCGTCCAGGATCACCTTGCGGATGCGGATGGACTCCGGGGTGACCTCAACGCACTCGTCTTCGCGGGCGAATTCGAGGGACTCTTCGAGGGTCAGGTCGCGCGGCGGCGTCAGGTTCTCGAAGGTATCGGAGGAAGCGGCACGCATGTTGGTGAGCTTCTTTTCCTTGGTGATGTTGACGTCCATGTCGTCGGCGCGCGAGTTCTCGCCGACGATCATGCCCTCGTAGACCTCGGACGTAGGCTTCACGAAGAAGGAACCGCGTTCCTGCAGGTTGATCATCGCGAAGGGGGTGACGACGCCGGCGCGGTCGGCAACCATCGAACCGTTGGTGCGGTATTCGATGGGGCCGGCCCACGGCTCGTAGCCTTCGGAGATCGAGGAAGCGATGCCGGCGCCACGGGTGTCCGTGAGGAACTTGGTGCGGAAGCCGATGAGGCCACGTGCCGGAACGATGAATTCCATGCGGCACCAGCCCGTACCGTGGTTGGCCATGTTGGTCATGCGGCCCTTGCGGGCGGCCATGAGCTGAGTGACCGCACCGAGGTACTCTTCAGGCACGTCGATGGTCATGTGTTCCATCGGCTCGTGGATCTTGCCGTCGATGGTCCGGGTGACAACCTGCGGCTTGCCGACAGTCAGTTCGAAGCCTTCGCGTCGCATCTGCTCCACGAGGATGGCCAGGGCAAGCTCGCCACGGCCTTGGACTTCCCAAGCATCGGGACGCTCGGTGGGCAGAACCTTGATGGAGACGTTACCGATCAGTTCCTTGTCCAGGCGATCCTTCACCTGGCGGGCCGTGACTTTGGCACCCTTGACCTTGCCGGCCAGCGGAGAGGTGTTGATACCGATGGTCATGGAGATCGCAGGGTCATCCACCGTGATGAGGGGCAGCGGCTGCGGGTTCTCCGCGTCGGTCAGGGTCTCACCAATGGTGATTTCCTCGATACCTGCAACAGCCACGATCTCGCCCGGGCCGGCGGACTCTGCCGGTACGCGGTCAAGGGCCTTGGTGGCCAGGAGCTCGGTGATCTTGACGTTCTTCAGTTCGCCGTTGGCACGCGCCCAAGCGACGGTCTGGCCCTTGCGGAGGGTGCCGTTGTAGATGCGCAGGAGTGCGAGGCGGCCGAGGAACGGGGAAGCGTCGAGGTTGGTGACGTGCGCCTGCAGGACACCGTTCGGGTTGTAGGTCGGCGCCGGGATGTGCTCGATGATCGTCTTGAAGAGAGGTTCGAGGTCTTCGTTATCCGGTGCCGAGCCATCAGCGGGCTGGTCCAGGGAGGCGCGGCCAACCTTGGCTGCGGCGTAGACCACGGGTACTTCCAGGATCTTGTCCAGGTCCAGGTCCGGGACTTCGTCCGCGAGGTCGGAGGCCAGGCCAAGGAGCAGGTCCATGGACTCGTGGACAACCTCCTCGATGCGGGCGTCGGGGCGGTCGGTCTTGTTGACCAGCAGGATGACGGGCAGGTGCGCGGCAAGGGCCTTGCGGAGCACGAAGCGGGTCTGCGGCAGCGGACCTTCGGAAGCGTCAACCAGGAGGACCACGCCGTCAACCATGGACAGGCCGCGCTCCACCTCGCCACCGAAGTCGGCGTGGCCGGGGGTGTCGATCACGTTGATGGTGATGGTCTCGCCATTGGACGACGGGCCGTTGTAGGCAACCGTGGTGTTCTTGGCGAGGATCGTGATGCCTTTTTCGCGCTCCAGGTCACCGGAGTCCATGACGCGGTCTTCCAGGTGGTTGTGCTCGGCGAAGGAGTTGGTCTGCTTGAGCATGGCGTCGACCAGGGTGGTCTTGCCGTGGTCAACGTGGGCCACAATCGCGACGTTGCGCAGATCACTGCGCGATGCAGTGGCCGCGGCGGTGTTGGTGGTGGTTTCAGACATGCGTAATGGCTCGATTCAGTGGTGAAGTCAGCTGTTGTATCGCGACATTTCCAACCGGAACGCACGACGGATTAGACCCTTTGACACAGGGCACCTTCATAGAGTCTAAACGCTGTGGTATTTATTGGCCTAAAAATCACCCTCCAAGCCATCGAATTGTGCCCTTCATCACAATCGGCAAGGCGTTCCGGGCAAGCTGGAAACGACAAAAGAGCCGGTACCACTTCCCCCCACGGAAGTGGTACCGGCTCTCTTGCTCCCCTAACTCACACGGAGCGGACGGTGGCTATGCCCGTCAGGCCACCACGGGCGGCAGCATCAGGCTGGCGCCCGGGATCGCGTTGAGCAGGGCCTTGGTGTAGTCCTGCTGCGGCGAATCGAAGACGTCGTCGGTGCTGCCCGTTTCCACGAGCTTGCCCTTCTGCATCACGCAGACATGGTCGGCGATCTGCCGCACGACGGCGAGGTCGTGCGTGATGAACAAGTACGTCAGTCCAAGATTTGACTGCAGCTCGGCCAGGAGGTTCAGGACCTGGGCCTGCACCAAGACGTCCAAAGCGGAGACCGCCTCGTCGCAGATGATCACTTCGGGGTCGAGGGCCAAGGCCCGCGCGATCGCGACGCGCTGCCTTTGCCCGCCGGAGAGCTCGTTCGGGTACCGCTGCATGGTGGACTGCGGCAGCGCCACCTGGTCCAGGAGCTCCCTGACCTTCTTCTCGCGGCTGGCTTTGTCACCGATCTTGTGGGTCCGGAGCGGTTCCTCGATGGTCCTGAAGATGTTGTACATCGGGTCGAGCGAACCGTACGGGTCCTGGAAAATCGGCTGGACGCGGCGCCGGAACTTGAAGATCTCCCGGCTGTTCAAGGTGGAGGTGTCCACGCCGTCGAACACGATCCGCCCCGACGTCGGTGCGAGCAGGTTGAGGACCATCTGCGCCACAGTGGACTTCCCGGAACCCGACTCCCCCACGATCGCCGTCGTCGTCCCCCGCTTGACGTTGAACGAGACGTTGTCCACCGCGGTGAAGTCCGTTGACTTGCCGACGCCGGAGCGCAGCTTGAAGACCTTGCTGAGGCTCTCGACCTTCAGGACGTCGTCCGACAGCGCCTTTTCGACCACAGCTTCGGTGGGTGCAAGGAGTTCTTCCGTCTGGATTCCTTCGGCCTTGGCGGCCTGGATCCTCCGGGAAGCGAGGGACGGTGCGGAGGCCACCAATCGCTGGGTGTAGGGGTGTTGCGGGTTACGGAGCAATTCGAGGGAAGGACCGGCCTCCACCACGTTGCCGCGGTACATGACCACCACTTTGTCCGCACGTTCGGCCGCCAGGCCGAGGTCGTGGGTGATGAGCAAGACCGCCGTGCCGAGCTCCGCCGTCATGGTCTCGAGGTGGTCCAGGATCTGCCGCTGCACCGTCACGTCCAGGGCCGACGTCGGCTCGTCCGCGATCAGGAGCCGCGGCTGGCAGGACAGGCCGATGGCGATCAGGGCCCGCTGGCGCATGCCGCCGGAGAATTCGTGCGGATACTGCTTGGCGCGGCGTGCGGAGTCCGGCAGGCCCGCTTCCCCCAGGACGCGGGCGACGTCGGCAGGAGCGCTGGGCTTGCCGTTGGCGCGCAGCGTCTCGCGGACCTGGTAGCCGATCTTCCAGACCGGGTTGAGGTTGGACATCGGATCCTGCGGAACCATGCCGATCGTGTTGCCGCGCAGCTCGATCATGCGACGTTCCGGAGCGTGGGAGATGTCCTCGCCGTCGAGCAGGATCTGCCCGCCGGAAACCCTGCCGTTCTCCGGCAGGAGACCAATGGCGGCGAGCGCCGTCGTCGACTTGCCCGAACCGGACTCCCCCACAATGGCGACAGTCTCGCCGGGCATGATGGTCAGGTGCGCGTTCTTGACGGCCTGGAATTCGCCGCCCGCCGTCTGGAAGGAGATGGCGAGGTCCCGGATTTCCAGGAGCGGACGCTCTTCGGTTCCGGCTTCGTCGATGGTGACGTTGGATGTTGCCATGATTGCCTCCTTCATCGCTTGCGGCTCTTGGGGTCAAGGGCGTCACGCAGCGCGTCGCCAAGCATGATGAAGCTCAGGACCGTGATGGACAGTGCGGTTGCGGGGAACATCAGCACTTCGGGGTTGGTGCGCAACGTGTCCTTCGCCGCGGAAATGTCGTTACCCCAGGACATGATGCTTCCGGGCAGGCCAATGCCAAGGAAGGACAGCGTTGCTTCCGTCACGATGAAGACGCCAAGCTCCATGGTGGCCAGGACGATGATCGGCGCAAGCGCGTTTGGAACGACGTGCCGGACCAGCGTGCCGATCTTGGAGACACCGAGCGAGCGTGCGGCGGTGACGAAATCCGCGTTGCGGACCTCGATCACGGCACCGCGGGTGATGCGGGCCATTTGCGGCCAACCGAGCATCACAATGACCATGACCACCGTGAAGACGCTCTTGTTCTCGCGGAAGAAGGGCAGCTGGGTGACCACCAGCGCGCCGAGGACCAAAGGCAAGGCGAAGAAGATGTCGCCAATACGGGCAATGATGGTGTCAACCCAGCCGCCGAAGAAGCCTGCCAGTGCGCCGAGCGTCACGCCGATGATCAGGACGAAGATGACGGAGACGACGCCGACGGTCAAGGATGCCTGCGTGCCGTGGATGACGCGGGAGTAGATGTCGCAACCCTGGAAAGTGAATCCCAGGGGGTGGCCGGCTGAGGGGCCAGCGAGGGAATCGCCCAGCTGGCAGTTGTCGTTCGGGGCTGTCTGCGTGAACAGGCCCGGGAAGAACGCGACGACGAGGAGCAGCAGAATCATGAGCGCCGAGATAATGAAGAGCGGCCGACGGCGGAGCTTCCGCCAGGCATCCGCCCACAGGCTCAGGGGGGCCGCGTCGACCTTGAGGGTATCGGTCGCCAGCAGCGGTGTCTCGTCGATAGGGGCAACGTAGTGCTCGATCTGACGGTTACTTTTCATAACGGATCTACTTTTCATAACGAATCCTGGGGTCAAGCCAGGCGTAGAGGAGGTCCACCAACAGGTTGGCGGCAACGAAGACCAGTACCAGCACGCTCACAATGGCGACGACGGTGGGGCCTTCGCTGCGGATCACGGCCTGGTAGAGCTTTTGGCCGACGCCGGGCACGTTGAAAATGCCTTCGGTCACGATCGCGCCGCCCATCAAGCCACCCAGGTTCGCGCCCAGGTAGGTGACCACGGGAATCATGGAGTTCCGCAGGATGTGGGCCAGGACCACGCGGGGGCGGGAGAGGCCCTTTGCGGTTGCGGTGCGGACGTAGTCGGCGTTCATGTTTTCAATGACCGAGGCGCGGGTCAGGCGCAGCACGTACGCAAAGGACACGAGGCCAAGCACCGTGGCCGGAAGGACCAGGGTGCCCCAATCCGCGTTGGATCCAACGGTCGGCTTGGCCCAGCCGAGTTGCACGCCGACGACGAGCTGAAGCACGAAACCCAGGACGAACGTCGGGACGGCAATGACCACGAGGGAGGCGACCAGCACGGTGGAGTCGAAGATTTTTCCCTTGCGCAAGCCGGCAACCAGGCCGAAGGCCACACCGAACACGGCCTGAATGGCCAAGGCCTCGACGGCGAGCATGGCGGTCACGGGAAAGATGCGGCCAAGGGTGGCTGCGATTGGCTGGCCGGTGAAGTCCACCCCGAGGTTGAAGGTGAACAGGTTCTTGAGGAACAAGCCGTATTGGACCCAGAACGGCTGGTCGAGGTTGTATTGCTGGCGCAGCGCGGCAATGACGGCTTCGCTGGGCGGTCGGTCGCCGAAGAGGGCGCGGATGGGGTCGCCCGGAAGGGCGAAGACCATGAAGTACACGAGCAGGGTGGTTCCCAGGAACACGGGAATGACCTGCAGCAAACGCCGGAGGATGTACTGGGTCACAGCAACGGTTCCTGTGCGCTCTTGGAAGTATGGGGATTCATAAGGGACAGCTTTCGTGCCGAATCAAGGCATGGGGGCCCGGTTTGTGGCCGGACCCCCATGCGCTAACGAGCTTGGAACAAGTCCAGAAGGACTACTTTGCGGTGATGTTGTAGTACAGCAGGACGCCGTTCCAGCCGGAGTCGACGTTGGTCACGTTCTGGCTCCATACGGCCTGGCGTGCCTGGTACCACAGGGGCAGGTTCGGCAGGTCCTGGAACAGGATTTCCTGTGCCTGGGTGAACTTCTTGTTGGCGTCGTCCGTGGTCTTGGAAGCGAGGCCTTCGTTCAGCAGCTTGTCGAATGCCGGGTTGCTGTAGCCCTCATAGTTGGCGCTGGCGCCGGTCTGCAGGACCGGGCCGAGGAAGTTGAACAGCGACGGGTAGTCGGCCTGCCAGCCTGCGCGGGTGAAGCCCGGGAGGGTCTTCGCCTTGCGGAGGTTGAGGATCTCGGCGAACTTTGCGAACGGCTGGCCTTCGGCCTTGATTCCGAGGTTGTTCTTCAGGTTGTTGGCAACGGCGTCGATCCATTCCTTGTTGCCGCCGTCGGTGTTGTACGCCAGCTGGAGGGTCTTGCCGGCGGGCCACGGGCTCATGGCGTCGGCCTTGGCCCAGAGTTCCTTGGCCTTCGCGGCGTCGAACTTCAGGACATCGGAGCCGGCCACGTTGGCGTTGTAGCCATCAACGGAGGGCGACGTGAAGTCCTTGGCGGGGATGCGGGTGCCGTTGAAGACGACCTTGGTGATTTCGTCGCGGTTGATGGCCATGGAGATGGCCTGGCGACGGAGCTTGCCGGCGTCTCCCTGGAACTCAGGCAGGTAGTTCGGGATGTTGAGCGTCGCGTTGCCTGCGTAAGCCTTGTTGAGGTTGTGGTCCGGGAAGTCCGTGGTGTACGTCTTCAGGGCGTTCGTCGGCAAGACGTCGGTGACGTCAAGGTTGTTGGCCTGGATGTCCGTGTATGCCGGAGCAGGATCGGTGTAGAACTTGAAGGTCACGCCGCCGTTCTTGGCCATGCGGGGACCCTGGTAGTCGGCGTTCTTGACGAGGGCGATCTGGCTGTCGTGCTGCCAGGCGCCCTTGGCGGCCATCTTGTACGGGCCGTTGCCGATGGGGTTTTCGCCGAAGGCCTTCGGATCCTTGAGGGCATCGGACGGGAGCGGCATGAAGGCGGAGTAGCCGAGGCGCAACGGCCAGTCGGCTTCCGGCTGGGCCAGCTTCACCGTGATGGTCGAGTCGTCCTTCAGAACCAAGCCGGACATGGTCTGCGCGGTCGGCGCGGGAGTCGATGTGGACTTGCCGTCCGCGCCCGTGGTCTTCTTGGTGGCGCTGACTGCGTCGTAGCCTTCAATGGATTCGAAGAAGCTGCTGCTGGCCTGCGCGTTGGTGCTCAGGGCGGCGAAGTTCCAGGCGTCAACGAAGCTCTTGGCGGTGACTTCCTCGCCGTTGGTGAACTTGGTGCCCTTCTTCACCTTGATGGTGTAATTCTGGCCGTCAGTCGTGTCAATGGATTCCGCGAGAGCGTTCACGGACTTTCCGCTGGCGTCGTAGCTTCGCAGGCCTTCGAACAGGAGTTCGACGACGCGACCGCCGTACACCTCGTTGGTGTTGGACGGCAGCAGGGGGTGCTGGGGTTCATTGCTGTATGCGGTGATGATTTTGTTCGGATCGCCGGCAGCGGTCTGGCCACTGCTCGCGGAGCCGGCGCTGCCGCATCCGGTAAGGGCAAGTGCGGCGACTGCCAGCAAGCCTAGAGCTTTGGAAGTGCGCGAAAAACGCATTCCGCCTCCTATGGATTCAGGGGGATGGGTCGGGGCAACTCATGGCTGCCTCCGGGGCCAGACACAGAATTATCCTGTGACGCGGCCTACGTGGATGTGTAATCCTAACCACACCTTGTCCGAAATATGGAATCCCATTGGCATGAACAACGAAGTGTGCTCTTGACAGTTTTAGTAATGAAGCAGTCATTTCAAGTAAATGAAGCAGTCATTTCAGGTAACGGGTTGGTCCTTGGTAAACTCGACATGCCTGACCCCTGTTTTCCCGCGGAAACCAGGGCCTTTTCGGGGACCCTAAAGGGAGTGCGACGGGCAAATCCTGTGCCCCACACAATGACGAAAAGAGCCCCCGCCGCCAATGGCGACGGAGACTCTTTTGTGGTTGCGACAGTCGGTTCGTGCCGCCGGGAATGCCCCCGGGTGGCTACTCGATGCCGGCAGCCATGAGCTGGGCGCGCAGTTCCCGACGCTCGCGCTGCTTCTCGGGGTCCGGAAGCGGGACCGCGGCCAGCAGCCTCTGTGTGTAAGGCTCCTGCGGATTGCGAAGGATCTGCTCCCTGGTGCCCTGCTCCACAATCCGGCCCCGCTGCATCACGCAGATCCGGTCTGCGAGCACATCAACCACGGCGAGGTCGTGCGTGACGAACAGGCAAGCGAATCCGAGCTCCTTCTGCAGGTTCTGGAAGAGTTCAAGAACTTTTGCCTGGACCGAAACGTCCAGCGCCGACGTCGGCTCATCTGCCACCATGAGCTTGGGCTGCAGGGACAACGCACGGGCAATACCGACGCGCTGCTTCTGCCCACCTGACAATTCATGCGGATAGCGGTTTCGGTAGCCGCGCGGCAGTTCCACCTGGTCCAAGAGGGTCTCGATCCGTTTCTGCAGATCGACTCCCTTCGCGACCCCGGCGAGGAACATCGGTTCGCCGATGCTTTCGCCGATGGGCAGCCGCGGGTTCAACGACGACGACGGGTCCTGGAACACCATGCCGATGTCGCGCCGCACTTCGTGCAGTTGCTTTCCATTCCGTTTGGCCGCGGAAATGTCCTGTCCCACCACACGCATGCTGCCGGCGGCCACAGGCAAGAGCCCGACGGCGGCGCGTCCAATGGTCGTTTTGCCCGAACCGGACTCCCCGACAAGGCCCACCACTTGGCCGGGGTAGATCACGAGGTTGGCTCCCTCGACAGCTCGGAACGCGGGCACCCGTCCCTGTTTGGGGTATTCAATAGCGACGTCGATCAGCTCGAGCACGGGGTTTCCCTTGGGCTTGGCCGCTTCTTCCGCCGCTGCCTTCAACGCTGCCTGGTTCTCGCGTTCCCGGCGAAGCAGCTCGTCATGTTCAACGGATTCCAGCTCCGTGTTGGTTGCCGCAGCCAATGCCGCGGTCACGTCGACGTCGGCCTTGTCCGCCCCTTGCCCCAGGTGCGGGACCGCTGCCAGAAGCGCCTGTGTGTACTCATGCTGCGGGTTGCTGAAGATCTGCTGCGCGGTGCCGGTCTCCACAATGACGCCCTTGCGCATCACTGCAATGCGGTCGGCCAAGTCGGCCACCACGCCCATGTCGTGCGTGATGAGGACAATGGCGCTGTCCAGCTTGTTGCGCAGATGGCGCATCAGGTCCAGGATTTCGGCCTGGACAGTCACATCGAGGGCCGTGGTGGGCTCATCCGCGATGAGGAGCTTCGGATCGCAGGACAACGACTGGGCGATCATGGCGCGCTGGCGCTGGCCACCGGAAAGCTGGTGCGGATATGACTTGAAGGCCTTCTCCGGGTCGGGAAGCTCCACCAGTTCCAGCATGCGCAATGCACGCTCCTTGGCTTCGAGCGGAGAAACCACATTGTGCAGCCGGATTGTTTCAACAATCTGGGCACCCACTGTGTAAACCGGGTTGAGGGCCGTCATGGGCTCCTGGAAAATCACTGCGACGTCCTTGCCGCGGACTTCCCGGATAGCGCCTGCCTTTGCGCCAAGCAACTCCTTGCCCGAGAGCTTCACACTGCCGGTTACCCGGCTGTTGCTGGGCAGGAGGTCCAGCAAAGCCATGGAGCTCGCGCTCTTCCCGGAACCGGACTCTCCAACGATCGCGAGGACCTCGCCTGCCCGGACCTCATAGTTCAGTCCGATGGCGGCCGGGATCCACTTCTTCTCCACGCCGAAGTCCACACTGAGATCGCGGACTTCCAGTACCACGCTCCCCGGCGCAGTCTTGTCCGAGGCAGTCTCAAGCTGCGTTGCCTCTGGTTCGGGGCTGGCGTTGTCAGTCATGTTGGGTATTCCCTTCCACCCGGGCCACCCTCCAAGGGGTGATTAGTGAAGTAGCCCGGAATCCTGAATTATTAGGGGCATGAGCCAAGAGCCGCATGCCGGAAATGTCGAAATCTTCAAGGCCCGCACCAGCAGGCTGTTCGCCTGGATTTGCTGGGCAGTCGCGGCCTTCGGGATAGTCGTGACCCTTGTGGTGGCCGGACCCGGTGCGCTTTTGGGCACCACTCCCCTGCTCTTGATTGCTTTCCTGGGCTGGTTGCTCTTTTGGCGCCCGGCGGTGGAGGTCCGGGACTCCGGAGTCACGCTGGAAAATCCCTACCGGACCATCGAAGTCCCGTGGGACGCCCTGGTACAGGTGGATACCCGGTATGCCCTCACCCTCATGACGCCGCGCAAGAAGTATCCGGCGTGGGCTGCGCCCGCCCCCGGTATCTGGGGCGGGCGCAATGCCCGCCCCGAGCACCTGAAAGGCCTCCCCGGCACTACGTACGGTCCGGGCAGCTCTGTCCGTCCCGGAGACCTGAGGAACACGGATTCCGGTATCGCGGCTGTCTTGGTCAGGAGTCGCTGGCAGAGCCTCGTGGAATCCGGCCGTGTCGAACCTGGCCGGGCAGAGGACACTTTGGTGACCGTGAGCGTTGCTTGGTTCCGCGTGGCCGCCACGGTAGCTCTCGTGGCGGCCAGCTACTGGGCGGTCTTCCTGCAATAGGTCCCCCAAGGTGGGTCCCACTCAGCTGCCCTGCGCAGTATCGGCGAGCGGCGCCGTCGTCGTGCTTGAATGGCGCGTTGTTTCGACGGCGCTCTTGGCTTTGAATTTCTTCTGCCGCGGATCGAAGGCGTCCCGCAGGCCGTCTCCAATGAAGTTGATGCTGAGGCAGATCAGGATGATGAAGAGGCCGGGGTACCAGAACAGCCATGGCCGCGTGGCGAAGGCCTCCTGGTTCTGCGAAATCAACAGGCCCAGCGAGGTGTCCGGTGAATGTACACCCAGGCCGAGGTAGCTGAGGGCCGTCTCAAGCAGGATCGCAGCGGACATCGTCAAGGTGACGTTGACGATCAGCACGCCAACTGCATTCGGGAGAATGTGCTTGAAGATGATCCTGGCGTTGGAGGCTCCGGAGATCCGGGCGGCATCTACGAATTCCCGCTCCCGCAGGGTCAAGAACTCACCGCGGACAAGCCGGGCCAGGCCCACCCAGCTGACGAGTCCGAGGAAAATACCCAGGATGACGACGCTGTTGCTGGACGCGAAGCCGGCGATCCAGCTTCCTTCATCCCTTCGGCTGGCAATCTGACCGACGACGGCTGCGAGGAGCAGCAGCGGAATGATGATGATGACGTCGGTGAGGCGCATGAGGATGGCTTCGACCCAGCCGCGGAAATAGCCTGCAAGTCCCCCGATGATCGCGCCGATCGCACCCGCAATGCCGCCGATCAGTAGCATGACCGTGATGGACTGTTGTGCGCCACGCATGGTCATGGCGAACAGGTCGCGTCCAATCCGGTCCTGGCCGAACGGATGCTCGCCCCAGGCAAACGGCCATAATGATGACGTCGGAGCGCCGTCGTTGACGAGCGGCGAAACGTCCAAATAGTTGTACTTCCACCATCCCGGTAGGCCAAAGGCACCCACCGCGGTAAAGGCGAGCAGGAAGATCACCACGAAGACTGCCAAACCGATCAGGGCGCCGGTGTGGCCGAAAAACCTCTTGCGGACGATCTGGCCTTGGCTCAGGCCGCTGGTGATTTCGCTGCCTGTTTGGGTGGCTGCAGCTTCAGCGAGCGCCTGTTGCGCGAGGAGTTCTTCCTCTTGTGTTGGCTGGCTCATGCTTTGATCCTTACACGTGGGTCGAGTGCGGAGTAAGCGAGGTCCGCTATCAGGTTGAAGACCATGGCCGTAACGGCCACACACAGGAAGACACCCATGACCGGGTTCGGGTCAATGTGCAGAAGCCCGTCGATGAACAAGAAGCCCATGCCGCGGACAGAGAAAACTGTCTCCGTGATGACGGCACCGCCGATGAGGGCTCCGATGTCGAAAGCAACAATCGTCGCGATCGGGATCAGCGCATTACGGAAGGCGTGACCCATGACCACCGAACGCTCACTCAAGCCCTTTGCCCGCGCCGTCCGGATGAAGTCCATGTTCATGATTTCCAGCATCGACGAACGCGTGAATCGCGTGTAGCTGGCCAGGGACACCAGGATCAAGGCGACCGTCGGCAGGACCAGGTGGGTGAGGGTGTCCGTTGACAGGATCCAGAAATCGCCCTGGATGTTCGGGGTTCCGGCCCCGATGGTCGCGATCGGACGTCCACGCACCCTGCTGTTGTTGAAGTAGGACGGCCACGCTTGCATGAAACGGTCCACGATCACGAGTGCCCCGACCAGGAAGGCGGTGATGGCGGCTGCACGCATTGACTGTCCGCGGTCGTAGCCGCCCATGAAGTACCCGACGGCCATGCCAACAAGGATAGTGGCGATGGCAAGAAGGAAAATCATCAGCCCGGTAGCCTCATTGAGCAGCGGTTGCACTGCAAAGTACGCGATGACGCCGATGCCGACCACGATCAAGCTCGATTGCAGCGCTTTCCGGTTCTTAAGCCCGGAAACCAGAATGGTGATTCCGACGGCGATTCCCGCACCAAGAATGGCGATGATGACGGGGCCCAAACCAGGGTTGCGGAACCACTGCGTCAAGGAGAAGTAGAAGAGGATGAGGGAGACAACCGCAAATACCGATCCACCGACGATCAGGCGGCGCTTGGCCGCTCCCCCGACGACCACAGCGGCGATGACGCCAAGAACGGCACCAATCCCCAAGGCCACGGCCGGTGGTATTTCCGGATTTCGAAGGAAGTCATTGAAGCCGATGGCGCCGAATTCCTTGAGGAGCACGGCAACCCAGAAGATCGGCAGGGAGAAGAACAGGAAGGCCATGAACGTCACGCCATAGTCCAAGGCGCTGTACTGACGGAGGGCAGTGACCACGCCTAGGGAAATGCCAATGAGAATGGCAAGGACTGTTGCGCCGGTGACGAGAGTCAAAGTTTGAACCAGCGCGAAGCCGAGTGCCTCCGTAATCGGCTGTCCCGCGATGTTCTTACCGAGGTTGCAGGCGTTCCCGAAAGGCACGAGACACTGGGCGGCGCCGCCGAGCCACTTGAAGTAGCGCAGCGGGGCAGGTGTGTTGAGGTCGAGCAAATTGGTTCGTGAGTCCATGAGCGCTTGCCGGTTCGGTGCGCTGCTGGCTCGGAACTCTGCCAAGGGATCCCCTGACAACGCTGTCAGGAGATACACCAGGAATGATGCTCCAAGAAGAATGAGTGCCGCCGTGACGAGCCGACGGACGATATAGGTCAACATGGTGTGAAACCTCGAAATCCAGGCCCGGGATCGCCAGTGCCTATCGCAGGATCGTGTCCCTTCCCTGCTTGAGGTCGGTGGGAAGCAGACAGTTTAGCTGGTGTACCAACCCGAAGGCGCCGGGACCATGAATCTTCGGTCCCGGCGCCCCGGCTAGCGGTGTTGCTCGCTGAGTTGGGACCTACTTCTGAGCCCACTCCCAGAAGTTCCACCAAACGCCAGTCTGGTTCGGCATGAGCTTCACGCCCGTGATGCGGTCGCTGTAAGCGTCCACGTTCACCGACTGGAAGAGCGGAACACCATAAGCGCTGTCCCAGATCTTCTTGTCGATCTGCTTCTCAAGGTCGTCCTGCTTGCTGCGGTCCGTAGTGACTACGAGCTCTTCCATCAACTTGTCAGCATCGGTGTTGCTGAACTGGTTGAAGTTGTTGCCACCAGCGGTCTTGAAGATCTGCGGAACGCCGGAGACTCCGACGCCCGGGTTGATCCAACCAAAGATCGTGGCATCGTAGCCGCCTTTTCCGAGCGCCTTGCCCCAGTCGGAGGCACCGAGGCCGCCGTCGACGATCTTGAAGCCCGCCTTGGTGGCGGATTCGCGGATCAGCGAGAAAGCGTCAACACGGTTCGGGTTGTCCTTGTTGTACATGATGCGGATTTCCGGTGTAGCGCCGTTGAGGAGCTTCTTGGCTCCATCGATGTCCACGTCCTGGTAGGCCGAGGAGCCATTGTTCTTGGCGGAATCAGCGTAGGCAGCCTGCTGGGGAACGAAGATCTGCGAGTCCAGCGGCTTCGCGTTCGGGTCAAGCTTGCCGATGATCTTGCTGACGATGTCCTTGCGGGGCACGGTCTTCATGAATGCCGTGCGCACGTTTTGGTCAGCCAGCGGGCCCGAGAAGTTCAGGTCCAAGTGATCGAAGGCCAGCTGGTTGCCCTGGTCAACGGTGACGCCCTGGCTGGTGAGTGCCTTGAGCTGTTCAAGGGTGTCGGCGGAAGCCTGCGGGGCAATGATGTCCGCTTCGCCGTTCTTGAGGGCCTGGACCTGTGCCGGTGCCGAACCGATGTATCGGACGGTGATTTCGTCAAGGTTTGGAGTCGGTCCCCAGTTGTAGTCCTTGTTGCGGACCATGGTGAGGGACTGGTCCTGGTTCATGCTCTTCACGATGTAAGGACCGTTAGAGAGGAACAGGGTGGGGTCTGCGGGAAGCGTCTTCGTGTCGAAGCCCGTGTTCCACATGTCCGACATTGCCTTCAGCTTCGGGTCCGTAGGCAGCGGTGCCTTGGTATTTCCGCGCGGCTTGCTCTTGAAGAAGTCAATCAAGGCCTGGGTGTCCTTCAGGCCGGCCTTCTGCGCAAGGACGTGGGCAGGAACGTCAATGCCGGGACCACCAAGCACGATCTCCCAGTCAGCGAACGGCTTGGAGTACTTGAGCGTCAGGGACTGGTTGTTGTCGCCGATCTCCGGGAAGTCCGTCAGGCTGAGGCCGGTGTTGTCACCAGCGTAGGAGAAGTAGGACGTACCGGTCTTGGCCTTGGGATCCGCGTCGTCGTAGTAACCGGAGAAGGCCGCCCACTGCAGGAGGAGGTCCGCGGCCGTAACGGGCGTGCCATCGGACCATTTCACGCCGCTGTTGATGGTGTACTTGACGGTCAGCGGATTGTCCGAGACCTTTTCCATCTTGCCGAACTTGTCGTTGTGGACGACGTTCAGCTTGTTGTCGATGTAGTAGAAGCCCGAGTGCGTCGCGTAGCTGACCTTGGAGTTGATGTCAGTATTGCCGTCGGCTGTGTTGGGGTTGAACGTGTTGAAAGCGTTGACCTCGACCACAGTGGCCGTGCCACCCGTCTTGGCTGCTCCGGTGGATGGGGTATTGCCACCGGAATTGCCGGCACAGGCGCTCAGTGCGATCGCGGCGATTGCCGCAATGCCCACTGCTTTGGAAGTACGTCCGAAACGCATTCCGCCTCCTATTTTTTTGAGTGGAAAAAGCCGGCGCTGTTGACTCCGGCAGACTGCCACAACCCCCTCAGCAGGCTTGTGGCTGGTCTCACATGAGCAGTAGCCTAGCGCCCGGAACGGATGTTTGGGTCTAAAGTTTCCCGCCGGTAAAGTTTGTTATCGAGATGCAATCATTGAAGGACGTCCTAGTGGTTCCGTAATCCACGCCAACATGACATAAGCCCCGATTCAAGGCGAACCGGGGGCTTATCTCGGTTATTTCTCCATCACTGAAGATGCCTATATGCTCCGCTTCAGCCCTACGTGGGCAGTCCGGTATCCGAGCCGCGTGTAGAAGGCGCGGGCCCGTTCCCGTGCTTCGTCGGTGGTCACCTGCGCCAGTTGCGCCCCACGCGCACGCCCGAAATTGTGTGCCCACTCAAGCATCGCGGTGCCCAGGCCCTGTGAACGTTCCGCGGCAGCAACCCGCAGTCCCTCGATCTGAAGTCGGGAAGAACCACCCCGGGAAAGTCCTGGAATGACGGTCAATTGCATCGTGGCAACGATGCGATCGGCATCATTGCGGACAACCCCCAGATAGTTGGAACTGTCTCGAACAACCAGGTTGTAGGCCGCCTCGTACCGTTCGAGCTCGACGCACTCACGATCGGGACCGAACTGATCATCAGACAGCAGCGCGGCGATGGCCTCGACATCATCGCGACTCGCCCGTTCCAGCCTGAAGGTGCGGCCCGCCACCCGCAGCAGTCCTCGAACCGAGGATCGCGCATCTGCCTGCAGCCGGGCGACCAGCAGATCAAGCCATCCGCCGACGTTGGCTCGAGCCTCAACGGTGTCGGGATAGCGGCATCTCAAGTGCAGACCGGACTCGTCCAGGATGAACCAAAGCATGACGCCGTCCGTGTCGATTGTCGCGCTCACATACTGGGCGTCGAGTCCGACAGAGTCGATTCGCACCGGCAGCCTGCGCAGGTCCAGCCAGGAGATCGCGAACATCCCAGGAGCTACGGGCATGCCGCCCCATGGAGCCAGCACGTCTGCGAGCGGCCACGAGCCAAGCTGCACAGCCTCTTTCACGGCGGCCGCCGCAGCGAGTGGCTCGGCGGCCGACGACTCAAGTACCGAATTGGTTATGAACCAGCCGACTGAGTCATGCCATTTGTCGTCGAAGCGGCTGTGCACGGGAAAGACGGCTCGCAATGGGGTCCCTGCCAACTCGCGGGTTACCGCTGTCATCGCAACAACTGCGAGTGCGAGCGTCGAGACACCGTCATTGCGGGCTTGCGCAGCAAATGCGGCACCGTCGTCGAGATCGAACACATCGCGAACTTCCACACGCTCGCGCTGCGGATTGGGCGCACCCAGGGGCAGGGGGAATTGCGGCATGACGCCGCCGCTGTCCCCGATGATTTCTTCCCATCGGTGACGCACGTGATCCGGCGCCGCATTCCGATCCAGCAGTGCTTGCGTGTGTTCAACAAATGCCGGCGCCGGCCCGGGCAACGGTTCACGGCCCGCCCTCCCGGCGTCGAGCGCCGACAGCAGGTCGCGCGCGATCACCAGCATCGACCACATATCGACGTGGGCGTGGTCGGCCGCAATCACGACCGTGAGTCCGGCAGCGGTCTCCAGTACGCACAGCCGGTGTGAGGGACGTTGGTATGGCGAACATGCGGCATCGAGAATGTCCCGCACCGCGTCATTGACGGCCTGGCCAGAAGGTACCTGATGCTCCACCCAGGTTCCCGGAGCAATATCAATTTCGTGAAGCTCCGGATCACCATCCGCGCCGGGCACGAATGCCGTTCGCAGTGTGCCATGACGGGCGACGACAGCCAGCCAGGCATCGGCAATTGACTCACGATGAGTTGGTGTAGGCAGCCGAAAAGACAATGCCATCCAGGAGCCGGGGCGGTCGCCTGCCCCTACATGGAGCCGCTGGTCAAAGGACACTGGAAGGCGTCGGCCGAGCGCAGACACACTGACGTCATAGCCCCAAAGTCGTCCGAATGGTAGGCGCAGGTGCGTGACGTTGGTCAGGCGCATGGCAGTATCCTATCGCCCCAGATAGCCTGAATGTTCAACGCGGCCGCAAGAGGTGACGCGGCCAGTCACGAAACGAGGAGCCTGATGCCCACTTTCGAGGTTCCCGGAGCCGAGCTTGCGGTTGCTTTGAGCGATGAAGGTGGACACCCGATTGTCCAACTGCATGGACTTACCTCAAGCCGCGCACGCGATCGGGTGCTCAACCTCGACCTCGGCCGAGGGCTTAGTGGAACTCGACTGCTGCGGTACGACGCACGCGGCCATGGCCGGTCGACGGGTCGGAAGGTCCCCGAGGAATATCAATGGCAAAACCTCGCAGACGACCTCCTGCGACTGCTCGATCACTGGTTCCCAGGCGAACGTGTCCACGGAGTTGGTCCCTCCATGGGTACCGGCACACTCTTGCACGCCGCTTCCCGCGAGCCAGGCCGCTTTACCGGGCTCACGCTTATGGTGCCACCCACCGCGTGGGAAACCCGAGCTGCACAGGCTGCAAACTACCGGGTAGCCGCGGCGCTTATCGAGTCTGTTGGTGTCGAGGCGTTCCTCGCCACCACGCGCGGGGCAACGGCGCCGCCGGCCACAATTGGTGCGCCGGAGACGGTGCCCGACGTCGCCGACTCCCTCTTGCCGTCATTGTTTCGAGGCGCGGCACTCAGCGATCTGCCTGCTCCTGAGGCCCTCGCGCGAATCGACGTACCGACGACGATCCTGGCGTGGGTCGATGATCCGGGCCACCCGCTGTCAACCGCGGAAACCCTTGCCGCGCTGCTCCCGCAAGCAACGCTGACAGTAGCCCGCACCCCGGACGACGTCGAAACCTGGCCTAATATCCTGAGCCAGGATGTCGCCGGTTGGGGTTAAGACAGGATGATCGTTACCCGATCAGGTAGACCATGCCGCGCCCCTCGTCGGCGAGATTGGTGGCGAAGACCCGAGCCCGTCGAAGATAGCCAACGGCATACTCGACGTCAAGGTCCCGATCCACACATGGCGAATCCGGCAACCGCAGCCTCACCTCCGCATCAGAGATATCGTCCAAGTCCTGAGCAATCGCCAAAACCTCGGACGGAGTCAAGGCCCTTACCCACGGATCCCAACCTTCGCCATGCATGGTCACGTTGCCTTCAAACATACGAAAAGCGGGTCGCGCCGCCATGGCCTCCCCCAATGGGGCCGTGAGAACCTGCAGATGCCGCCATGCCTTGTCCAGATAGAGCATGTCGCGCTCCGATATCAATTGTTCGAAGGTGGTACCACTGATCCCGACACCAGGGTCAAGGCCCCAAGCATCAGCAAGCGGATCGACCGACACGAAGGTCATCGGGTCGGAAAGCACCTGTTCAGTGAGGTCGCCGTCGAATGCATATGCGTAATATCTGATTCCCATCCACCAAGTATTGCCAAAGCGCAAGCTGCGCAGGACGGCTGAGTTGCGCTATGTGGATAACTCGCGAGATGAACTGTACCGGCATGTCGATGACCAGCCGCACCGATTTGTTCACGCGACCTTGAGAGGCGTGAAGGCAGCGATCTGCCCAGCCGCACGATCTTCGGCAACGTCGAGATCGTAATGCGTCTGCAGGTTGAGCCAGAACTGAGCCGACGTTCCAACGTAGTGCCGTGTCGGGCACCTGACCAGGATGTACACGCCGTGCTCGCCGTGGGCAGCAGGCGTCCGGCCGGCGAAGTTGCCCTGGTCTACCCCGTGCCGGATAGGACGGCGTAAATATCGGCTCCACCGCAGCGAGCGGGTGGTTAGGCTGGGTGGATGGCGACAGTTATTCTCGTGCGGCACGGCCGCACCACAGCCAATGCCACGGGGCTGCTGGCCGGGCGGGCGGTCGGCATCAGCCTGGACCAAGTCGGGCGCGACCAGGCGGCTCTGACTGGAGACCGGCTCGCGGCGGTGCCCTTGGTCGCGGTGGTGTCGAGCCCGCTTGAGCGGTGTCAGCAGACCGCCCAGCTCATCCTCGATCGCCAGGCTGGCACGCCATACGCGCCGGTCGATCTCGATCTCACCGAGTGCGATTACGGCCAGTGGCAGGGCCGCACGCTCAGTGACCTCGCGACCGAGGATCTGTGGCCGGTTGTGCAGTCCCAACCGTCCGCCGTCGTCTTTCCCGGAGGTGAATCCATGGCCGCGATGCAGGCTAGGTCGGTGGCCGCGATTCGACGCCACGATGCAGCCTTCGAAGCCGAGTACGGGCCAGGAGCCGTGTGGGTGGCGGTGAGCCACGGGGACATCATCAAGTCAATCCTCGCCGACGCTTTCGGCATGCACCTTGACCTGTTCCAGCGTATTACCGTGGGCCCCGGTTCCGTATCGATCGTGCGCTACGGCGGTAGTCGGCCGAGCGTCTATGCGACCAACACCGACGCGGGTGATCTGTCGTGGCTGACGAACGGCATCCACTCTGGCGATGCGCCGGTGGGCGGCGGTGCAGGGCAAAAGGCGCCATGAACCTCATGTGCCTAGAATACTGACATGCCTACACGTGTTCACGAGTTTGCCTGGCCTGATCGGGTCGTCGTCGGCACCATTGGCCTTCCGGGGGCGCGCACGTTCTACCTGCAGGTGCGCGCAGGGACGCAGATCGTGAGTGTTGCCCTGGAGAAAGAGCAGTCGGCTCTGCTCGCGGAGAAGATCGACGAAATTCTCGACCAGCTCATCACCGTGGAGGGCAACCCGTTCAGCGTTCCCACGGGTACTCCCATTGAACTTGTCGACAATGACCAGCTCGAGGCCGTTCAGGAGCAGTTCCGCACCGGCGCCATGAGCCTAGGTTGGGACCCAACCACGGCCCAGGTGGTACTAGAGGCCTACGCCATCACCGAGGCCGATGCCGATGCCGATGCCAACGATGAGGACGGCGCTAACGAGACCGAAATGCTGCTGGTCCGCATGCCGGTCGGCACGGCCCGGGCCTTCGCCAAGCGCACCCGAGAGATCGTGGGCGCCGGGCGTCCGACGTGCCCGCTCTGCGGGTACCCCATCGACGCCGACGGGCACATCTGCACCCTTCCCGAGGTCTGATGCCGACGCCGGAGCTCGGGACCGCCGAGCTGACGCTCACCGGCCGCATCACGACGGCTTCAAACGCTACATTTCTGGGCAGCATCGGCGACGTGGTGGTCGTCTACAAGCCGATAGCCGGCGAAACTCCGCTGTGGGACTTTCCCCACGGCACCCTGGCCCACCGGGAGGTGGCCGCGTACCTGGTCTCGCAGGCATTCGGCTGGGACATCGTGCCGCACACTTGGCTGCGCGATGGTCCGATGGGCGAAGGAATGGTGCAGCTCTGGCAGGACCAAGACCCCGCCCAAAACGCCGTGAACCTGGTCGCGACAGGCCACGTGCCGGAGACGGGCTGGAAGCACGTTCTCGAGGGACGGGATGAGAACGGACGCATGGTCACCCTCGTTCACGAAGACTCGCCAGCGCTCAGGCGCATTGCGGTGTTCGACACAGTCGTCAACAACGCCGACCGCAAGGGCGGACACATTCTTGCCATGCCGGACGGACACCGGCACGGCGTGGACCATGGGCTCACCTTTCACCGTGACCACAAGCTGCGCACGGTGCTGTGGGGATGGCTGGGAGACCCTCTGACCGCCGAGGAACGCGAGGGCATCGATCGTGTCAGCGAAGGACTGCACGGTGGGCTGGGCCGACACCTGGCGGAATTGCTCAGCGCCGAAGAAATCGCATCGCTCGCCGCGCGCTGCGCCCGGTTGCGTTCGGCAGGGCGGTTTCCGGCTCCGAGCGGCGAGATGTCGGCGGTGCCCTGGCCGCTGTTCTAGACGTTGAAGCGGAACTCCACCACGTCGCCGTCGGCCATGACGTATTCCTTGCCTTCAATACGGACCTTGCCGCGGGACTTGGCCTCGGCCATGGATCCGGCGGCGATGAGGTCATCGAATGAGACAACTTCGGCCTTGATGAATCCGCGCTGGAAATCCGTGTGGATGACCCCTGCGGCCTGCGGCGCGGTGTCGCCCTGGTGGATGGTCCAGGCGCGGGCTTCCTTGGGACCGGCCGTGAGGTAGGTCTGCAGTCCGAGCGTATGGAAACCGACGCGTGCCAGCTGGTCGAGGCCGGATTCGTCCTGGCCGTTCATCTCGAGCATCTCGCGGGCTTCTTCCTCGTCGAGTTCGACGAGATCGGATTCCAGCTTGGCGTCAAGGAAAATGCAGTCTGCCGGTGCCACCATGGCGCGCAGTTCCTCTTGCTTTTCCGGGCTGCCCAGGATTCCTTCGTCGGCATTGAAGACGTAGATGAAGGGCTTGGCCGTGAGGAGGCTGAGCTCCTTGAGGTGCTCCATCTCGAGCTTGTCGCTCTTGACCGAGGAGAAGATGGTGTCACCACGCTCCAAGACGGCCTGGGCAGCCAGGATTGCTGCGAGTTCCGCGGCTTCCCGCTTCTTGATCTTGACTTCTTTTTCGATCCGGGGAATGGCCTTTTCGATCGTCTGGAGATCGGCCAGGATCAGTTCGGTGTTGATCGTCTCAATGTCCGAGCGCGGATCGACTTTGCCGTCGACGTGGACAACGTCGGGGTCGTCGAAGACACGGATGACCTGGGCGATGGCTTCTGCCTCGCGGATGTTCGCCAGGAACTTGTTGCCCAGGCCTTCGCCTTCGGAGGCGCCCTTGACGATGCCTGCGATGTCAACGAACGAGACGACGGCGGGCAGGAGGCGCTGCGATCCGAAGACCTCCGCCAACTTCTGCAGGCGCGGGTCCGGGAGGTTGACGACGCCGACGTTTGGCTCGATGGTGGCGAACGGGTAGTTCGCGGCCAGCACCTGGTTGCGGGTCAGTGCGTTGAAAAGAGTTGATTTGCCGACGTTGGGCAGTCCGACGATGCCAATAGTAAGAGCCACGAGCATTGATTCTACCCGTTGAGTGCCCTTCCCCGCTTTCGCGGGTGGAACCCTGGACCCCACGCCCGGGTGCCGTGACCCGGCTTCGCTAAATTGTCCGACCCCTATGCCAAGGTTGGAGACATGGATGGTTTTGCAGTAATACTCGCTTTGTTCATGCTTCTTCTGGGAGCGGCCGCCGGCGTGGTGGCTGGCTTCTTCCTGTTTCGGCGCCGCAATGCCGCGCTCGAAGAAGATTTCGACGGCGTCTCGGCCCGGCTTGCCGCGGTGAACGCCCAGTTTGCCGCCGCCGACGCCGAACGGCGGCTTCTGTTGTCGCAGAACCGTGAACTGAACGAGTCCAGGAACCAGGATGGCAGCGTCTTGCGGGCTCTCGCCCCTGTTGCCGAGAAGCTGACTGCCGTCCAGCAACAAGTATCGCTTCTGGAACGGGATCGCTTGGAGCAGTACGGCCAGCTCGCCCAGCAGCTCCAGGAAGCCCGGCTGTCCGATGAACAACTCCTGCGCTCCACGCATGCCCTGGCTTCCGCCCTCCGGTCCAACAGCGCCAGGGGCCAGTGGGGTGAAGTCCAGCTCCGCCGGGTAGTGGAAGCGGCCGGAATGCTGCGTCACGTCGATTTTCACGAACAGGTACATTCCGCTTCCGCCGACAACGCCGTCCGGCCGGATCTCGTGGTCCAGTTGCCGGGTGGAAAGCAGCTAGTGGTGGACGCAAAAGTTCCGTTGGCGTCCTACCTCGCCGCCCAGGAACAGGGCAACTCTACCCAGAGGGTCGACGGCCTTCAGTCTGTGGGAAATGGCGCGGATGCTTTGCTCCTCGCGCACGCGAAGGCCCTCAAGTCCCACGTGGATGCCCTGGGGTCCAAGAAGTACTGGGACATCCCCGGCAACTCGCCCGAACTGGTGATCTGCTTCCTGCCCGCGGAATCCATCCTGGCCGCCGCACTCGAAGCGGACCCCGCCCTCTTGGACCACGCCTTGTCCCGGAACGTAGTGCTCGCGTCCCCCGGCACCTTGCTGGCAGTTCTTAAGTCCGTCGCCTTCACCTGGCGCCAGGACGTCCTGACGGACAACGCCCGGGAACTCTTCGAGCTCGCCCGGCAGCTGTACGAACGGATGGGCACTCTCGGCGACAACGTGGGCAAGCTGGGTTCATCGTTGAAGACCTCGGTGGATCGCTACAACGCACTCGTCGGAACCCTGGAAGCACGCGTCTTACCGACGGCACGGAAACTCAATTCCATGGACACCGACGGTCTGGTGTCACCGTCCGCAGTGGACGCAGTGCCGCGGGCGCTTGCCGCACCCGAACTGATCGAAGGCGAATCCGCGGCCTAGGACCGGCCTAGTAGGGGGTCCGGGCCGGGCGCAGGGTGCCGGGCCCGGACCGGACTACGACGTTGGCCGGTTCCCGCGTCCGCCCAAGGCCCGTGTGACATCTCCGGCCTCTTTGAGGGTGGCGCGCAGTTCCTTCGGCAGGGAGAACAGGAGGTCTTCCTCCGCCGTCACCACCTCTTCAACCGCACCGTAACCGTAGTCGGCCAGCAAACGGAGAACGTCCTGGACAAGGACCTCAGGAACGGAAGCGCCGGAGGTGACGCCCACGGTGGCGACGCCTTCGAACCAGCCCTCGTCCACCTCATTCGCGAAATCGACCCGGTAGGAGGCCTTGGCACCATATTCAAGCGCCACTTCGACGAGCCGCACGGAGTTGGAGGAATTCGCAGATCCCACCACGATCACCAGGTCGGCCTGCGGGGCAATCTTTTTGATGGCCACTTGGCGGTTGGTGGTGGCGTAGCAAATGTCGTCGCTGGGCGGATCCTGCAACGTGGGAAACCGCTCCTTGAGCATCCGGACGGTTTCCATGGTCTCGTCGACGCTCAGGGTGGTTTGCGAAAGCCAGATGGTTTTCTCCGGGTTGCGCACAGTGACCTTGTCCACTTCGTGCGGACCATTGATGATCTGGATGTGATCCGGGGCTTCGCCGGCCGTTCCTTCCACTTCCTCGTGACCGTCGTGGCCGATAAGGAGAATGTCGTAGTCTTCCTTGGCGAAGCGGACGGCTTCGCGGTGCACCTTCGTGACGAGCGGGCAGGTGGCATCGATGGTGCGCAGACCGCGGTCTTCGGCCGATTGCACGACGGCCGGGGACACGCCATGGGCCGAGAAGATCACGAGGGCGCCTTCGGGTACCTCGTCCGTCTCTTCGACGAAGATGGCACCCTTTTCCTCCAGCGAGGTGACCACGTGCACGTTATGCACGATCTGCTTACGAACGTAAACCGGCGGCCCATAGTGTTCCAGTGCCTTCTCCACCGCGATGACTGCGCGATCGACGCCGGCGCAATATCCGCGGGGGGCCGCGAGCAAGACGCGCTTGGGGCCGGAGACCGGAGCGGCGGCCAGCACCTCGTCCGGCGTCCGACGCCTACGCGGGACAGAGGGCATCGGAATGGAAACTGCTGAGCTGGTCATCCCTCCATGCTACCGGCAGCGTTCGCCCGCAAGCTCGGCCCGGCTTTGCGCGAGAAGATCACGACGAACAGGCCAAGAAGCGCAAGCACTCCCGCAGCAATCCAGGCGTTGGTGATCCAGCCGGTGAAATTGTCGACCGAGGCTGCCAGCAACTCGCGCGCGAAGAGGCCGCCCGTGCCGGTTCCGCCCAGGCCCGCGTCGCCTGCCCCCTTCAGCACAGTCGTAGCCATTTGCCACAACGCCGCGACTGCGGCCAGGCCCAGTCCGGCGAACAGGAGAACCACGCCCCTGCGCTTCGCGAAAAGCAGACCCAGGGCAAACAGCAGGACGGCGCCGAGGCCGGCAATCCACCACATCGGCGCATAGGCGGCGATGGCGTCTACCTGCTGGCGCTGGGCAGGGCCGCCGATGTTGATCAGTGTGGAGTCCGGCGTCGCAATGGGGAGGCCGGTTGCCGCGTGCAGCCGGTCCGCCGCGATCTTGACCAAGGGCCCGACGTCGAGCACCAAGGACGTCCCCGCGGTCGGGTTCCCGGAGCTGCCGTTGCCTGCGAAATTCAGTTGGTGGCTCCGGCCTACGGTTTCATTCCACGCTTGCGGGTATTCGGGCCACGTGGTCATTGCGGCGGCCGCGTCTTTGAGGAAGGAAGCGCCAAGTTGTTCCACCGGCGCCGGTAGGTTGATTTTGGATTCAAGGCTCGCGACGGCGGTAGCGGCCAGGCGCGCCTGGAACGCCTGGTCCTTCCCGATCGACGAGGTGAGCGCCACAAACCCGTCTTCCCGGACGATGTTGGCGTCCGTCCATGCCATCGGGACGGCGATTCCTGTGAGCAGAAGGGCAAAGATCACTGCGATTGCAGAGACGAACGAGCGCAATGGATTCCTCAAGTTTGGAGTGCAGCAGTTCCAGGCGGGGCAACGACGGGTAAATGTCGGTCATGCATGCTACAAGGTATGGATAGAGTTGGAAGCCTGCCGCCCGCTTTTCGGTAGCACAATCTTTTCGGTAGCAACGTTTCAGTAGCACCTATAGCAGGGATGCTTCCGGCACCCCCTAGCAAAGTACCAGCGAGGACAGAACCATGCACCAGCCACCAACAGGAGGCTACCCGCGTGTCCTATGATGCCGTACCCGGCGGCGCGCCACGGGCGTTGCCGATTTCCGGACTCCCGAACGCGGGAGACCAGGAAGAAGTGTCCGCCGGAGAAGAGTCCACGAAGGCAGAGTCAACCCTGCCCGCGACGGCGTCGGAGACAAGTCCCGACAATCCTTGGCCGCTGCAGCTTCTGTCCCGCAAGCTCAAGACCCATATAGAACGGGCCCCGGCCGCGTGGATCGAAGGCCAGGTCATCGAACTCAACCGTCGCGGGGGCAGCGCCTTCGTGACGCTGCGGGACACCGACGCCGAAATCTCCTTGCCCGCGTCACTGTGGTCCAACGTCCTGGACCGCCAGAAGATGCCGCTGGAGCGGGGCTCACGCGTCGTGGCCTTGGTGAAACCCGAATTCTGGCTCAAGACCGGCCGGCTCAACATGTCGATCAAGGACATCCGTCCCGTCGGCCTCGGCGATCTCCTCGCCAGAATCGAGCGCTTGCGCCAGGCCCTTGGCGCTGAAGGGCTGTTTTCAGACTCGAGGAAGAAGCGGCTGCCCCTGCTCCCCCACCGGATCGGGCTCATCACCGGCCGCGATTCCGACGCCAAGAAAGACGTCCTGCGCAACGCGGCCCTTCGCTGGCCCGCCGTCGAATTCGCCGTCCGGGAAGTTGCAGTCCAGGGTGTCACGGCAGTCAGCCAGATCCTGGCTGCGCTCAAGGAACTCGATGCCGATCCGCACGTGGATGTGATCGTGATCGCCCGTGGTGGTGGAGCCCTGGAAGATCTGCTTCCGTTCAGCAACGAAGAACTGGTCCGGGCAGTATCCGCAGCGGCCACCCCGGTAGTCAGCGCAATTGGCCATGAGGCCGACCACCCTATCCTGGACGATGTCGCCGACCTTCGTGCATCCACGCCCACCGACGCCGCGAAGAGGATCGTCCCCGACGTCGCCGAGGAACTGGCAAGGGTACGTCAGGCCCGCGAGCAGCTACGCCGCGGCGTCGGACGCCTCGTGGACCGCGAAACGGATCGACTCCATGCGTTGAGATCGCGCCCCGTGCTGGCGTCCCCCGAGGGAATGGTCATTGCACGGGAAGAGGACGTCGAACGGCTCCGGAAACATGCCCACACCGCGGTGAGCTCCGCAGTTGTACGCGCACTTGATCAGGTGCACCACCTCCGCGCCCAGGTGAGGGCATTGTCCCCCCAAAAAACGCTCGACCGGGGGTACGCCGTCGTCCAGGTCGCAGGGGCGGACGGAGTGGGCCATGACGTCGTCCGGAACCCGGATCAAGCCCCCGACGGCACGGAGCTGACCCTCCGCCTGGCGGAAGGCCGCCTTGCGGCCGTATCTTCCGGAGCTCCCGTATCTTCCGGAGCTCCCGGGCACCCCAGTAAGCACCAGCACAATGAGGACTGAGAAATGACAGCAGAGAACACATCCCCTGCGGCCAAGGCTTCCGCCGACAACCTGGACGCCCTCAGCTATGAGGAAGCCCGCGAGCAGCTCATGGCCGTGGTTGGCCGCCTTGAAGCCGGCGGAGCAAGCCTTGAAGAATCGCTCGCTCTCTGGGAACGCGGCGAAGCCTTGGCGAAGCGCTGCGAAGAGTGGCTGGAGGGTGCCCGCAGGAGGCTGGCCGCGGCCCGGAACAGCGGCGAGGATGACCCGGCGGCCAGCTAGGATCGGACCGCCAGGGCCCGTTCCGCCGCCACATCAAAGTCGGCTTTAGGCCAGCCCAGATCCAGTTTCTCGAGCGCCTCCAGAAGAAGCTCCTGGACAGCGATCCTCGCAAACCACTTCTTGTTCGCCGGAACCACATACCAAGGCGCCACCTCGGTTGACGTTTTCTCGAACACGAGCTGATAGGCCTCCATGTAGGAATCCCAAAACGCGCGTTCCTTGAGATCGCCCGTGCTGTACTTCCAGTGCTTGGACGGGTCGTCCAAGCGTGACAGCAGGCGTTCCTTCTGTTCATCGCGGCTGATGTTGAGCATCACCTTGACGATCGCCGTGCCCTGTTCGGCGAGGCGTGCCTCGAACCCGTTGATGGCCGCGTAGCGCCGTTCCAGTTCGGCCTCATCAGCCCAACCGTGCACTCGGTGAATGAGCACGTCCTCATAGTGCGAACGGTCAAAAACCCCGACGAATCCGGCGGCGGGAAGTGCCTTCTCGATCCGCCAGAGGAAATCGTGGGCTTTCTCCTCGTCGGTGGGAGCCTTGAACGGAGCAACCTTGACACCTTGGGGATCCATGGATCCGACGACGTGCTCCACGATCCCGCCCTTGCCGGCAGTATCCATTGCTTGGAGGATCAACAGCACCCGTTTGGAGGAGCCAAACTTTCCCTCGGCAAAGAGCATTTCCTGCAGTTCGTCCAAGCGTTCGTCCTGGGCGGCCAGTAAGGCGACGCCGTCAGGCTTCTTCCCCTTGTAGCCCGGCGTCGATTCCGGGTCCACCTCGGACAACAAGAAGCCCGGCCGGGCTTTCAGTTCCTTTGACGGACTGTGCTTGAAACGCACTGCAGCGGCCATTTCGACGTCCCCTCTGGTCCGGCCGCATTCATCGCGGCTTGCACAACAGGCTAGTTGCCTTGGTACCGCCCCAGGAAGTCCGCCATGCGGCCGATCGCTTCTTCAATATCCTTGACGTTTGGCAAGGTCACCATGCGGAAGTGGTCCGGACGCACCCAGTTGAAGGCCCGTCCATGTGAGACGAGGATCTTTTGTTCCTTGAGTAGGTCGAGGACGAACTTCTCGTCGTCGCGGATGTGATAGACCTCAGGGTCCAACTTCGGGAACAGATAAAGGGCACCCCGGGCCTGTTGTGTGCTCACGCCAGGAATGGCGTTGAGCAGATCGTAGGCCTTGTTCCGCTGTTCAAGGAGCCTGCCGCCGGGCAGGATGAGATCGTTGATGCTCTGGTGGCCACCGAGGGCGGTCTGGATGGCATGCTGCGCCGGCACGTTGGCGCACAGGCGCATGTTGGCCAGCAGGTTGATGCCCTCGAGGTAGTCCGCGGCGTCCTTCTTGGGACCGGAGATGGCCATCCAGCCGGCACGGTAGCCACATACCCGGTAGGCCTTGGACAATCCGCTGAACGTCAGGCAGAGCACGTCGTCGCCGGTGAGTGCGGCAAGATTCACGTGGACAGCGTCTTCGTAGAGGATCTTCTCGTAGATCTCATCGGCGAACACCACAAGGCCATGCTTCTCGGCCAGGGCCACGATCTTCTTGAGGGTTTCCTCCGGGTACACAGCGCCCGTGGGGTTGTTCGGGTTGATGACCACGATGCCCTTGGTTTGAGGCGTGATCTTCGATTCCATGTCCTCAAGGTCCGGCTGCCAGCCCGATTCTTCGTCGCACAGATAGTGGACCGGACGGCCGCCCGCGAGTGCGACCGAGGCGGTCCAGAGCGGGTAGTCGGGAGTGGGAATGAGAATCTCATCCCCCACTTCCAGCAAGGCCATGAGCGACATGGTGATGAGCTCGCTGACGCCGTTGCCAAGATAGATGTCGTCAACGTGGATGTTTTGGATGCCGCGGGTCTGGTAGTACTGCGAGACGGCGGTGCGGGCCGAGAAAATTCCGCGCGAATCGCTGTAGCCCTGGGCATGTGGCAGATGGCGGATCATGTCCACCAGGATCGCGTCCGGCGCTTCAAATCCGAACGGTGCCGGGTTTCCGATGTTCAGTTTGAGGATGCGGTGACCCTCTGCCTCCATCTGCTGGGCGGCCTGAAGAATCGGTCCACGGATGTCGTAAAGGACATTATGAAGCTTGGTGGACTGCTTGAATTCTGCCATTCATCAAATATGCCATACCGGGGATGTACTTCCGTTGAGACATCACTCACATTCAGGACGACGGCGGCGAGGCCCCCAAAGGGTTCCACGCCGCCGTCGTCCTTGGCAGGGGCCTCCGCCGCCTGGGCCCCCGCTACCGAGGGGCCCCAATAGAGCTTGCGAGATTGGGGAGGTAGCGGGGAGGGTTCCCTGGACGAGCGGAGCGAGGCGAGGGAGGCGGTGGGGACCTACTTCACGATCCCTTTGTCCTTGAGCCAAGCGGCAGCAGCGTCCTTGGGATTCTGCTTTTGGTTGCCGCTGACTGCCCGGTTGAGGTTGATGAGGTCATCCGTGGTCAGGATCTTGGAAACGTTGTTGAGGGCTGCCTTCGCCTTGTCCGTCATCTTGGCCATGTTGTATAGCGGGAGGACCTGCTGGGCCTTGAAGTTGTTCTTGGGATCATCCAGGACCACCAGGGCGTTGTCCTGGATGGACGGCGTGGTGGTGTAGATGTCGGCAACCTGGACGTCGTTGGAGAGCAGGGCCTGCAGCGTGAGGTTGCCGCCGCCGTCGCTGAACGGCTTCAGGCCCTTGAGCACGCAGTTGTAGTTGGCCTTGAGGCCCGGGAACCCATAGGCGCGGGTCTCAAAGGTTGCAGGTGCTGCCATCGTGAAGTCCCCACAGACCTTGGCAAGGTCTTCGATGGACTTGAGCTGGTACTTCTCCGCCGTGGCCTTCGTGACAACCATGGCGTCCTTGTCTTCAGCCTTGGCGGGGTCGAGCACTCCGAGGCCCTGTGGAAGCTTCCCGGGCAGCGCTTTGTAGACGTCATCGGCCGAGACCTGCGTGGCGTTGGCGTCCAGGTAGGACAAGAGGTTGCCGGAATAGTCGGGGGCGAGGTCGATCGAACCGTCCTGGACAGCCTTGAAGTAGATTTCCCGGGATCCGATATTGGGCTTGGTGGTAGCAGTGACGCCGGCGGCGTTAAGTGCTCCGGCGTAGATTTCGGCGATGACTTGGCTCTCGGGGAAATCTGCCGAGCCCACAGTGAGCGAGCCGCCGGCCCCGGAGGGAGCGTTGGTGGACGGGGTGGACAGCGGGCTGCCGCCACACGCGCTCAGAGCAAGCGCAATGCCGACTCCGGCCGCCAGGCCGCCGAACCCGCGGCGGGTCAGGGTGACGGGTTGCTTCATGCGGTACCTCCTTGAACGGCAGCCCCTGCTGGTGCGGCGGCTGCGAGATCTCCGGCGGCCTTATGGCCGCCGCTGGAATCGATGGAAAGTCCGGGCGGGAGGAGGATCCTCTGCGCCATGGCCAGAATGAGGTCGACGGCGATTGCCAACGCCGCGATGAGCAGTGACCCGCCGAGCATGCGGGGGAAGTCCTGGAGGACCAATCCGTCAAAAAGATAACGCCCCAAGCCGCCCAACGGAAGGTACGCCACCACGGAAACCGTTGCGATGACCTGGAGGACCGCCGTCCGGATGCCACCGAACATGACCTGGAGTCCGTTGGGCAGCTCCACCCGGAACAAGATCTGGAGTTCTGTCATGCCCATGGCCCGGGCCCCGTCAACCACTGTTGGATCCACGCTGGAAATCCCCGCGTAGGTCCCGGCCAGGAGGGGCGGCACCGTCAAGATGACCAGGGCCCAGACGGGAGGCATGAGTCCGCTTCCCGCCAACAGGGCAAAGAGGACAAGTAGGCCGAGGGTGGGCAGGGCCCGCAAGGCGCCGGCGAATGCCACGGCAACGACGCGCCCATGTCCCGTGTGGCCTATGAAGAGACCCAGCGGCACGGAGATGGCCGCGGCAATCACCAGGACCAGCCCGGAATACTGCAAGTGTTCCAGGAGCCGCGTGGCGATTCCGCCGCTTCCCGACCAGTGAACCGGATCCGTGAGCCAAGCGAGCGTATCCACGAAGATGTTGCTCATCGGGCCGCCTCCGCGTGGATCTCGGCATCCGCGATGAACTGCGCTGCTTTGGCGTCTTGCTTGGCGGTTGCCGCACCGGCACGCGTCCAGGGCGTCAGCAGCTTCTCGAGCAGGACCAAGAACGTGTCCATGATGAGGGCCAGCAGGAGAATCGCGATGATGCCGATGACCACCTCAGTGACGAACGCTCGCTGCAGGCCGTCGGTGAACAGCATTCCCAAGTTCCCGACCCCCAGCAGCGCGGCGACGCTCACGAGGGAGATATTGCTGACGGACACCACGCGCAGGCCAGCGAAGAGCACTGGCAAGGAAAGCGGAAGGTCGATCTGCAGGAACCGTGCGGTCGGCTTGAATCCCATGGACACTGCCGCCATGCGGAGGTCGTCGTCCACGGAATCGAACGCGTCCATTGCGGCCCGCACCAGCAAGGCAACGGCATAGAGGGTGAGGGCAACCACCACGTTGAGCGGATCCAGGATCCGGGTTCCCAGGATCGGCGGCAGGATAATGAAAAGCGCCAGGGAAGGAATGGTGTACAGCAGGGAACTTCCCGTGGTGACGACGGTCCTGAGGGTACGGTTCCGCCGGGCCAGTTGCCCCAAGGGAACCGCAATGAGCAGACCCAAAACCATGGGAATCAAAGCCAGGATCAGGTGCTCGCCGGCCCGCTCGAAGACCATGCCGCTGTTCGCCAGGAACCATTCCATCAGGGGGCGTCCTCCCGGTTGTGCCGGGTCTGCTCAATGAGCGCCAGCACTTCATCGGCTTTGAGGACGCCGGCGAGCCTGCCGTCGTCGTCGACTACTACGCCAAGGCCCGAAGGTGAGGACAACGCGGCATCCAGCGCCCGGCGGAGCGTATCCCCGCGCCGGAACAAGGAGCCTCCGGGAATCAGTCCGGCGCCGTCGCGCGGCGAGGCCCATCCCATGGGCCGGGAGTCGCCGTCGAGCACCAAGGCCCATTCGTTGGTCCCTGCGGCCACTTGCGGGGCCTCGACCGTCTTGACCGGATGCACCGCAACAGCATCGGCGGGGTTGAAGGAAAGGTGGCGGAACCCCCTGTCACGGCCCACGAAGGATGCTACGAAGTCATTGGCGGGGGCCCGGAGGATCTCTTCCGGGGCCGCGTATTGCGCCAATTTGCCCCCGACGGCGAAGACGGCCACTTTGTCACCGAGCACGGTGGCCTCATCGATGTCGTGGGTGACGAAGACGATGGTCTTGGCCAGTTCGCGCTGGAGCCGGAGGAGTTCCTGCTGGAGTTCGTCGCGGACCACGGGGTCCACCGCGCTGAAGGGCTCGTCCATGAGCAATACGGGCGGGTCCGCTGCGAGCGCGCGGGCCACCCCGACTCGCTGCTGCTGGCCGCCGGACAACTGGGACGGGTACCGCTTGCCGAGCACCGAAGCCAGCCCGACAACGTCGAGCAGCTCTTCCGCCCGTTTGCGGGCCGCCGCCCTGGAAACGCCGTTGAGCCGCGGAACGGTGGCAATGTTGTCCAGCACGGAACGGTGCGGCATGAGTCCCGAAGACTGCATGACGTAACCCATGGAGCGGCGCAACTGTGCGGCCGGTTCGTTCGAAACATCCTTGCCGGCCACAGTGATGGTGCCCGAGGTGGGCTCTACCATGCGGTTGATCATCCGCAGGGACGTGGTCTTTCCGCAGCCCGAGGGGCCGACGAATACGGTGATGGCACCCTTGTCGATAGACATGCTCAATCCATCAACAGCGGGTTGTCCGCCCTGATACTGCTTGGTGACGCTCTGGAACTCAATCATGGCTTCAGCCATTCCGGGGCTTACCTAACTTTTCGGGCCGCAAATATCAACGATGGAACTCAATCAACAGCGAACTGATGTTCTACAGCCTAACCAGCACCACCGACGATGTCAGCGCAGGCGCGAAGACCGTAATGAATCGGCAATGCTCAGGGCGTCGGCAGTTTTCCGTTGAGGGGCCGCTCACTGTGCAGGCGGAGGCCGATATCGACCAGGGACACCCGGTTCAGTCCGGAAACCTTGCCCAGCGGCACCCAGGCGGCGTGGGTCGTGCTGCCGTCTATCTCATGGGTCAATTCGCCGCCCGTGATGCTTGCCTCGTAGACCAGACGGATTGCCTGGAAATCACGGTCTGATCCGTCGAGCCGCTCCTCACCCGGCCAGTGGCCGACGTCGATGCCCAGCATCGCTCCGATATCGGCGTCGTACCCGGTTTCCTCCTGGATCTCGCGGCGGCAACCGTCCACGGGATGCTCCCCCAAATCAAGGCCTCCTCCAGGGAGGGTCCAGCCTTCCTTGCCGTCTTGCTTCCAATAGGCGAGAAGGATCGCTCCGTCGCGGATGACCACTCCGTACGCGGCCGGGCGGGTGTCGAACTGGATGCTCATGGAGCCAGCCTAGGCCTAAGCTGGGAGGAACACTGTTCAGCACATGGAGTTGTATTGTGACCAACTTGGAAACGGCCCCGTCGCAGGAAGTCTGCCCAGCCGGACATCCCGGGCAAGGACCCTTTGTGCAGCTCTGGCCGGCCCGCGAGGTTCCCCTGGGCGGCGTCCGGGCCATGAATGTCTCCCGCACGCTCCCCCAGCGCGGCATGCCGACCGTAGGCGCCTGGTGCTTCCTGGACAGCTTCGGCCCGGACCGCATCGCGATGAGCGTCCTTCCCCATCCGCACATGGGACTGCAGACGGTCACATGGCCCCTCGAGGGCGAGGTGCGGCACCGCGACAGCGTCGGCAGCGACGTCCTGGTCCGTCCCGGGCAGTTGAACATCATGACGGCGGGCCGAGGCATTTCGCATTCCGAGTTCGGCGTCCTGCCGGCGGGACTTCACCCGGACGCGCCCGACGGCGGCGCCCTCCTGCCGCTGTCCCGGGGCCTGCAGTTGTGGGTTGCTTTGCCCGACGCCGTAAGGCACCAGGCGCCGTCGTTCGAGCAGATCGTGGACCTACCGGTGGTCGTGGCGGACGGTTTCAGGGCGACTGTTCTCGTGGGCGAATTCGCGGGGCAGCGCTCCCCCGCGGTCATGTACAGCCCGATTGTCGGCGTCGAAGTCTCAGCCTCGGGCGCCGTCGAGCTGCCGCTGAATCCCGATTTCGAGCATGCGGTCCTGGTCTTGGACGGTTCCGCGGTGATCGACGGCCAAGAAGTCGACCCCGGCCCTTTGGCCTTCCTCGGCATGGGCCGGGAATCGCTCCGCCTCGACGCATCTCCTGGAACCCGCTTCATGCTCCTGGGCGGCGAACCCTTCGAAGAGGACATCCTGATGTGGTGGAACTTCGTGGGCCGGACGCACGAGGAAGTGGAGCAGGCCCGCGAAGACTGGGAAGCCCAGGCGCTCCTGAGCGACGAGGACGCCCGCACCGCGCGATTCGGTTGGATCCATGGCCACGGGCCCGACGCCGGAGCTGAAGCCGGGCGCATCCCCGCACCGCCCATGCCGGGTGTCCAGCTCAAGCCGAGGTCACGGAACAGGGCTACTGACTAAGGTTTGGCGACGCCCAAAAGGTTTGGCGACCCCGGAATTCGCGCGTCGCCAGTCTTTCTCCGTATCCGCCAGCCGTATGCGCGTCGCTTTTAGGCCTGTTCCGCGACAATCCGCAGCACACCGAAAACCGGTTCCTGGTCCAGGACCCGCACATCGGTGATTCCGTGCGCGGCAAGTCCCGCCCGGAAAGCGGATTGCAAGGGCTCCACGTTCATGCCGAGCCCGCCGCCCAGAATCACCGGTCCGGGCAAGCCAAGCTGGCGAACGGCCTGCGCCGCCAGCTCCGCGAGATCCCGTCCTGCCTGGTCCAGCAGTTGGCGGCTGATCTCGAGCCCTTCGCGCGCGGTCGCGACCACGGCGTTCGCGCGCTGGGCCCAGTACCGCCGGTCGGTGTCCTCCGAATGGAACAGTGCGATGAGTTTATTTGGGTCGTCCACTCCGCAGGATTCCAAGAGGGCCACTGTGAGGCCATCGGGTTCGAGCCCTTTGTTCATGCGGCGCAGGCTGTGACGCACTGCTTCCCGGCCCAACCAGTAACCGCTGCCCTCATCGCCCAGGAGAAAGCCCCAGCCGCCGGCACGGGCTTCCTCCCCCTCGGCGTTCTTTCCCCAGGCCGCGGATCCAGTCCCGGCGATGACAGCCACTCCCGTGCTGGCCCCGCCTGCCGCCAGTAGCAAGCGGGAATCGTGGACCACCGTGACTTGTGCACCCGGAACATGGGGTTCGATCAGTTCGGCGAGGGCGCGGGCATCGGCGTCGGTGTCGATTCCGCCTGCCCCGGCAAGGACGCGGTCCACGTCGCCGCCACCGATCATGGCGAAGAGCTCGGCGAGATTCCTGGCCGCTGTCTCCCTGCTGACGTTCTGGACGTTGGAGCTGCCCGTGCTTTCGTCTCGGACCGGTTTGCCGTCTTCGAACCGGACACCGCGGGTCTTCGTGCCGCCGATGTCGAGCCCGATGACCGTTGCGTCGGGCCGGGGGGTCTTGTTTTCTGCAGTCTCCACGTCCAAAAGCCTAGCGCGGGCGCAACGGGTGGTCCTATTGGGTTCCGGCTCGCGCTTCGCTTCCGGACCGAGCCTTGACAAGCCCTGCGAGCAGCCCCGGCCCTTCGGAAAGCACCAGTTCCCGGAAAAGCCTGACGGGGTCCGGTTCCTTGCGCCGTTCGCGCCAGGCAATCCCTATCTCCCGGTATGCGAGCTCCGAGTCGAGCGGCACTTCCACCCACCCGAGGTCCGTGGAATCCAGGACCCCTTGTGGTCCCGGCCCCAGTCCTCCCGGCGGCAGGATGCTGTAGCCCAATCCGGCGGACACGAGCCCGCGGATGGTATGCGAGTCCTGGCTCTCGAAAGCCACCCTAGGGCGAAAGCCCGCATCCCGGAAGATCGCGTCGGTCAGCGAGCGCAGGCCGAAACCAGGTCCCATGGAAACGAACGGCTCATGCTTGAGCTCGGTGAGCCCCACGCTGGCCCGCCGGGCCACCGGATGGCGGTGATGCACCACCAGCCGCAAAGGCTCGCGGTACAGCGCCGCCGAGCCGAGGTTCCTGCCCGGAGCCGCCACGGGAGCCGTCAAGGCGAAGTCGGCGTCACCGGCAATGAGTGATTCAAGGCAGGCGGCACGCGCCCCTTGGCGGAGCTCGAAGGCCGTGAAGGGATGCCGGCTCCGGAATGCGCTCATGAGCAGTGGCAACGTGGCCTCGCCGAAAGTGTGCTGGAAGGTCACCGCAATTCGACCGCGGACAACATCGGATTCGTGGCGGACCACGTCCAGCCCCGCTTGGAACTCGGCGAGCGCCGCTTCGATATAGGGAAGCAGCGTCTTCGCTGCAGGGGTCAGGCGGACACCGCGGCCCTCACGGATAAGGAGTTCGGTCCCGACGACGGCGCTTGCCCGGGCGAGCGCCCGGCTCACCGTCGATTGGGGTACTCCGAGCAGTTCGGCCGTCTCGGTGACATGTTCTGTCCGGCCAAGCTCAGCTAGCAGTGGGAGCAACGGCAGTAGTTGGACCAATTGCTTGTGTTCGATGTCCACGCTTGTCCACCTCGGATCGACAATTTTCAAAACCATCCATACTCGCTATCAATCGTAAGTGAATCATGCATTGGAATCATCACTTCCGCTCGCCATAATGTGGAGAAGTGAGTAAGAGCGCAGTATCCAAGAGTCCCGCAGAGTCCGATTGGGAAGGCCATCTGAAGGGCTCCAGCGCCTACCGGAGGATCCTCGCCGGGTTGGCCCTCGCCGGCGTGGCCACGTTCGCGCAGCTGTACTCCACCCAGGCCGTCCTGCCACTCATGGCGACCGAGCTGCACATCACCGCGGCAGAGGCGGCGCTCACTATTTCCTTGGCCACGGTAGGCCTCGCGGCAACGGTGCTGCCCTGGTCCTTCGTTGCCGACAAGATCGGCCGCGTGCGTGCCATGGCCATCGGAATCGCGGCGGCCACCGTCCTGGGCCTGCTCGTCCCCCTGGCTCCCACTTTTCCGCTTGTCCTCGCTTTGAGGGCCCTGGAGGGCATGGCCCTCGGCGGTATCCCGGCGATCGCGATCGCGTACTTGAATGAAGAAGTCGACAAGGTGCACACCGCGCTGGCCGCTGGAAGCTACGTGGCCGGCACCACCCTCGGCGGTCTTGCCGGCCGCTTGCTCGCGGGCCCCGTCGGCGAATTGTGGGGCTGGCGAGCCGCCGCCTTCGCAGTCTCCATCCTTGCGACAGCGTCGGCCGCACTGTTCCTGGTGCTGGTCCCGAAACCGCGCCGCTTCACCCCGCGTTCGGCCGGAGGTTTCCGCGGGGCAATGAAGACGCTGGCAGGCCACTCTTCCAATCCACGGCTGCTGGCCCTCTATATTCAAGCGTTCCTGTTGATGGGTGGATTCGTAGCCGTCTACAACTACCTCGGATTCCGCCTCCACGCCACGCCCTTCGGACTGCCCGCCACCGTAGTCAGCCTGATTTTCCTCGCCTATTTGTCCGGAACCGTGAGCTCCCGATGGGGAGCCGGATTGTCCATGCGCTTCGGCCGGCGGACGGTCATGCTCGCCGGGATAGCGACCATGACGGCCGGCCTTGGACTCACTCTGTGGGACAACATCGCCGCGGTTCTGGCGGGCTTGGTGGTCTTCACCGGCGGCTTCTTCGCCGCGCACAGCATCGGAGCAGGCTGGACCGGGACCATCGCGACGAGCGGCCGCGCACAAGCAGCCTCGTTGTACAACCTCTCCTACTACCTGGGTTCCAGCGTTATCGGCTGGGCCGGAGGACTCGCCTTCCAGGCTTTCGGCTGGACTGCACTCGCCTGGACGGTCATCGCACTGGGGTGCACGACGGCGGTGATCACCGCCGTCGTGCACCGATCCCCGGCCCGCCAAGTCGCCGTCGTCGGCTCCTCCGCGTGACCACGTATGCGCCGCACGGCAGGGCAGATGGCCCCCGGATTGAATTGCCCCTAGGCTGCCCGTTTAGGTTCGGACACCGGAGCGATGTCTGCGCCCGCCCGTCCCGGAAGCGTGGGTTCCGCCAACAGGGTGCGCGCATGGAGCACGTCCCCGATGAACCAGTCGTAGATCAGCACACCGATCACTCCACCGACGAGGGGGCCGACAATCGGGATCCAGAAATACCAGCTGAACGCTCCGTCAACGGTGCCCGGCAGTGCCGTCTGCCCCCATCCGGCGAGCCACGCAAACAGCCGTGGTCCGAAGTCACGGGCAGGGTTGATGGCGTATCCGGCGTTCGCGCCCACGGACATGCCGATCGCCGCCACGGCCAGCCCGATCATGAACGGGCCCAGGTTCGACTGTACGGCCGTGTTGCGCATGTCGATGATGGCCACGACGAACAAGACGAGGAAAGCCGTGCCAACAATTTGGTCGACCAATGGACCCACGGGATTACCGTTGAAATACGGTGCCGGGAAGGTCGCGAAAATGGAGTAGGTCGCCAGCCCCTTTGGATCTGCGCGCCCGGTGCCTACAGCCTTGTTATAGGCGTCGATGGCATCGTGATAAAGCAGGTACACCAGCGCGGCTCCGGCGAAAGCCCCAACAATCTGGGCAAGGATGTACGGGCCTACCTTTTTCCACGGGAACTTCCGCCGGACCGCGAAAGCCACCGTCACCGCCGGATTGATGTGCGCCCCGCTGACCCCACCGCCGACGTAGATTGCCATCATTACCGCTATGGCCCATCCCCACGTGATCAACAGCCAGTCGCCGGCGGCCATGAAGATCGTGGTCGACGTCGCGGCCCGTCCCGAGCCGGGCAAGGCGGCAACCGCCATGGCCACAACCCCGTCGCCGAAAGCGATCAGCACAAATGTGCCGAGGAACTCGGCAAGGAGCTCACCCCAAGTACCACCCAGTTGCTTGAGGCCGCTTCCTTTGCGGACTGCATTCCTTAGTGGACTGACTTCACTCATTCCGAGTGCCTCCTTGAGTCATCCGATTCACCTTTGGAAATTGACAACCCCAGCAACTTCATGGTATGTCGAACGACCTACGGTAACCAGCCGATTGCCTTAGGTAACCAAGACTCAAGGTCCGGAATAGGGCTAACGGGTGGACTCGATGGCCTGGACCAGGTCGTCGATGATGTCGGCGGGATCTTCCAGGCCGATGGAAAGCCTAAGCATGCGCGCCTGGGGCTTGGCCTCCGGAGCCACAGGGCGGTGGGTCAACCCGGCGGGGTGTTGGATCAGCGTGTCGATACCACCCAGCGACACTGCGTGCGTAATGACGCGTACGGAGCCCGGAATGCGCTCCGTATGCTCGGCCGATTCAAGGTCGAAAGAGATCAACGAACCCGGACCGCTCATCTGCGTACCCACCAAGTGCAGCGGATCGCACTCGGGAAGCCCCGGGTAGTACACCTTGGCGACGAGCTCGTGGCCGGCGAGCGCTGCAGCGATCTTGTGGGCGTGATCCTGCTGGGCCCGCACCCGAATGGGAAGGGTCGCCAGGCCCCGGTGCAAAAGGTAGGCGGGCCACGGAGTCAGGATGCCGCCGGTCACGGCACGGACCCGGCGCAAGCGAGTGGCCCACTCTGCACTTGTTGCCACCACGCCACCCATGGCGTCGCCGTGGCCGCCCAGGAATTTCGTGGCACTGTGAAGCACCATCGCGACGCCGTGCCTGAGCGGTTGCTGGAGGATCGGGGTGGCAAAAGTGTTGTCCACGAGAACCGGAACATCTCCGGCGTCGGCCACCAGTCGGTTAAGGTCCACCAGATCCAGGCTCGGGTTCGCGGGCGTTTCCACCACCACCAGTCCCGTGTCCGGACGAAGGGCATCCCGCACACCGTCAGCCTTGACGAAGGTGACCTGGTTGCCAAGCAGGCCGCTGGCCAGGACGTGGTCCGTGCCGCCGTAGAGAGGCCGCACCGCAACTACGTGCGTCTTGCCTTCCGATTGGGCGGCCAGCAGCACTGCGCTGAAGGCAGCCATGCCCGAGGCAAAACCGACAGATTGCGCTGCACCTTCGAGCGCCGCTACGCCGTCTTCGAACCTGGCTACCGTAGGATTCCAGAGACGCTGGTACACCGTGCTCTGGCCTTCGAGGGGCACGCCGCCCGTAGCCATCTGCTCATAGGCGAGGCCGCCGTCGTGGACAGAAGGCAAAGGCGCCGTGGTTGAAAGGTCGATCGGGACTGCGTGTACGCCCTGTTCCGTGAGTCCTGTCCGGCCCGCGTGGACTGCGAGTGTATCGATGGCTGTCACTGCTCTCCTTGAATTATTCACCGTTGAATTCGGTTAGTATCTGGCAATAATTCGGAGATTGACAGTGCAAATGAATGGATTGAGCGGAAAATGGCATCTATGATGAATAGACAGCACTTTCAGGAGGATCCGTGAGCACCACCCCGAAGAACGTTCGGCCCGTCGGCATCAGCGAGCCCTTGGATGCGATCGACGAACGCATCCTCGCGGCTTTGGTTGACGACGCCCGGATCTCCAACAAGCAACTGGCCGAACTGGTCGGAATCGCTCCGTCGACGGCGCTCATGCGCACGCGGTCGCTTTCCGAACGCGGCATTATCGAGGGCTTCGAGGCTGTCCTCAGCCTCCCGGCAATCGGCCGATCGGTCCAGGCCTTGATCGCCGTGCGCCTACGCGCCCATGACCGCGACCAGATTGACCGCTTCACGGCCCGGGTTCCCGCCCTCCCTGCAGTGATCTCCACGTTCCACACCTCGGGGTCCGTGGACTACTTGCTGCATATCGCGGTCGCCAACACCGACGACCTCCGCGACTGGGTCCTGGACAACCTCGCCACGGACCCCGTGGTGGGCCACACCGAGACCACTCTGGTCTTCGCCCACATCCAGGGCAACCACGGGCCACTGCCGGAATAGCGGTCGGCTCGACCCAGCTCAGTGACGTGGCTCGAGGCCCGAGTGAGAAGCCCCCATGGCGTCCCGGCGAAGATCACCGAGTTCCTGCCGCCGCCTGGACGCCGCTCGCTGCGCGGCCAGGTCGACCGGAGGAATGTAGCGCCTGCGCTCGGCCCAGGAAACCAGGCCGGCTCCGATTCCGGCTGCTGCCGATTCCAGCATGGAGGGCCGGCGGTAGGTGCCGCATGATGCGGTGGCAGTGCTCATGACTCTTTCCCTTCGGTGGCTGCTGCGTGCGACTTCGCGTCGCGGGATTTCTTGTCTCCGGCCCACGCCGGGACGCCCAGGATCGGGAACGCGTTGAAATGGATCTGCACAGGGCGGGCATCGTCCGCCTCGGGTTCGCTCCTGATGTCCTCCAGAAGATTGCGGGCGAAGGCTTCCATGGCGTGGGCGTAGCGTCCGAGCTGCTCGGCTGACATCCGGGCGTTGGCAGTGTTGACGATGGCAGCGTCGAGCCAGTCTTCGCTCAGGGAGTCCATGCCGTGCGCCATGAAGTCGGCGAGCACGGCCTGCCTGCTGCGTTCGAACTCACGGGTGACCAGCCGCGATGCCTCCTGCGTTGCCGGCGAATGTGCCAACTCGGGCGAAGTGATCTGGATAGCGCCCTTGGGCCGCTCCCACCACCGCTCCCGCGCAGTCCCCTTGCCTTGGACTTCGTGGACGAAGTCGAACTTGGCGAGTTGCCGCAAGTGGTAGCTGGTAGCACCACTGGATTCATCGAGGAGTTCGGCCAGGCTGCAGGCGGTCTGTGGCCCATAACGGGACAGCATCTCGAGGATTTGAACGCGCAGGGGGTGCGCGAGCGCTTTCAGGGATGCCGTATCGACCTTGCGGACGGGGAATTCCTGCTCTTGAACCTTGTCCATGCCGGAAACGCTACTCTTGCAAAGAAACCTTTGCAAGCATTTCTTTGCAAATCAATCTTTGCGAACTTGGGATTGGCGAATGAACCGCCCGTCAGCCCTTCCGGAGCACCCTACGAAGGGACAAGGCAGCCAAGACCGTCGCCGCAAGCCCGCACACCACAGTGAAATAGCTGGCAGCGGCGCCCAGCCCGATGAGCGAGGCGGCCAGGCCCAGCCCGATGACCGGCACAGCGCTGCCAAGGTAGGTGATCACGTAGACGGTGCTGATGATCTGGGCATGCCGGGACGCTTCCACCTTGCTTGCAACATCGTTGAACACCAGCCGGAAGGCGATCCCCTGCCCCACCCCCGCGGACAGGCTCGCTGCCACCAGCAGCACCGGACTGGACAGGGATGCCGCCGCGCCGACCAGGACAATGGAAACTCCCAGGACCGCCAGTCCCATGGGCACGGCGAACCGTCCGCGGACTGTCAGCAATTGGCTGAGCGCGGACGCACCGAGCGTCAGTCCGGCGAGCAGTCCGGTCATGGGGCGCGAATCTGCGTGCACGACGACGGCGAAGTAGCCGGGCGCGAGCGAAAGGCAGAATCCGAACACAGCAAAACTGAGGAATCCCACGCTTGAGGCCAGCCAAAACGCTCCCCTGGCTTCCCGCGACACGGAGGGCCGTCGCGGGGCGAGCACGGTGTAGGGACGCGGGCCTTCGGCAGGCCGAATCGCCGGGCGTGCCTTGAGAAGCCAAAGCGGGACAAGCAATAGGAGCAGGACGGCCGCGTGGATGAAGAACGGCGTCGAGGTGGCACCCGGGAGCAGCGAAAGCAATCCGCCGATTGCGGGACCCGCGGCCACCCCTCCGGAGGAAGACAGCAACGTGAAGCGGGAAGCCCACTCAGGCCGGGACGGAAGCAATTCGCGCAAAGCCGCCGAGCTCGCTCCGGTTGCGAGGCCTACGGCAACGCCTTGGAGCATGCGGCCGGCAGAGAGCATCAAGAGGTTGTCAGCGTTGGCGAAAACCAGCCCGCCCACGAAGCCCACTAGGACAGCCAGCACCAGCGCCGCACGCCGGCCGATATGGTCCGACCAGTGGCCGGCGAGCATCAACACGGCCACCAGCGCCAGGACGTAGCTCGCAAAGGCAATCGCCACGCCCAGTGACGTAATTCCCAGCTCCGCCTGAAGCAACGGATACAGCGGGCTCGCCAAGTTGGCACCGACAAGCAGTGTGAACGTGACGGCGCCGGCCAGGACCAGCCGTGCCGTGGTGGAAGCATCCCAGCCCCAGCGCCCGGCGGTGGCCGGTCGCATGCGCAGTTCGCTAAAGACAGTCATTTCCGTGCCTTCGCCTCAGCGGCCGTCGCGAAACCTGGCCTTGTGGGCCGGGACTGTACGGCCCAAGATATTGATGGCAACAGGATGTCGTAGATCTGCCATATAGATCAGATCTCCGTGGAAGAATTGATCAGGACAGTCAAAATTGACGTCCAAGGATGACCAAAAATGAGCTGGAGTGATGATTTGAACACCCTCGATCCGACGGACCTGAAGATCCTGCTCGAGTTGATCCGTGATCCCAGGGTTCAGGTCGGCGAACTCAGCGAGTCCTTGGGGATCGCACGCAACACCGCCCAATCGAGGATGCGGCGTCTGGTCCGCTCGGGCGTACTGAACGACGGCGGCCGCGAGGTCGACCTCGAAAAGGTGGGGTACGACGTCGTCGGCTTCGTGACGTTGGAGGTGACCCACCGGGAACTCGACGGCGTGATCGGAGCCTTGCGCCGCATCCCCCAGGTCCTTGAGGTGCATGAAATCTCCGGGAGGGGCGATCTCCTATGCCGGGTGGTGGCCACCGACACGCACAACCTGCAAACCGCGCTTCGCTCCATCCTCAGAACCAAAGGCGTCATCCGCACAGAAACGGTCCTTGCCCTGCACACCCATATCCCCTACCGGACAGAGCCGCTCATCGGCAGGCTCGTGGACGCGGCCGGGGCGGCCGGCGCCACGAAACGGGTCAAAGCGCAGGTTTCCACCGATTCGCCAGTCAGGGAAGCCGACTAGGATTCCAGAATGGATTGGCTCTCTTCTCTTCAGCACCTCAATTGGCTGGCCATACTCCTGGCGTTCGTTTCCAGCATGGTCATCGGATTTGTCTGGTACATGCCGGCGGTCCTCGGCAGACGGTGGATGCAGGCCATCGGCAAGACCGAGGAAGACCTCAAGAAGATCGACGGCGGCCCAGGAATCTGGATCCCCATGATGGTGGCCGCAGCACTCACGAGCATCCTGTTGGCCGTCCTTATCGGCAGGCTCGGTGTGCATGGAAGCCTGGCCGGCGGATTTTTTGCGCTGGTCATTGCGGTCGTCTTCCGCGTTGGCGCCCACGTGATCCACAACGGCTTCGCGGGCAGACCGTCTGCCGTGACCCTCATCGACTCCGGCCATGACATCGTGGCCATGACTGTCGCCGGGTCAATCATCGGGGCTTTGCCGTAAGGGAGGAGAATAACCTCGTGACCATCATTGACAATGCCGTCTATGTGAACGGTATCCGGACCGCGACTCCGGAAAGCCTTGAGCAAAGCGTCGAAACACTGGCCGCCCACGGCGGGATGGTGTGGATTGGACTGTACCGGCCGGACGAGACGGAAATGGCGGCAGTGGCCGCCGAGTTCGGCCTCCACTTGCTCGCCGTAGAGGACGCCGTCAATGCCCACCAGCGGCCCAAGCTGGAGCGGTACGACAACAACCTCTTCACCGTCCTGCGGCCTGCGCGATACGTGGACGCTACGGAGACCGTGGAGTTCGGTGAACTGCATATCTTCACGGGGAGGAACTTCGTGGTCACGGTCCGGCACGCTGAAACACCCGGGGTGGCCAGGGTCCGTCGCGATCTGGAACAACAACCGGAGCTTCTGCGCCATGGTCCCGAAGCCGTCCTTTACGCATTGTTGGACCGAGTGGTGGACGACTACGGCCCCGTGATCTCGGGGCTGGAAAACGACATCGACGAGATCGAGGACCAGCTCTTCGGCGGGGATCCCCTGGTTTCGCGGCGCATCTATGAACTTGCCCGCGAGGTCATCCAGTTCCAGCGCGCAATCAACCCCCTCCCGGACATGATGGCCTCCCTGAAGCGCGGGTTCGAGAAATACGGTGTCGACATCGAACTGCAGCGCAAACTCCGCGATGTGGAGGACCACGTCGAACAAGTCATATCCCGCGCCAATGGTTTCCGGGACCTGCTTCAAAACGCCCTGACCCTCGACGGGACCCTGACCGCGAACCGGCAAAACGAGGCGAGTGCGGCACAAAACGAACAAACCAAGAAGATCTCCTCGTGGGCCGCGATCTTCTTCGCACCGGCATTTGTTACCGGGCTCTACGGCATGAACTTCGACATCATGCCCGAGCTCCATTGGACGTTCGGCTATCCCATGGCGCTCGGCATGATGGTTGCCGCGGGCTTTGTCATGTATGTCATCTTCAAGCGGAAGAACTGGCTCTAGTGTTCCCTGCCTCTGCCGGGCGACGCCTCGATGCGTCAGCTCTCATGGCGGAGATCATCGCCGACGCCGACGCTTCAGGTTTCGTCCTGGAGCCGGCCCAGGCCGCGGCCGCTGCCCGGCTCTGCCAGCTCGGCGAGGCCGTCACTGTCGGGCGCGAGGGACTCCGGCGCGCGGGACTCCGCCGCCCGGGACTCCTACGATGGCGGACCCCGCGCAGCGTCTACCTTCACGGTCCGGTGGGGCGCGGCAAAAGCTGGCTCATGGACAGCTTTTACCGCCAGTTGCCGGGGCGTAAAAGGCGCATCCATTTCCATGATTTCTTCCGCCAACTGCATCGAGGTGACGTCGAACTATCCACCGGATAAATTGTTGCCGAACCCTCTGTGGCACGATCACTTCGTGCCGACCATCGGGGTGATCAAGGAGATGATGGACATCATGGAGATCGACGGAGACACAGATTTCCGGCGTTCGCAGGTTCCCGGTTCCGCTGCGACACCCAGCGGCTCCAGTGGACTGAAGGCATTCAGCAGGGGCAAGATCATTACGCCCGGAACGCCTGCGCAACTCGGAGCCTTCGGTTTGTTCCCGCCATCGAAGGCACAAGAGCGGATCCTCACGCCCACGACGCAACGACTCACCGTCAAGGCAGCCGACGACATGCTCTGGGTCAGTTTCGCGGAATTGTGCGGCCGCCTCATGTCGACGGCGGACTACTTGGCTTTGGCGGAGGACTACGGAACCTGGGTGATCGACGGCGTGCCGTCGCCGACGATCGGGTCGACCGCCGGTTCTGCACCGGCCTGGCAACGGTTCAGCAATGTGGTGGATGTCCTCTACGACCAGGACATCACGCTGTTCCTGGTGGGCCACGGCCCCCTGGACTGGGATCTTGCCCAGGATCCGGCGCACCGGACTGGCTCCCAGCAAAGAAGCGCCCAGCCCGTTGACCTGGCCGGAATCGCGAGCCGGCTGTCGCTCCTGGGCCGGGTGGAGTCCTCGGTGCCTTTTGAAGAAGTGGAGGCCGGGGGCAGCTGAAGGCACGGCCTTGGCAAACGGCCCTACGCTTCAGTAATGGTCTACGCGAGGGTAGAGATATGGCAGGTTTGAACCTGAGAACGACCGTACGGAAGCAGACGCTCGTCTTCGTCGTTGCCGTGCTGATGATCATCTTCGGCTTTGCCGAGGTCGTCACGGGCTTCGCGCATGACTTCTTGGGGTTGGTCACAGCAGCAGACGCGCTCACCACGATCATGGGGGTTGGCCTCGGCTTGTGCTACGTCGCTGGAGGAACACTCCTGTTGTGGTTCACTCGGCGCACCGTGCTTGCCGCGGTACTTCTGTTGCTCGTCGATATCCTCGGTCGCATCGCGATGACGCTGTCGGGGATGTACCCCGTCGATACTCCGAAACAAGTGATTGGCATCGTCGGTGGGACCGTTGCAGCCGTCATTTTCGCTGGTATCGCGTTCTGGAAGTATCGCGTGCTATCCAGGATCCGCGGCTCGAAGGACAACTGGGGCGCGAACAACCCGCTGCCTTAGCCTGGCTACGTCGGCCCCTACCGGCGCCGTCGGAGATGCAGCTCAAGAAAGATCCGGACCACATGCGGGCGGTGTGTGAAAATTTTGGCATGTCTTCCCCACAGTCACTGAGCGAGGCCGATCGCCGCATCGTCGCGGCATGGGCGGCGGACTGTGCTGAGCGAGTCCTGGTCTTCTTCGAGACGGAGGCCCCCACAGACGGCCGACCACGTGATGCCATCGCCCGCGCTCGGGCGTTTGCTCACGGTGAACTCGACGCCGCCGGTGAGATTCGCCGACGCTTCCGTGCTGCTCGGGCCGCGCACTCGGTGAGCTCTCCCGCGGCCGTGGCGGCCGCCCGGGCCGCTGGACAAGCCTCCGGCGTCGCTCACATGGGCGCGCACGCTCTCGGCGCAGCCGCCTACGCCGCGAAAGCGGCCGGGCTGGCCACTCCGGATCAGCCCACGGCCATCTCCGACGAGATCTCCTGGCAACTCGCGAACATGAGTGCTGAAGTGAGGGCGGCGCTTCGGCAGCTGCCGCCGGTGGGTGAGGACTCCGCGGGCCCGCTCGGTTCCGGACTTCTCGCGTCGGGCCTTCTTGGGTCAATCGTTCGGAAGATTCAGGCCGCTATCGGCAGTAGCACGCCACAGGGGGGTGTCCGGTAGGCGATCGGGGGCGGTGACTTCAGTCAGAAGACGAAGGACGCCCTAGATCGCCCCTCCGGCGGTGGGCGGCGCACCGATGTCGTTGCCGCCGTCGCCGACTTGCTCCCGGGCGACATAGTTCTCGATGTCGAAGAGGTTGTCCGCGCGCTCTGCGATATTCAACAAAGTAGTCATCGAGGCAACTTCTTCGACCTGCTCCCTCAGGAACCACAACATGAATTGCTCGCCGAGGGGATCATTCTGATCCCTCGCTGCCCGGAAGAGCTCCTCGATGTTGCGGGTGACTTCCTTTTCCTGGGCCAACGCCAAGGCAATCGGCTCCTGCACGTTGGCAAAGTCGTTGCGGACGGCCGGAACTCCCGGAATCTGGACCGGCTGGTTACGGTCCAACATGTACTGGACCATCATCATGGCGTGGTTGCGCTCTTCCAGTGCCTGGCGGTAGAAGTGTGCCGCCAGCTGCGGTAGATCCTGGCCATCAAAGTAGACCGCCACCGCGATGTACTGTTGGGACGCAGCAAACTCGTTTCCAACCTGGGCGGACAGGAGCTCGTTGAATGTCTTCTTTGCCATGCGCCCGATCCTACCTTTGGCACTTGGCTGCGGGCAGGAGCTTCAGAGCAAAAAGACGAGCCCGACGCCGGCTGCCGCGGCTCCGACGCATGCCGCCATAGTGCCTACTCCGTTGAGGAGGGCCAGGCCGGTGCGGCCGGCCTGGACAAGCCGGACGGTCTCCAAACTTGCCGTACTGAAGGTGGTGTATCCGCCGAGGAATCCGGTGCCGAGAATCAGCTGAAGTGATTCGGGAGCCTGATGTGACATCACGAGCCCTGCCAGGATCCCCATGAGCAGCGACCCGGAGAGGTTGATGAAGATCGTGCCGAGCGGCAGAGCAGTCCGGGCCCAGGAACGGACCACCCCATCCACCACGAACCGGGCGGCCGCCCCTGCGCCACCCGCGAGCGCTATCAGAAGGAGGGTCATGGCCGGGCCTTCTGCCTCTCTCGGGCGGACTTGTGCTGGAGCGCCCCAAGCCAAATACCGAGGGTTGTGGCCGCGACTCCGCCTAACAGGCTGGCTACCAGATACCAGATGGCGTCCATCCCGCGTCCTGCTCCGAAGAGATGCACCGAGTCCAGGGCCAAGGTGCTGTACGTGGTGTAGGCCCCAAGGAAACCACTTCCGATGCCCAAGCGGGCAATCCGGCGGAGACCGGCGTCGGGCCCGCTCCGGGCGAGCGCTTCGAGGAGCCAGCCAAGCGCGAGCGCACCGGACAGATTGATAAGCAAGGTGGGCAGCGGCCACGCGTTTGGCGCCGGAAGGGCCATGCCGAACCCGTAGCGGCTCAAAGCCCCCAGGATTCCGCCCGCCGCGACAAGCAGAACGAACCGCCCGTGCAGATGGAGCGGGCGGTGCGGGTGCCGGTCCGGTGGTGCCGTCTGGGCTTTGGCTCCCGGCGGGGCGGTGCTGCTTTCCTTCATTGATCCCTGCTTGGGTCGTGACGGCCCAAGGGAACCATGAGCACGGGGCAGTTCTGGCGATGCGCCAGGTGCAAGGCTACCGATCCGGTGACCAGTCCTTCAAACTTCGGGCCGAGGCCGTGTTCCTTGGTTCCCACGACGATCATGGATGCATTGATACTCGCCGCATAACGGCCCAGTGACCGGGCAGGCTCGCCGGCGAGCGTCACGAAGGTCCACCGCACGCCCGTTCCGTCGAGTTGATCCGCGATGCGGGATTGGAGCGACTCCGAGATGGCCGCGGCGTCGTCGTCGATTCCGTCGGGATCGATCGGTTGGGCCGCCAGATGCCCATCCCGGTCCCCGGCGGCAGGGAAGCTCGTGACATCAGCGAAAGCCAGGACCAGTTCCAATCCGGCGCTGAGCGCTACTTCGGCGGCCTTCTCAACCACCGTGACAGGCTGGTGCGGGAGCACCCCGGCCAGCACCGGACCGGCCAAGCGGGCGGGGCTCGCCTTGGCCAGCGGCGTGTCCTCGCCACGCGGGTTGCTCATGGGGCCCTCCAATGTCCGTGTTGTCGGGGTGCGGCTTCCGTATTGCTCCAGTATGGGCTTCTACAGCTGGCGTTGTCCCAAGCGCTACGCGAGAATGTCGATATGTGCGGTCGGTTCAGTGTCGGTTTCGAAGCAGACTATCTCTCGAGGAAGCTCGGTGCCGTGCTGCGCGGTGATACCGACTACCCCTCGCCAACGCTCCAGATCAACCCGACAGACCCCGTGGTCTTTCTGCGGGGACGGGCCGGGGACGATTCGGTCGGACGCGAGCTCGCGGCCGGGCGCTGGGGCTTGGTTCCGACATTCTCCAAGTCCTTCGATTCGAAGGTACCCACTTGGAATGCACGCTCGGAAACGGCTGGGTCAACCCCGGTATTCAGGGCTTCCCTGCCGAAGTGGCGGGCGGTTGTTCCAGTTTCTGCGTACTACGAGTGGAAGAAGTCGGGGCCTGGCCGGAAGGATCCCAAGCAGCGCTACATCGTCGAACCTCAGGATGAGTTGATTACCTTCGCCGGATTGTTTGCGCCATGGCGCGACGAGAGCATCGAGGACAAGTCCGCGCCCGGCGCCTGGCGTTTGTCCTGCTCGATCCTGACCATGGATTCCCCTCCGGAAGGCGTTCACGAGAGACTGCACAACTTGCATGACCGGATCCCGGTTCCGATTTCTCCAGACATGATCGACGATTGGATCGACCCCAAGGAAACCAGGGGCCAGGCCCTGTTGGACGCCGTGCTGGGCGAGGCGTATGGCTTGGCGTCGGCATGGATGATGAGGCCCGTGGAACTCGTGGACGACAACACCAAGTTGGTAGACGTCGCGAACCCGGCCGCCTGACTCAACGCTCTCAGCGCTCAACGTTCATAGCGCAGCTCGGCCCTCACGTCCGTATCCTTTAGCCAGGTCAATCTGGTAGCCGATCCGAAGGGGTTCGGCCACCACTGCACCAAGACCTTGCCCTCCGACGTCCGTGTGACCATGGCCGGAACATATTGAAGGTACTTCGGCCAAACGAGCTTGGCGATAACAGGCACCCTTGAAACGGTTGACAGCGGTTCCGTTTGCCGTGGGGGCGGGGCGCCGACTGAATTCAACGGCGCGGGATATTCGGGCTGGTCAGGCATGCCCGAATACTACTGCGAGGCATCGACAATATGGAGGCCGGGAGATTCGAACTCCAATCCCCCATGCGGAGCACCGGGCATGCGACGGCCACTCCCCGTGCCGCTGGGAATTAGCCGCCGCAGGACGAACCAGGCTAAAGCCGGATGTGGAACGAATCGCAGAACAGGTTCTCGTTGAACGTACGCGAAATACCCGCCGTCTAGCCGATGCAGGCCCAGTTCGAGCGCAGCCCATGACGGGCGGCGTATTTTCGTAGGCACTATCTGGGTGAGGTAATATGCATGCGGTGCAGGCACTGCAGGGCCCCTAATCAGGACTGCTACCAATAGATACTCCACGTGCGCTCCGCGTCGGTGGTCGAAGAGGGACTATGAAAAGCAGCGACAGAAATGTAGTTCCGATGAAAATCAATGTAGTTCCGATGAAAATCGGGTGGATAATTCCTTCTACATTCGGGGCGGTGCTCGCAGGCACCCTGGTCGCATTCGGTCGCCTCAGCCCTACAGCTCAAGGGACCATCTGGGCGGAGGACGGCGCAGTCTTTCTCCAAGACGCACTGAGCCGCCGTGGATTGCTGGATGTGTTTGCTCCGTACCAGGGCTATCTGCATGTAGTTCCGCGGGCTATGACGAAGTTTGTGGTCAGGTTCTTTTCAATCGACGACTTTGCCATAGCCGTTTCCTCGTTGAGTTGTCTCCTGATTACCCTCATCGCCCTGATGGTGTTTCATTGTTCGAGGGCCCTCACCACAAATGTTCTGATCCGACTGGCGTGGGCATCGATCACTATTTTTGTTGCTCCCGGCGCGCTGGAGACTCAGGGTAACTTTGCCAACATTCATTGGTATCTGCTGTGGTTGGTACCCTGGCTGCTTATCAAGCCCACGCAATCGAAATATGAGGGTGTCCTACTTTTCGTCGTGGCAGCGTTGGCATCTCTCACCGAGATTCTGACGGTGATGTTCGTTCCGCTCTTCCTCTACCGGTTCAAGGACAAGGCACTTTTACCGGCTCGACTCGGCTTGCTGGTGGGCATCACATGCCAGATCATTACCACCCTGTCCTATCCGCGTTCTGCTCCTTTCGCGCCAGTCAACGTTGCTTCGGTAGCCGAAGGATGGTTCCTCAACAGCAGTTCGGCAGTAATCTTCGGCACATCAAGACAAATTTCCCGCAATATCCTGAACTTCGGAGTGTTGCCTGTAGTCTTGGCCGCATTACCATTTTTTCTTGCTTTTTTGTATCTTCTGTTGAAGGGCTCCATGCGTATTCGCGTGGCAGCACTTTCGTTCGTAGCGGCTTCGGTGGGTGTGTGGACTGCAGCGGCAGTATTCAACTTTTCGGACACGTTTGATTACTCAGAGTTTGGTGTGACCCAATGGGGCGCCTTCCTTTTGGGGAGATATAGCACTGTCCCATCGATGTTCCTACTTGCCCTGGTTCCATTGTTGGCAGTCTTATGGGAAAAGACTTCTCCAAAGGCCACCACGGGTGTTTTAGCCGCCTTTCTTGTTCTGCAGTGCTTGTATTTCTTTCCGTCATCGGCATTCCGTCAGGAGGGACCGCTCTGGGCAACCGGCGTTGCAACTGCCAGAGTCGCTTGTATCGCTGATCCTGGGATGACCGAATATCCAATCGGAACGGCGCCGGGGGCATGGAAGGTGCAGGTCCATTGCAACGACCTGCGGCCTTGACGCGTCGTGTTCACTGCTTCATCAACATCGATCGTCCCTCCTGAAGGAGCCACCGTGAAAAAAATCGTCGAGCCTCTCCCCTCCTGGGGACGCCGGCTAGCCGGCATCGAAGGACTGCGCGCGGCAGCGGCTCTATCAGTGCTGGCATATCACGTCGGCCTCATGGCCTCGGACGAAGTTCATTTGGGACCAGTCGGCCAGGTTTTTCTGCCTCTTCTCGGCCAAGGGCTTCCACTTTTCTTTGTCCTGTCAGGGTTCCTGCTGTTCAGGCCGTTCGTCACGTCGATCATGCGAGGCAAAGAGCTCCCTTCAATTCGGCGTTATGCAGCCAACAGATTACTGCGGATCTACCCCGCTTACCTTGTCATATTGGGAGCGACCGCCCTCGTTATGGGGTCTGTCTACATCAAAGGCAGCACACACGGGTTTGGCCCGGACAATATCGGACGCCTGACCGAGCCCATAAAGTTCCTTGCCAATGCGTTGCTAGTACATATGTTTATTCCGCAGTTCGTCATGAGCGGCCTTCCCGTCGCTTGGTCGTTGACGGCCGAGATCACTTTTTACGTAGCGGTGCCGTTGATGGCGCTACTTTCGGCCCGGCTCGTGCGGCTGGGAACCAGCAAGGCAGTGGCTCTAGCGATTGCCCCGGTTGCCCTGGTCGTTATCGGATTGGGAGTGACTTCCTGGGGCCATGCGGCGGCCGATCACCTTGACTACACCCAACGCGTTGATTTTGCCTTTGGGCAGACTGGTACTGCAGTTTTACTGAGGAGTTTCCTGGGACAAGCTGACCTGTTTGGCTATGGAATCGCAGCGGCACTGGTTGTTGTCGCCCTGGATGAGCGTGGTGTTCAGCGTGTTGCGGCTTGGGTAAAGGTGGTCCTCCTTGCCGCAGCTGTAGCTGCCATATGGGCCGGTATGTCAGGCACAATGCCCTACTTGTCGAATATGGCTGGAGTCGCCTCGGCTCTTGTCCTTCTTGCCGTTGTCCTCCCATCATCACGAGACGGAGGGGCAAATAGACTCGCGCTATTGTTTGAATGGCGTCCGATTAGGTTCACGGGGACTATCAGTTACAGCATCTACCTGTGGCATCTCCCGGTCATTTTTTGGCTCATGACACACAAACTAACAGTTGGAGGAACCGTGCTGGCACTTCCCTTCAACACCATCCTTGTCCTCGGAATCGTTTTGCCGCTGTCTGCCTTGACGTATTACTTGGTGGAGCGCCCCGCCATGTTGAGAAAGAAACCTTCACCCCAAGGGGAATCTAGTTCGCAGAAGGTACCTCTGGCGACTTCGGCCGCGCCGTGACGTACGTGTGAGAGTCTTTGTGAAGCACCATTTGGTCCACGTCAAGGGGTGGGAACGGTCGTTCCAGCAGGTGATGAACACGCCGACCTTGCGCATCAGGCCGGTCACGGACGTGAACGTGCCCCGGTGGATGCCTCGGTGCGTGTGCCGACCGGACTCCCTGCGGACTGACGCTAATCAGTCAGCAAGGAGTCCTTCCTAACCCCTAGAATTCAAGGAAAAAGAACCTAGAGCCGGGTGTCGAACGAGTCGCAGAACACATTCTCGTTGAACGTCCCTTGGAAGTCGGACTTGCCCTGGATTTTCTGGATGGTTGCCCGAATGGCCTCGCGGGTCCCTGCGTGGGCGTTGATGGCCGTCTTGACCATCGGCACATCGATCAAGTGGTTTGGCTGGTTCAGCGAGACGAACACCGTGGGTACTTCCGTGACGTACCAAGGGATTTCCGCCGCCATGGGACTGGACCACTTGATGCGGATCGCAGCCTCCTGGGCAAACCCCTTGACATTGGCAAAGACGAACGCGGCATCGTACTTTTCCGCATAATCGCCGGTGGCTTCGTCGGAGATGACGCTCATGAAGTTCACGCCCGACTCCCCCGCAGCTTCGCGTTGCTCCGCCGTCTTGAAGAGGTGGACCTCGAAACCGGCGGTTTCAAGTTCTTCTTTGACCGTATCCAGATAGGCCAACGGATCCGCCCGGGTGAAATCGGAACCGCCGGAGATGCCGTACAGGCGAATACGCTTATGCGTTTCCGGTGTGATGGGCAGGTTGCCGGCAGTGTCCTTGATCAAGGTGACGGTCTTGTCGGCGATTTCGGCAGCGACGGCGAGGTGCGCCTCGCTGCCGATCAGCCGCAGCGCTCCCGGCGACGGCGTCAGTTCTTCCGGGAGTTTCTTATGCAGCCCCAGGCTGGCCTTCAACCCCAGAATCCGGCGCAGCGCGTCGTGCAGGCGCTGATCGGTGATCACGCCGGACTTGTAGCCGTCCATCATGTACTGGAAGTCCTCCGCCGGGTTGCGGAAGAACAGGAACATGTCGCAGCCAGCGGCGATGGTGGCTGGAACGAGATCCTTGCGTTTCTTGGCCTGAGTGAGGCCGACCATTTGCGATGCGTCAGTGAGGATCAGCCCGTTGAAGCCGAGCTCGCCACGGAGCAAGTCCTGGAGAAGCTCCGGAGCGAGGGTGGCGGGCAGGATGTCTTTGTCTTGCGTCCCGGGACGGAAATGCCGCGTGAGCTCAGGCGCCCCGATGTGTCCGACCATGATCGACTGAACCCCATGGCCGATCATTTCCCGGTACACGTGCCCGTAGCTGGAATTCCATTCCGCGTACCCGAGCGTGTTGTACGAAGTGACCACGTGCTGGTCGCGTTCGTCCACGCCGTCGCCCGGGAAATGCTTGATAGCGCAGGCAGTGGGCGATTCGCTGATGCCGTCGAAATACTCCTTGGCGCGCTCCACCACGATTTCCGGTGTGTTGCCGAACGCCCGGGTGGAGATGACTGTGTTGCGCCAGTTGTAGTGGATGTCCACGATCGGCGCGAAGGCCCAGTTGCAGCCCAAAGCCGCGGTTTCCACACCGGCCACCTGGCCCATTTTCCTGGCGATGGACTTGTCAGGGTGGGAACCGGCCTGTAGGTGCGTCGACACGAAAGTTCCGTCGTCGCAGCTTCCCGCTCCGCCCATTTCCGGGTTGGAGGCCACCAGAAGCGGGATGCGCGTCCTGGACTGGGCATAACGGATGTGTTGCTGGACAGCGGCGGACGGACCCGGCCTGTACCGCATCCCGCCGACGTGATAGTTCTCCAGCACACCGTCGAGGTACTCCGGGGAGTAATCGTTGTTGTGGTTGATGAAGAGCTGCCCGATTTTTTCCTCGAGGCTCATGCCGCGGATGGTGGAATCCACCCACGCAACAGCCTCGTCGTCGAGGTTGAACGGCGCCGACTGGAGCTCGACGTCGAACTGCCGCGCCGGAGTGCCCGCGGTACCGGCGCTGTCGGCCGCCGGAGCTTTGGAACCAGCGACGGCGGCAATCCCCGCCAACGCCTCCGAGACCACCTCGCTGACCGGTGCGGCGATGTCGACGACGAACCCGGCCTCGTCGGCGTCGAGCGGTTCCAGGGTGGCGAGCTGCGAATCAAGGAGGGCGGGCGGCATGAAGTGGCCGGAACGCCCTTCTGTCCGTTCCCTGAGTACCTCTTTGTTGCCGTGCAGGTGCAGGAAAACGGTGTCCGGGGCTTTCTCGCGGATGGCGTCCCGATAGCTGCGCCGGAGGGCGGAACAGGCGAGAACCAGCCCGCCGTCGCCGGCGTTGGCGAGTTCGGTGCCGACCGTCGCCAGCCAAGGCCAGCGGTCCTCATCAGTCAGGGGCGTGCCCGCGGCCATTTTGGCGACGTTTTCGACGGGGTGGAGCGAATCGCCGTCGAGGAACGGAACTCCCAGCGCCCGGGCCACGAGGTCTCCGATGGTGGTCTTGCCGCAACCGGAGACGCCCATCACCACAATGCGCCGCGGCTGTTCTGCAGCTCCGCTGAGGTCGCCGGCCGCGGCCACGTTCCTACCAGTCATGGACGGTGCCGTCCACGAGGCGGTTGTACGGCAGATAGGCCTGCTGGTACGGGAAGGAGTTGGCGGCTTCCTCGTTGAATTCGACGCCGAGGCCCGGCTTGTCGCCCGGGTGCAGGTAGCCGTCGGTGAAGGTCATGGACTGCTCGAAGACAGTATTGGTCTTGTCCGAGTGCTGCATGTACTCCTGGATGCCGTAGTTGTGGATGGCCAGGCCCACGTGCAGCTGCGCGGCGAAACCGACAGGGGAAATGTCGGTGGGGCCGTGGAAGCCGGACTTGATCTGGTACTGGGCGGCGAAGTCCATGACCTTCTTCAGCGGCGAGATCCCGCCGAAGTGCGTGGACGCGGCCCGGACATAGTCGATCAGCTGTTCCTTGATGAGCGTCTGGAAGTCATAGACCGTGTTGAAGATTTCACCGATCGCCAGCGGCGTGGTGGTGTGCTGGCGGACCAGTCGCAGCCCCTCCTGGTTTTCGGCCGGAGTGCAATCCTCGAGCCAGAACAGGTCGTACGGTTCCAGGGCCTTGCCGAGCTTGGCTGCCTGGATGGGGGTCATGCGGTGGTGGCCGTCGTGCAGCAGCGGGATTTCCGGGCCGAATTCGTTGCGCACCGCTTCGAACACGGTTGGCAGATGGCGCAGGTAGGCGCGGGTGTCCCAGTCCTCTTCCTGCGGGAACGCACCGCGGCCGGCGGGCTCGTAGTCGTAGCGCTCACCCGAGGCCTGCGCCTGGGCGGCCACGCCGTAGACGGCCTTGATGCCCGGGATGGCGGTCTGGATGCGGATCGACTTGTAACCCAGTTCCAGGTGCTCCCGGACCGAGTCGAACAAGGACGGGATGTCCGCGCCCGAGGCGTGGCCGTACGCGCGCAGCCCGTTGCGGGAGGCGCCGCCCAGGAGCTGGTAGACCGGCAGTCCGGCCACCTTGCCCTTGATGTCCCACAAGGCCATGTCGACGGCGGCGATGGCGGCCATGGTGACCGGGCCGCGGCGCCAGTACGAGGAGCGGTAAAGGAACTGCCAGGTGTCCTCGATGCGGTGCGGGTCCTTGCCGATCAGAAGCTGCGCGACGTGTTCCTTCAGGTATGCGGCCACGGCGAGTTCACGGCCGTTCAGGGTCGCGTCGCCGATGCCGGTCACGCCGTCCTCGGTGGTGATCCGCAGGGTCACGAAGTTCCGGGTGGGGCTGGTCACGAAGACTTCAGCGGCAATGATTTTCACAGCTGGTCCTTTCAGGGTTGCTGATCGAGGGCTGGCCTGGCCCGGATGCGACGTGCACCACAGGGCGGGTAAAGACGATCTTAGGATGGATGACAAATATTGGCAACCGGTTGCAATGCTATTTCGTGGAGATTTTTCCCGGTCCAGCAGTTTCCGCGGCGGTTTCCGAGTCGGAAACCGCTGCGAGGGTCGCGGCGGCGCCCTCCGCGCTAAATGGCCCCGCACCGGAGCCTTCCAAGGCGCGACGGGCCTTGATCTCGCCCAGGATCTGGGCATGGAACGCGTCGGTCAGCTTGTACTTGGCCATGACGACGATTGCGAGGACGGTCATGATGGCGGGCAGTGCACCTGCGGCAAACTGGATGGCCTGCAGCGATTCGGCACTGTGCGTAGTTCCGGACTTGTAGCCCCCTGCCGCGAGCGCGTAGGCAGCAAGAGCTCCGCCGACGGCTTGGCCGGTCTTGCGGGTGAAGGAGAACAAGGCATAGGTGATGCCTTCAGTCCGGACACCGGTTTTCCATTCGCCGTATTCCACGGTGTCTGCTTCCAAGGCCCACACCACGATGTTGACGGCCATTACGCCAAGCATGCTCAAGAGCAGACCCGAGAATCCAACCCAGACCATGGTGGCCGGAGCGAAGAAGACGATTGCGCCACCGATGATGGCGAGGAAACCGGCAGCCACGTAGATGGTCTTCTTGCCGAAGTTTCGGACCAGCCTTGGCATGAGCGGAGCAAGGGCAAACGTCACCACCAGTTGGACGATGGAGAGGACCGCGTAGAGATCCAGCCGGCCGAGGACGTCGCGCAAGTAGTACAGCTGCACCGAAGACAGCGCCATATAGCCGGTCAGGAAGAGGAAGGAGCTAAGGCACAGCATGAGCAGGGGACGGTTTGTCTTGAGCGTCGCCATGCTCTGCTTGAAGGAAACCTTGGGTACTGCACGGTGGACCCGCTCCTTGGCGGTCAGGAACGTGAAGAAGTACAGCGCTGCGCCGATCACGACGAAGACCAGGGTGATGATAGTGAAAATGGACTGCAGGTTGGCGCCTGGCTTGATCAGTGGAGCTACGAAGATGCCCAACGCGGAACTGACCAAAAGTGCGCCAACCATGCGGGCGGAGCCCAGCTTGGCCCGCTCCCCCGGCTCTTGGGTCATCGCGCCGGCCAGCGAACCGTATGGGATGTTCACCAGCGAGTAGGCCAGGCCCAGGGCCGCGTAGGTCAGGTAGGCGTAGAGCAACATCCCCGTTTCGCCGATCTGCGGAATGGAGAAGGCTGCGACGCTCAGGAGCAGCAACGGGATGGAGCCGAACATGATGAATGGCCGGAATTTTCCGAAGCGCTTGCTGTATGCGCGATCAACCAATCGTCCGGCGAAGACGTCGGCGAAAGCGTCGAAGATCCTGACCGTAAGCAACAGGGTCCCGGCGGCCGCAGCGGATATGCCCGCGACGTCGGTGTAGTAGACGAGCAGGAACATGGTGGCAGTAGTGAAGGCAAGGTTGTTGGCGGCGTCGCCAGCCCCATAGCCTAGGATGCTGAGTTTGCTGAGCTTATTCATTGCGGGCTCCTTTACCCTTGCCGGTACCCCACGTTCCGGCTTGCGATGATCGAAAGGCTTCGGCCGAACCAGGCCTGAAATAGTTGAAGCTTGATGTAATTCTAATCACCATGGCAACCAATCGGCAAGCGGTTGCCAAATGTTTCCATAGAACTTTCTAACATCAGGGAAGTTTCAACGATCGCTCAGAAGAAGTGAGCGAGCGTTCGGGGAAAGTGCCCAATACCTGAGCGAGCGTTCGGGGAAAGTGCCACATATCTGAGCGAGCGTGGGTCCTTCCAAACGCCCGCTCACATATGGCGCGTGTCCGGCAAACGCTCGCTCACATATCCGGACCGACGACGACGGCGCCCGTCGCCTTCACGTGGAAGGCAACGGGCGCCGTCGAAAGTACCTGGCGGATTAGCTGAGGTTGCCGGCAGCCGCGAAGGACTCGGCCAAGCCCTCAACGAGGTCCACGATCGCCGCGTCGGCAACCAAGTCCGGATCCACGAGGCCGAGCAGGGCCTCGAGCCGTGCACGGCCCGTAAGGAGGTTCGCGGCGGCGATTTCCGCCGCCTGCGGGTCCTGGAGGCTGGTTGCCGTGGCAGTGTAGGCAGACCAGGCCGCGATCATCCGCGCAGCCGCTTGACCGCTGCGGCCTGCGGCGCGCTCGGCGCGGAGCACAGGCAGTGCCCGCATGCGCAGCTTGGTGCTGCCATCCATGGCTATCTGGGCCAGGTGGTGGGCGATCCGGGAATTCCCGAAGCGTTCCAGGAGGGCCGCGCGATACTCAGGGATGCGCAAGTCCCCACCGTGCAGGCTGGAGGCGGCCTCGTCCCAGAAGTCCTCCACGGCCCGACGGCAGAAATCGTCAGCGAGGGCTTCGGCCACGGTCTTGTGGCCGCGCAACTGGCCGGCATAGGCCAGGAGCGAGTGGGCGCCGTTGAGGAGCCACAGTTTGCGGTTCTCGTACGGCTCGATCTCGTCCACGAAGAGGGCACCAGCGTCTTCCCAATGCGGTCGTCCCGCGGGGAAGTCCCCGCTGAGGACCCAGTTGCGGAAGGGCTCGGCGACGACGGGCGATTCGTCACGGTATCCGCAGGCGGCAGCGACGGCGTCGATATCGGCGTCTGTTGTACGCGGCGTGATGCGGTCAACAGAAGTACTGACGAAACTGATGTTGGCGTCGATCCAGGCGGCAAGGCCGGCGTCGAACGCCTTGGCCATCCCCATCACGGCGCTCCTGGCGACGGCCCCGTTGTTGGAGAGATTGTCGCAGCAGACGACGGCGAGTGGGCCGGCGTCGGCATCACGGCGCGCGGCGAGGCCCACCACCAGGCGGCCCAGCGGCGTCGTCGGCTTGCCGGAAGCAGAAGCATCAGCGAGCACGGCGAGGTCCGCGACGACGTCGGGCGCTTGGCTGTCCAGCTTGCCGTCGGCCCCAAGCCGGTAGGCGGCTTCGGTGATGGTAAGCGTGATGAGCGACGTCAGCGGCGCGGCGACAAGCTCGACAAAACGCTCGACGTCGGCGCCATCGACGGCCTCGACAATGCTGCCGATGACTTCGAAGGAATCACCGGCGTCCGAACGCTCCACCACGGTGTACAAGCCGTCCTGGGCGGCCAGGACCTCTGCGGCATCCGGGCGGCGGCCCGTGAAGGAGGCGATGCCCCATTCCGATGCGTCACCTGCATGCTGGGTGTACCACGCCTGATGGGAGCGGTGGAAGGCCCCCAGTCCCATGTGCACAATGCGCACCGGGGCTCTGTCGATGGGCCTGATGGCACGGCTCAAGCGGGGAAGATCCGCGCTTTGCCCGGGTTCGTTGCTCACAGCTTGAAGACCCTCCGGGGCGAGGAGTCGACGACGTCGACGATGATTTCATGGGCTCGGTCTTCGCTGACACGGTGCTCGGCCACGAGGCGGGCGAGGAAGGACGCTTCGATCCGGCGGGAGGCGTCGTGCCGGGCCGGGATGGAGCAAAACGCGCGGGTGTCGTCGATGAAGCCCGAGGACCGCGAGAAGCCGGTGGTCTCGGTGACAGCGGAGCGGAAGCGGAGCATGGCGTCCGGTGCATCGAGGAACCACCACGGAGCGCCGAGGTACACGGAGGGGTAGAACCCTGCCAGCGGAGCCAGTTCGCGCGAGAACACGGTCTCGTCCAAGGTGAACACCACCAAGTGGAAGTCCTTTGCCGTGCCGAAGTCCTGGAGCAGGGGGCGGATGGCTTCGGTGTAGTTGGTGGCGAATGGTATGTCGTGGCCGGTGTCCGCGCCGTAGGCGTCGAAGGTGGGCTGGTGGTGGTTGCGGAAGGAACCCGGGTGGATGGTCATGACCAGGCCGTCTTCGACGGACATCCTTGCCATCTGGTACATCATGTGGGCTTCGAAGGTATTGCGGTCCTCGGCCGTGGCCTTGCCTGCGCGCGCAAGCTCGAAGATCCGCTCGGCTTCGCTCCGCTCAAGCTTGAGCGTTGCCGGGGTGAGGACGCCGTGGTCCGCGGAGACCGCGCCGTGGTCCACGAAATAACGACGGCGGTTTTCCAGGGCTTTGATGTAGCCGGTGTAGCCGCTAGCGCCGTCGGCGGCGGAATCGACAAGCCGCTCGACGTTGGCACTCCATGCCGGGTGCGCGATGTTCAGGTAGGCATCCGGACGGAAGGTCGGCAGCACGCGGCCGTTGAAGGAGGGGTCCTCGGCGATCGCCTTGTGGCTGGCGAGACTGTCCAGGGGATCGTCCGTGGTGGCCAGGACCTCGATGTTGAAGTCCTTGAAGAGCTGGCGGGGACGGAAATCGGGCTCCACGAGCTTGGCGGCAATGGCGTCATAGCTGGCATCTGCGGACATCTCGCCAAGGTCCGCGCCGAGCTTGAACACGCTGTCGAACTGCGTGCGCAGCCAGTACCCGGACGCCGTGCCTTCGAAGAGGGGCCACGCCTGGACGAACGTCCGCCAGATCTCCCGCGATTCGGACGCGTTGGCACCTCCCGAGAGCAGCTTGTCCATGGGGACTCCGCTGGCGTGGATCAGCCTGGTGACGTAGTGGTCCGGGCTGACCAGGAGCGCGGCCGGATCGGGGAACGGGGTGTTCTGCTCGATGACGGCGGCGTCAACGTGGCCGTGCGGAGAGATGATGGGCAGGTCCTGGACGCGCTCCAGAAGGGAGCGCGCAATGCTGCGCGTCCCCGGATCCGCGGGCAGGAGCCGGTCAGGATTGGCTGCGATCGACTGTGACATAGCTCAATTTTCAGCCGGAAGGAGCAGTCTGTCAACCGGTTGCCAACTATTGCCATCTCGTTGCATCTGCATTGGATAGTCGCTCGAAACTAGGCGATCAGCCGTCCGCTGGAGCCGCGCACCACGAGCTCCGTGTCCACGCGGACGGCTCCCTCGGGCCCATCATTGCCGAGCAACATGTCCAGCAGCAGGCTGGCGGCGCGGGAACCGCACTCCCCTAACGGCGACCTCACAGTGGTGAGCGCCGGCGTCGTGAAGTCTGCCCCGAAGATGTCGTCGAAGCCCACGATGCTGATCTGGTCCGGAACGTGCACGCCGGCGGCCTGCAGCTCCTGCATGAGGCCTATGGCGAGGAGATCGTTGTAGGTGATCACCGCCGTCGCACCGCTCGCCAGGACGTCGCGCGCTATTTGGCGGCCGCCGTCGACGGTCGGCTTGGACGATTCCAAGCGGAGCGCCTCCAATTTGTACCAGTCGCAGGCGGCTTGGACGCCTTCCCAGCGGCGGCGCGACATCCAGGACTGCGGCGGCCCCGCAACGTAAGCAAGCTGCTGGTGGCCGTTGGCCGCAAGGCTCCGCACGGCCTGGCTGATCCCCTTGTTGACGTCCGGGACCACGCACGGCACTCCCTCTATTTCGCGATTGATCACGACCACCGGTTTGTCCGCAGCCAAGACCCGGATCTTTTCGTCGTCCATGCGGGGGCTCGCCAGAATGAGGCCATCCACCGTGCTCAACATCCTGCGGGCCGCAATGAGTTCGGTTTCAGGGGACTCTGCGGACTCGGCCAGCACCAGGGTGTAGTCCCGGGCGGACCCCGTGGTTTCCGCACCGCGGATGATGTCGAAGAAGGTCGGGTTGGTGATATCCGCGACGATCAGTCCAATCGTCTGGGTACGGCCGGTGGGAAGTGCCCGGGCGAAGGGGTTCACCTGGTAGTTCAGCTGCTCGGCGGCATCCTCGATGATCTTCTGGGTCTTGGCACTGACCCTGCCCGGTTTGCTCAGCGCGCGCGAAACCGTAGATGGGTTGACTCCCGCCAGCTTCGCGATGTCGTAAATGGTGGGCGAGGATCTCTCCCCGCGTCCACGCTTGGCGGGGAAAGTTGCTGCTCCGGAATTCGTCGCTTCAGTCACGGCTCCATCGTAATCTGGTATGGCAACAAAAAGCAGGACGGTTGCCAACCATTCGGCCGGCGACCGCCCTGCTTATGCGCCCTGCTTAAGCGCCCTGCTTGAGTGCCCTGCCGACTAGGAGCGTTCGGCGAACTTGCCTTCTTCGCTGATGCGCTTATTGAGCTCGCGCATGTACTCCTCCTCGTCGAAGTCCAGGGGGACTTCCCTGCCGGTCCAGCTTGACAGGTGGATGGCGTTGGCCAGGCGGACGCCTTTGATGCCGTCCGATCCGGGAGCCAACAACGGAGTGCCGTCCAGGATGTTGGCCGCGAAGTTCTCCAAAACTCCTGCGTGCTGGCCACCCCAGGCCGACTCGAACTCGATCACTTCGGTGGTGTAGTAGTCCTCGGCTTTCAATTCGCCCATGAAGAGCTTGCGGACATCGTCCATGTCCATGCCGTCGCTGAGTTCGCGCTCGGGCTTGACGAGGCGGGTGACTGTCGCGGTCTTGCTGTTTTCCACCACGATCTTGCCCTGGTCGCCCAGGATCTCGAAGCGGTCCGTGCCCACAAGGTCGTGCGTCGCCGTGACAAAGACACCGGTTGCACCGTTGCCGTAGTCCACGACGGCGGTGACCTCGTCTTCCACGGCGATGTCCCGCCGGAATCCGTACGCCACCTTGGAGTAGACGGACTTCGGCACGCCGCAGATCCACTGCCACAGATCGAGCTGGTGGGGTGCCTGGTTGACCAGTACGCCGCCGCCTTCGCCGCCCCACGTCGCGCGCCATTCGCTGGAGTTGTAGTAGCCCTGCGGACGCCACCAGTTGGTGATGATCCAGTTGGTGCGGCGGATGCTGCCGATCTCGCCGTTGTCTACGATCTCCTTGAGCTTCTTGTAGAGCGGGTTGTTGCGCTGGTTGAACATGATGCCGAAGGAAAGCTCAGGCTTGGAGGCCGCGAACTCATTGAGCTCCTTGACCTGCTTGGTGTAGACACCGGCGGGCTTCTCAACGAGGGCGTGGATGTTGCGCTTGAGCGATTCGATGCCCATTTCCGGGTGCAGGTAGTGGGGCACGCACGTGACGATCGCGTCGACGTCGCCGCTTTCAAGCATGGCGATGTAGTCGTCATAGAAAGGCGCATCAGGATACTGGGTCGCCGCCAGTTCCTTCTTTGCAGGATCGGTGTCGCAGATGGCGCCGATCACCATGTTCGGCACCAGGCCGTCAGTGATGAACTTGGCGTACGTGCCGCCCTGCTGGCCCAGGCCGATGATGCCAAGGCGTACTTTATTGCTCATGAGTGGATCTCCGTTGTTGTTGGATTAGAAGAGGTCGGCGTGGCCCATGGCCACCAGGTTGTCGTAGGAAGTCTGCAGCGCTTCCCACACCGTGCGGCCATAGAGCTCGTCCTGCTCCACGAGCAAGTACTCCGCGCCGGCGGCCTGGGCTGCGGGAATGATGGACGGGAAGTCAAGATTGCCTTCCCCCACTTCGGCGAACTGGACCACGTTCTTGAACTCGGCCATGAAACCCGCGATGTCCCCCGATTCCAGGAGCCCGAAGGATTCTTCGGGCAACTGTCCGATCCGGTAGTCCTTCAGGTGCACCATGGCCGTGCGTCCGGCGTATTTGGCGAGGGTCCGGACGGGGTCGAGTCCGCCGCGCTGCACCCAGTGCACGTCGATTTCCATGCCCATGGCCGGGGAGTTTTCGGCAATGATATCCAGCATGTATTTGCCGTCGAACTTCGCGAACTCGATGTGGTGGTTGTGGTAATACAGTCCGATGCCGTGTTCACGGAGGCGTTCGGCGTATTCGTTGGCTTGCTTCGCGAAGTCCACCGCGGCGTCGATCGACTTCATGGCGGGGAACGGCATCATGCCGATCCGCAGGAGGTGGGTGTCCAGCCGGTTTGCGTCGTCCACGATCTTGTCGAAGTGGTCTTTGAGGGAGTCGCCGGGCATGCCCTTGGGCGTCTCCATGGCGACCGAAAGCGCCGCGATGTCCATGCCCAGTTCGCTCCGGGAGCGGTCCAGTTCGGCAACGTTTTCCGGTGTCATCGGGATCTGGGAAATCTCGACGGCGTTGTACCCGATGGCGCTGACCTTGCGGAGCGTTTCAAACGCCCCGGCTTCGGCAAAACCGCCCTTCAGCATCATTGCCTGCACGCCAATTTTGGCCACTTTGTCCTCCGTTAGTTCCGGGCCCCAAGGGCCGCGTGGTTAGCCCACTTGCCCGGAAATTTCCGGGTAGCTTTGGGCGTAGATGTCTTTGACGATCCTGAGTGATTTTTCGGCTTCCGCGGGGCTGATCCAGAAGGGAGCAGGATCCCCGAGCTTGGCATAGAAGTCCTTGATCAGGAGTTCGTGGGATACGCCCCAATACGCGCGCCCACCCGATTCCAAGGCCCGTTCCGCGATGGTTTCCACAGTGCCGTCGGTGTAGCTGACAATGAGGTCGCCCCGGAGGCTTAGCGTGGCCTTTTCGGTCACGATATCCAGCGTCACCGGTGCGTTGGTGGCATTGGCCAGGGTGGCGTAGAAGACGCTGGTGGCACCATTGGCGTGCCCGGCGATGAATTCCGCCGTATCCTCCACCTCGATCACGCCGCCCAGCGAGCGCGTGGAGGCGTGACCCTCCACCTTGGTCACGTCACCTACGAGCCACTGGAGCAGGTCCACCGTGTGGATGGCCTGGTTCATCATGAGGCCGCCGCCTCCTTCGGCCCAGGTGCCGCGCCACGGCCTGTCACGGTAGTACTCGGCCGTCCGGTGCCACATCACGGTTGCCGAGGCGCCGAGAACCTGGCCCAGCCCGCCGTCGTCGAGCAGCCTCCGCATGGCCTGCGACGTCGCGTTGTAGCGGTTCTGGAAACATACGGCGATCTTCGCGGTGCTCCGTTCAGCCGCCTCGACCAGCCGCCGCCCCTCTTCAAGGGTGTGGGCGAGGGGCTTCTCGACGATCACGCTGACGCCGCGCCCAAGACAGTCCGCAGCCAGCGAGGCATGCAGGTGGTGCGGAGTGCAGATATGCACGACGTCGGGCCTCACTGATTCGAGCATCTCCAGGTAGTCCGCGTAACCCGGCACGCCGTAGGCGGCCGTTGCCGCCTGGAGGCGACCGGCGTCGGTGTCGCAGACCGCCACGAGTTCAACGTCGTCCATTTTGGCGATTGCGCCGAAGTGCACGCTCGATACATCGCCGCAACCGATGACTGCTGCTGTAGGCATTCTTCTCCCTCGAAAGATGTTTTCCTTTGAACCTACAGGCCTTCAGGCGAGGGCAACACCGTTCTTGGCTGCGAGTGCCGCAAAGGCCCGCGCTGCAGCGCCGAAGGCGACGGGTCCGGAGAATCCGCCCAGCTCGTGGGTGCTTGCAAGGTGCGGTTCCAGCGATGCGAAACCGGCAAAGCCATCGGCCTTGAGCGCGGCGATGGTGGCGTCCAGTTCGCCGTCCCCTTCGCCGGCAGGCACCACTTCACCCGTCCCGCTGACAGCATCCTTGACTTGGAAATACTCCAGGTAGGGGCGCAGCACGGCGTAGCCCTCCGTGTACGGCTTGACGCCCACCTGGACAAAGTTGGCGCTGTCCCACGCAACGCGCAGCGCGGGTGAATCGACAGTCTCCATGATGTCGAGGACGCGCTCGGGCGTGTCGCCGTAGATGCCCTTTTCGTTTTCGTGCAGGAGGACGACGCCGGACGCGGCCGCCTCGTTCGTAAGTGCGGTCATGCGCTCCATGACTGAGTCGCGGATATCTTCTGGGCTCCGCCCTTCGGCTCGGTAGAAGGAGAAGATGCGGATGTATTTGGTGTCGAGCCCCTTGGCCACAGAAACAATCTGGCGCAACCGCGCGAGCTCATGTTCCACGGGAATACTGACGTCGACCTTGCCGATCGGACTCGCGACCGCGGAAACCTTCAGGCCCTTCTCGTCCAAGATGGCTTTGAGGCGCTCGACCGTTTCCGGCTCGAGTTCGGAGACATTAGTGCCCCAGGCGCTGCGCACTTCGATATGGCTGGCACCGAGGGCCAGCAGGACGGCTGCCTGGACCACGGGATCGGGATCTACTTCGTCGCCGAAACCGGACAGGCTCCACACGGCATTGGTTTCAGTCACGGAAATCTCCTTTGGATCCGTTCGCCCGCACGGCGGCAAATGGCGCCAAATCGTAGTTCGCGGGCATGCGTTCGCCTCGAGTCTAGCCAGATTGACACAGCTTGACAACCGATTGCCAAATATTGGCAACTTTCATGGCGCGCCCCGCGAACTAGAAATCGGGTCGACTGGTTTGTTTTGCAGGGGCGACGTCCGTATCCTCTCAAACACGGACGGGGACCCTCATGACTGATCAAATAGCTCGCAGCTCCGCGAGGCTCTGGAATCGCGACTTCAGCACGCTGTGGTGGAGCGAAGCGGTATCGTTCTTCGGAAGCCAGCTCACCCTGTTCGCGATTCCCATCGGGGCGCTCCAACTCCTTGACTCATCCGCATCGGACGTTGCGTGGATAAACACGGCAGCAGGATTGGGAACCGTGTTCTGTCTCGGGCTTTTGGGACCCTCGACCGACAAGGTGTGCAGGACGCGGTTCATGTCCCTGATGTCGGGACTTCGAGCACTGGTCCTCAGCGCGATGGCCGTTCTGTTTCTCACGGGAAACCTGTCACTGCTCGCCCTCGTGATTGCGGCCTTCCTTGTGTCTGGACTGACCGGGCTCTACGACAGCGCCTTTGCAGCTCTCCTCCCGAGTGTCGCCCATCGTTCCAAGCTGACGACGGCGAACACCTGGGTCGCGGGAATCAAATCCGCTGGCGACATTGGTGCTGGAGCGACGGCCGGAATACTCCTGCAGATACTCTCACCTGTGGCCCTCTTTATTTCGGATGCGGTCACGTATCTAGTGTCAGCGCCGGCGATTGGCCAGATCCGGGAAGATCGGCAGGCGTCGGAAACATTCACTTTCAAGAATTATTTCTTGTCGCTGGGTTCAGGATTCGCAATTCTCATCCGGGATCGCGTGATGTGGCCAGTCACCTTGTCGATTGCCCATTTCAACCTATTCACCACGGCGATCCAGTCGGTCTATGTCACGCAAGCACTGCGGAGTGGATCAATGACACCGGCCGAGATCGGAATCGCCGGAGCACTCGGAGGAATCATCGGCCTACTCTCCATGCTGATCGCGCCGCGGGTATGGGATGGATTTCGGCCGGTTCAGGCACTCATGGCAACTTTCATGCTCCCAGCTCTCGCAGGCCTCGGCATGCTTTTACTCACGCCTGGACACATCGTCGCGAATGTACTTCTCCTCGGACTTTCGCTCGGTTTCTGGGCGTCTTGCGTGATGGTCAACATCACCGGAACCGAAACACTCAAACAGCTTCTTATTCCCCACGAAGCCCTCGGAAGATTCTCTTCCGCCAGCAGGGTCCTCACGTGGGGTATCGACCCGATAGGCGCAGCTGTGGCCGGTGTTCTGGCCCTTTTCCTTCCGACCGGTGCCGTACTCGCCGTGGCGAGTTCCGGCGTCGTGATTTCAGCCTGTTGGATTGCCGCCTCCGCTGCCGTTCGGGAATTGCCGCTCCTGTCCGAGATCGAACAGCGCCGCGAATGAGCCGTCGTCAGGCCGGCGCTCCCGGGGCCTGGTCGCCAAGAGATCCGCTGCGATCCGCTATGGCACAGGGGTCAACGTGCTGCCAAGATGGGCTCCATGGACCCTCTTGACCTGGCGACACCCCCTCTGACCAAACCGGTTGTGCTGGTTGTCATGGGCGTTTCCGGCTCCGGAAAGTCCACGGTTGCCGCCCTCCTTGCAGGGCGGCTTGGCTGGCCCTTCGAAGAAGGCGATGCCTTGCATCCCCAAACAAACATCGACAAGATGGCAGCTGGACATCCGCTCACGGATGAGGACAGATATCCCTGGCTGGAGAAGGTTGCCGAGTGGGTCGACCAGAGGCTGGATCATGGGGAAAACGGCGTCATCACTTGTTCGGCGCTCAAACGGTCTTATCGAAACATTATTAATCGCCGAGGTTCAGGCGTCGTCTTCGTTTTTCTGTCCGGGACGCCCGAGACTATCAGCGCACGGCTGGCCGAACGCCACGGCCATTTCATGCCCGCCAGTATGTTGGGGAGTCAGTTCGCGGACCTTGAGGAACTGTCCCCGGGTGAGCCCGGAATCCGGATCGACGTTGGTCCGGCTCCGGGAGTGATTGCCCAACAAATCATGGACAAGTTCGGCCTGCGGCCGAGCGGAACAGGACGAGAACCATGAACGGAATCTCCATCCTCAGCAGGCCCCTCGCCGGGGTAGCCACAGACGCCACCACGGACGCGATGCATCAGCCATGGACCGCCCACGATACCCAAGTACTTGTGGTGGCCGCCGTCGGCATCGCGATCGTCGTCTTGCTGATCGTCTGGGCAAAGATGCATGCTTTTCTGGCGTTGAGCATCGGCGCCCTCTTCGTCGGCATCGCCTCGGGTATCGCCTTGGACAAGGTGACCACCTCCTACGAAAACGGGGTCGGCGGCGTGCTGGGCTATGTCGGTGTGCTCATCGCGTTGGGAGCCATGCTGGGCAAGCTGTTGGCTGATTCCGGCGGCGCAGACAAGATCGTGGACACGCTTCTCCATGGCCGTCCTGCAACGCTGCCTTGGAAGATGGCGCTCATCGCCGGCATTATCGGCATCCCCATGTTTTTCGAGATCGGGCTCGTGCTACTCATACCCGTTGTGATGCTGGCCGTGCACCGTTCCAAGGGCCCGGCAATGCGTCTTGGCATTCCGGCCTTGGCCGGCTTGTCGGTGCTCCACGGGTTCATCCCGCCACACCCGGGCCCGTTGGCCGCGATCGGCATCCTGCACGCCAATGTGGGTGTGACCCTCGCGTTTGGACTGCTCATAGCCATTCCGACCGTCATCATCGCAGGTCCCCTCTTTGGCCGTCTCGCCGCACGGATCGTGCCGATCGGAGCCGCAGGTGCTGGCCTCGCCGTTACCGTTGGAGCCGGCGATAGCGCCGAGCCGGCCAGGTCGCAAGGCCCCGGCGCAAAAGCCGCAAGTTCGCGCGGCGACGCACCCGTAGGCAAGGCCCAAGATCCGCAAGCGACTCGCAGCCCGTCCTTTGGCTGGACCCTGGTGACCCTGCTGTCGCCGTTGGTGCTCATGCTGATCAAAGCCGGGGCAGACATTTGGATGGACAAGAGCGCACCGCTCCGGCCCTTGCTGGACTTCATCGGCGATCCGGTCTTTGCGCTGCTCGTGGCGGTGCTTCTGGCAATGGTGACCTTCGGTACACGGGTCGGTTTCTCCGCCTCCATCCTGACGAAGAAGATCGGCGAGAGCCTGTTGCCGATTGTCGGGGTCATGCTGATCGTCGGCGCGGGCGGCGGCTTCAAACAAGTACTCGTCGACGGCGGTACCGGAACCGCGATCGCCAAGATCGCGGTAGCTGCCAGCCTGTCGGCCCTGGTACTGGGCTGGATCATCGCAGTACTGATTCGCCTCGCCACCGGCTCGGCGACTGTTGCTACGGTCACGGCCGCCGGAATTATCGCACCCCTGGCAACCGGTTTGTCGCCGGCTCAGCTAGCCCTGGTTGTGCTCGCCATTGGTGCCGGATCGCTATTCTTCTCCCATGTGAACGACGCGGGCTTCTGGCTGGTCAAAGAATACTTCGGACTGACAGTGGGGCAAACGATCAAGACCTGGTCAGTCATGGAAACCATAATTTCCCTCGTCGGATTCGGATTCACGCTGCTGCTATCCGTTTTCGTCTAGTTAGGACCGGCAAGACGAAGGCCCTCCAATCCTGCGTTTCCGCAGCTCGGAGGGCCTTCACGGCGTCAGCTGCCGCGATCGGCGCTAGAGCGCGGCACGCGCCTCGTCGGCATTCAGAAGCCTTCCACCAAGCCCGCCATTCTGGTGAAGGTCCCCTCGCATGAGCTCTAGCCTGCCGGCAGCCTCGATTCCTCCGGCTTTGACCGGATCGAAACCAGCGATACGAATGAGCCTCTCCACCGTTTCGGCCGCCGCGTCGTCGTCGGTTGAGTAAAACAGAACTGCCCGCTCGGATGGCCGGTTGGCTGCCGAGGCTAGGGCGTCGGCGCCCAGCGTGCCGAAGGCCTTCACGAAGTGAGCACCCGCAGGGAGCAGATCTGCCACGATCGAGGCTGCTGATTGGCCCTCCGGCAGCGTAGTGGTATAGCCGCCGTGGCCATCAGGTCCGATCGGGTTGGTCGGGTCGATTACCACTTTGCCGACCAGCGCCTCTGACAATTGGGAGATGAGTTCCTTCTCAGTGTCGAGCCAGACGGCCATCAGGACAGCATCAGCCTGTGACACGGCATCGACGACGCTCGCCGAACTCGCCAACGCGCCGAGCTCGGCGGCCAACGATTCAGCATGGGATTCATCGCGGGCCGCCAAGACGACAGGCTCGCCGCCCTGAACAAGATGGCGGGCGACACTGGACCCGATGTTACCGATTCCAATGATTGCAGTTGTCACGTCAACCTCCAGATTATGGTGAAAGACCCCTTGGCCTAGTGGTCTATTTGTCGTGAGATTGGGCAAGCTCCCCCGCTGCGCCAAAGTGCCCTGTTCTGATGGTACGACCTGCTACTAGCGGGCAACATAGGGCGCTTATCGGCGCAAAAATACACGGGGCCCGGAGATGCTGTTGAGTACTGCAGGGGCGGTTCCCGACGTCGGTCAGCCGCAGCCCTACGAGGTTTCCGGCACGCCAGCGGACCGGACGCTGCGCCGGATGATGCCCAACTGCTCGAGCTGGGCCGACATCCCCGCACCGTCCGGAGAGTAGATCCAAGGGATCCCAGGGGTGGGCTGAGCTGCGGACTTCGACCGCCCGCCTGCGAGCACCGCTTCGCCGACCGAGAGCTGACGGATCGCGATGGCCCTGACGTTCTGCGGATGGCATTGGGCGAACTCGGCGTAGATCGCCTCGTCGTGCTGTCCGTCGTCGCCAACCAGCAGCCACTTGACGCCGGGGAACTCCGCTGCGAGACGTTCCAGAGAGGTCCTCTTGTGCTCCTGGCCGCTGCGGAACCAACGGTCGGGGGTGGGACCCCAGTCGGTCAGGAGCTTGGGACCGGCGGGATACAAATTGCGGGACAGGAAGCGCGACAGCGTCGGAGCGACGTTCCACGCTCCGGTCGACAAGTACACCACGGGCGCCGACGGCGCCGTCCTCACGATCCGCTCGTACAGCACAGCCATGCCCGGCGTCGGGGTCCTCGCGTGTTCGTCGAGCACGAAGGTGTTCCAGGCGGCAAGGAACGGGCGGGGCAGCGCCGTGACCATCACGGTGTCGTCGATGTCGGAGACGACACCGAAGTCTGTGTCGTCTCCGACGATCTGCACTGGGGCCTCCACGATCCTGGATCCCCCGGATTGTACGGAGATTGTATGCCAGCCGGCGTCGAGGGCTACCTGGAGACGCGCGTCAACCACACCTCCACGGTCGGCTTCGACGTCATGGACGGTGCCTGCGATGGTCACGCGCACGGCGGCGTGTGCCACGGGCGCACTCGTGAAGTTGCGCCAGCCGCGCATGCCATCCTGCAACGGTTTGAGCGCACATTCCTGAGCACCGCTCCCCGTGTCCCGAAGATCGCTACGGACAACGCGCGCCAACACCCGGACCCAGGAAGTGGTGCCGTAACCGGTATAAGGGATGACGGTCTCCACGCGGCCGCGCCGGATCGCGAGACGCGTCTGGAACCTGAGCCAGGCATCGTCGAGTCTCAGGGCGAGATGGCGGCCAGCGCTGCTCGTCGGCGTCGGGCCTCCGCCTTCTCGACTGTCGGACGGGGTAGGTGGCTTCACGGAACGGGGACACATGGGTTCAGTCTGACATGGGCAGAAGATGACCGGTTCCTAAGGCCGTCTGCGAACGGCACTCAGGTGCAGCACCATATGCACGACCCTCAGTACGCCCAGGAGTCTTTCTCCCGTGATGAATCCGACGTAAAGTCCGCGGTAGGCTCCGTCCTGGGCCGTGCAACGAACACCTGGAGGCTTTTTTATGTCGCGCATCATGCGGTTTGACCACGTCGGTGTCACCGTTCAGGACCTCGACCACGTGACGGCGTTCTTCGTTGGACTCGGGCTCGAGATCGAGGGCCGGACATTCGTGGAGGGCGACTTCATCGACACGGTCATAGCGATCCCTGATTCCCGAACGGAGATGGTCATGTTGCGGACACCTGACGGGGGAACAGGGGTGGAGCTATCCAGCTTCGTCCGGCCAGATCCCGTGCCGGGATCGCCCGCCGCGATGGCCAACGAACTCGGACTGCGCAGTTTGTCCTTCGAAGTCGATGATCTTCAGGCGCACGTCGACCGGCTGGCTGCGGAGGGATACGGACTGGTCGGTGGCATCGGCCAGTATGAGGGAGCCTGGCGCATGGCGTACGTACGCGGTCCAGAGGGAATCATCGTGTCCCTGGCTGAGCGGGTGAGCTGACCAACGTCTCCCCTTCCCCTGCCGCCCGGGGAAGAACCGCGGCACGAAAAGGCCCTTCCACCCCACGTTTCCGCAGGTCAAAAGGCCTTCGCTGTGGGGCTAAGGAGATTCGAGCTCCTGACCCCTTCTCCCGGGAGGGCATATTTTGTTGCTTGTCAGAACCTTGTGTTGACTTGAGAATCTGCGGGATCTAGGGGGTTTCGTGGGATGCAAAGTCCGTGACATGTGAGCGTTTTTCATGGTTTCCGTGGGGGTAAACGTGTGGCTCGGATTCGACGAACACGAGTACCATGGTCAAAAGTTCACCGAATTCACCCGAATTCTAAAATTCACCAAATTCACCCAGATTCTCGACACAGACAACCCGTTCCGGCCTACGGCCGGAGCCACCTCACCGGAAGTCATCGGCCGCTCCGGACTCCTGGATGAATTCGAATATGGCCTTCGGCTCGGCTCCGGAGCCCCTGGACTCCTGTCCATCTTCACGGGTGCCCGCGGCATCGGCAAGACGGTCATGCTGGGAGCGGCCCATGACCTTGCCCAGGAGCACGGATGGGCAGTGGTGGCGGAGACCGCGAGCGGAACCTTCATGCGCCGAATCGGCGAAAAAATGCGCCGGCTCATCCAGGAGCTTGGCGACCAACCCGAATCCCGCCGTCGTATCACAGGGATTTCGCTTGCCGGGTTCAGTGTCACGTCCCAACTTTCGCCCGAACGCCAGGTGGACTGGTGGGAACTGGGGGAAACACTCCTGAAGCTTCTCGACGAACGCGGGACCGGGCTCCTCATCACCGTCGACGAGATCCATGCCGCGAACCGAGCCGAACTAGCCCAGCTGGCGGCCAACGTCCAGCACTTCATCCAAGACCGGCTGCCCATCGCACTGATCTTCGCGGGCCTTCCTTCTGCCGTATCGGATCTCCTGAACGAGGGCGTGGCAACATTCCTTCGCAGAGCCGACAAGATCGATCTCCATGCCGCCGCGGTACGCGATGTCGAAACATCCTTCACGGAAACCTTCGCCGCTGCCGGGATCACCATCGACCCGGATCTGGTGCACAAGGCAGCGACAACCACTGGAGGCTACCCCTTCCTCATCCAGCTGGTCGGGTACTTCCTCTGGCGCGAGGCCGAGAACAACAACGGCGATCTCTCCTCCGCCGCCGTCGACCGGGCAATTGCCGCCGCCATCCGACGCAACGAACGCGTCGTCATCGAAGCCGCCCTCGCCGCGGCATCCGCCAAAGACCAGGAGATCCTGCACGCCATGGCCATCGACGACGGACCCCCTCCAAACCCCCGGCAGAGACTTCCAGCAGGCAGGGCTCAGACCCGCTCGAATTGCAGACGCGCTCTCCCGCAAACGGCGTGACCGAAAGCGTTGAACAGGTTCTCGCTGTGTACCGGCCCGGAAGGGCATGGTCGTCCCGTTCGGAGATGCCGTCCGTACACGGTTCCTGGGGTCCGTCGGCCGAACTGATCACGCCTACGCGGCGAGTTTCGGTCGCCGCGGTAGACACAGATTATTGGTCGTCGCTCTTAAGCAGCTTTTGGGGTCGCTCTATATGTGCTTCGAAAGTGTCCTGAAAGGGGGAGTCCTTTTGACGCTTTGCTACGTGCGGTCCGTCGACGCGGTTATCTGGTGTCAGGCGCCTCGGAAACCGAGCACGGACTTTAGGACATCACTTAGTACGCTTGGCATGTCCTACAGGTCAGCTTCAAGCGCTGCGGTCCTGTTGTTAAGTACATTCTTGCTTCGGAGATCGGTTCCATTGACGGACAACCATGCCATGAACTCGTCGAAATCCTGGGGCTCTTTCCTCGGAGCCCCAGTGCGTGCGGAGCAGTTTCGCGAAGGTCGAACAAGCCATTGGCACGCTTCTTACAAAATATGATCGGCGGTCAGAGGGGTGATCCGGAACTGGGCTGAGAGCATGCGGGGATCCCGGGAGTGCCGGCCGACGAGCAGTTCGAAAGCGCCAGGCTCGACGATGCGGTGGCCGTTCCGATCAACGAGTGAGCATGACCGGGCGGGAACAGACAGGTCCACCTCCACCGATTGTCCGGGCATTAGGTGGACCTGGGTGAAGGATTTCAGTTCGCGTTCTGCCCAGGTCACGCTGGTCACGATGTCGGTGAGGTAGACCTGGACGGTCTCGAGGACGGGGCGCTTTCCGGTGTTGGTAATGGTGACCGTGGCTTTCACCTGATCTTCGGCGGTGACGTTTTCCGAAACGATGCGTAGGTCGGAGTAGTCGACGGTGGTGTAGCTGAGTCCCTCGCCGAACGCGAAGAGAGAGTCCTGTGAGAGGTCTGCGTACCGGTTTCCGTGCTGGCCGCGGATCTGGTTGTAGTAGATCGGAAGTTGGCCGGCGTGGCGTGCGAAGGAGATAGGCAGCCTGCCGGTCGGTTCGATCAGTCCCAGGATGAGTTCGGCCACTGCTTGCCCGCCTTTCATGCCGGGGTTGAACGCTTCGATGATGGCGGCAGCGTCAAGGACGGCCTGGGGCAGGACCGAGGGTTTGGACTGGATGAGGACGACGATGACGGGGACACCGGTTTCGAGGAGGCGTTCGATCAGTTCGATCTGGCCGCCTTGGAGTTCCAGGGTCGCCGTTGATTTGGTTTCGCCGGCCAGGGCCACGGTGTCGCCGATGACGGCCACGACGTAGTCGGCGTTCCGTGCCGTGTTGATGGCTTCCTGCAGCATGGGCTCGTCCGTGCCGGCCGCGAGGAACATCGGCGGCCGCGGCTGTCCGTCGGCGTATGTGGGGCCGGCGGGGTCCGGTACCAGCTGCCCGATGTCGGCTCCCCTGGCGTGGGTGACCGTCCAGTTCTCGGGCACGGTGGCGCGGAATCCGTCGAGGACGGTTGAGGTCAGGTGCCGCGGGTGACCGTCGGGCAGCCAGTTGATCTGCCCTGAAGCGCCGGCCCAGTCGCCGAGCTGTGCGTGCGGGTCGTCCGCGTTGGGGCCGATCACCGCGATGGTCCTTGGGACGCCGGCCGCTTCGGCCCTGCCCGCGCCTGACGGGGCGAGGCCGCCGTCGAGGGGCAGGGTGCCGTCATTGCGGAGCAGGACGAGGGACCGGCGGGCCATGTCCAGGTTGATGGCCGTGTGCTCTGCGGAGCCGATGACTTGGGACTGCCGGGCCGCGTCCGGGATGCGGGGATCTTCGAAGAGTCCGAGCTCGAATTTCAGGGTGAGCAGGCGCCGGACGGCGTCGCCTATCAGGCTCTCATCGAGATCACCCCGTTTGACGGCCTGCTGGGCTCCTTCGAAGAACTGGGGAGTCGTCATGACCAGGTCGTTGCCGGCTTCGACGGCGACGGTTGCGGCGTGGACGTTGTCCTCGCAGACTTTCTGTTCCCACACCATCCGGCCGACGTTGTCCCAGTCGGTGACAAGGGTGCCGGTGAATCCCCACTCGCCTTTCAGGACGTCGTTGAGCAGCCACTTGTTGGCCGTCACGGGTATGCCGTCGATGGCTTGGTAGCCGAGCATGAAGGTACGGCACCCTGCTTCGACTGCTTCCTGGAACGGGGGCAGGAACCAGGAACGCAGTTTTCGGCGGCTGATGTCGGCTTCGCTGGCGTCCCGGCCGCCTTGGGTTTCGGAGTAGCCGGCGAAGTGCTTCGCGGTGGCGAGGATGGCGGTGGGGTCTGTGAGCCCGTTGCCTTGGTACCCGCGGATCATGGCCTTCCCCAGTGCCCCGATCAGGTGCGGGTCTTCGCCGAACGTCTCATTGACACGGCCCCAGCGCAGGTCACGGCTGATGCACAGCACGGGCGAGAAGGTCCAGTGCAGCCCGGTGGAGGCAACCTCGACGGCGGTCGCGCGGGCGCCTTGTTCCACGAGTCCCGGGTCCCAGGTGCTTGCCATCCCCAGCTGGGTGGGGAAGATGGTGGCTCCGGGCCAGAACGAGTGTCCGTGGATGCAGTCATCGGCCATGAGCAGCGGGATCTGCAGGCGGGTGGTTAGAACGAGCTTGCGCGCTTCGACGATGCGTTCGGGTGAGGCGTGCAGGAGTGATCCGGCGAGTTTTCCGAGGACCAGGTCCTCGAGGTCGCCGCGGGCGTCGAGCTGAAGCATCTGGCCCACTTTCTCCTCGAGCGTCATCCTGCCCAGGAGGTCCTCAACGCGTTCCGGGATGGGCAGTGCCGGGTTGGTGTACGGGGCAGTGCTCAGATCGCTGTGCGGGGCGTTCATGGGGGTTCTCATTTCTTCAGGACTGCGAGGGGTTCTTGTGGCCTGCCTGCAGCGGATGGCAGCGTGAAGGTCACGGTGCGGCGGCCGGTGCCGGGATGCTCCGTGATCGCGGAAGCAGCATCGGGAAGCGTCAGGCCGATTGGCAGGGGCGCGGACACGATGACGTCCCGGGAGCCGGAGGCCGTGCGCTTCCAGTGAACGGTGATTGGCCCGTGAGGGGTGGGGACCGAGCCTTCGGCCCTGTCGAGCTCGCTTGGGGCGGGGTCGATCACCGCACTGGTGAAGCCGGGAGATGAGGGAGCTATGCCGAGGATGTAGCGGGGGAAATGTTGCAGGGGCACGCTGCCCCAGGCGTGGCAGTCGCTGCGGAGGCTGACGGTGTCTTCTGCCCAGGTGGTGAGATTCAGCGCGAGCATGTCCTGCCAGGGATTCCAGTCGATACATTCGTCGGCGTGGGCGTGCCGGAGCGCGTCGAAAAGATCGAGCGCTGTCGCATAGGAACAGGGAGCGAGGTGCTTGTCTGCCACAGCCCGTCGAAGAAGATCGGTGGCTGCCCCACCTTGTACGACCTCGGAAAGGACGGCCCACATCTGGGCGTGGACGCTTTGCGGTGTTCCGCGGTCACTGTCCCGGTAGTAGCCTGCGTTTTCGTCCCAGGCTGCACCTCTCCTCACGATTTCGGTGAGCGTACAAGCGCGGGAGGCGTACTCCCGGGCCAGCCCGTCCCGGCAGCAGAACCCGGCGATGGACGCGGCCGAGCGTAGGGCTGCGATGTACATGAAGGTGGCGATGGTGTTGGTCCGGCGGGGGCCCAGCTCGGGTACTCCCCGGCTTGTCCGCCATGCTTCGGTCCAGTCGACGAAGTTCCACAGGACGCCGTCGCCTTCTGCGGAGATGACGAAACCATCCGGGGACAGCCGGTCGTTGAAGTAGCCGAGGACGGCGTCGATCCTGCCGATGAAGCGTTCGGTGAAGGAACGGTCGCCGACGTAGCTGACGTGGTCGGCGATCATCCTGATCCAGTAGAGCGAGAAACCGGGGATGAACTGCGGCTCCACGCTCGGGGAGCGGCTCTCCGTCAGGCCGGTCGGGTTTCCCGACGCGGCGAAGTCCTCGATGGCCCGCCTGATGAGGCGGTCGTCGGTGGACAGGTGCAGGGAGAACAGCGCTTGGGAGCGGGTGTCCATGGCGTATTGCAGTTGTTCGTAGAACGGGCAGTCCTCGAACGTTTCATGCATGCAGTTCAGCAGGGTGCGGACGCTGACGTGCCACAGTTTGCTGTGCATCTCGGAGGACGATGCAAATGAGCCGGTGATTGGCAGGGGGTAATGGGTCCGGGTGAGGTTGATGGATTGAAGCCGGACCGGCGTGTCCGTCGTGGTGATCCGGAGCCGCACGTACCGGAAGGTCCGGAACCAGAAGGGCGAGTACACTTCCGGGGCGTCAGGTGTTCCTGTTCCCGAAATGAGGTACCGGTCCGGGTCGCCGTAGAGGTCCCCGTTGATGTGGTCCGTGCGGTCCGCTTTGCGCCGGAGCCACGGGGTGTCGATGGGGGGTTGTTCATAGCATTCGGCTGCGGTCATCTCCATCCGCGCCCCTTGCCCGGATTCGACGGCGAGCGAGAGGAACGCTGTCATCAAGAAGCCGGCGTCCAGGTCCACGCTGGCCTCGGTGTTTGGGCCGATGTCGATAGGCTCGCCCCGCATCAGCCGGGACCAGTCAATCCCCGGCTCCGGGGAAGCCGTGACGCCGGTGATGGGCACGGGCTCGAGGGTGAGGTGAGGTATCGGCCTGGGTGCGAGCCGCGGCCGCGGGGTGCCGCTGAAGGGCTGTTGGCTGTCCGTTGCGGGAACATGCCATGCCGAGTCGTCGAAGCCGGTTTGGAGCCAGTCGTGTTCGCTGGCGGCGCCGTCGGTGGTCTCCTGGATGCCCAGGAACAGGGTGTTGCGGCCCTGCCGGAAATGCCGGCCTTGCACGAAGCGGCACCTCCACGCGGCAGACTCGGACAGATCTTTTCCGCCGATGATTCCCCTGACCAGCAGGCCGGGCCTGCCGGTCCGCGGGACGGAAACGTTTCCGAGGGATGATGTCGAGTAGGACAACACGTCAATGCCGATGATGTTCTCACCCATGATGAGGTGTGACCCGATGTCCACGGTGTCAGCGAACCAGGTCCGGCCGGACGGTTTGGCGGGACCTGCTGCTACAAGGGAGCCGTTGACCATCAACCGGTACCGGGAGTCGGCACTGACATGCAGGCGTGCCGGGGCCGTACCGGGTGAACCGATGATCACGCGGGCACGGAACCGCATGGAGGAGGCAACGCCGCTGCGGGACAGCTCATCGGTGCCCGCGGGCAGTTCGAACCATGGTCCGCCCAGGTCCTGCCTGAGGACGGTCTGCTCTTCTTGAACCAATTCGGCGCTCTTCATTTCTTATCGATGTGTCCTGGGGTCGGCTGGGGCGGGGCGCACACCGCTGTTGCACGCCCCGCCCCGTGGTCCTGCTACTTCAGTGCTGCGGTGAAGGCGTCCTGCATGGAGGTGAGGACCGCCGCGGGCGTCTTCTTGCCGCCGAGCATTTCCTGGATGCCGGTCAGGTGCAGGTTCTGAACCTGGGGTGAGGGCCAGTCAACGTCCGGGAACGACGCCGTCTTTCCGTCCTTGACGAAGGGGATCTCGAGCTTGTTGCTGTCATTGGCTTCGATCGTGCCGTTGGGGGCCACCCCGGATTTGTCCGCGTTCATCGCGCTTCCGTCCTTGCTCGCGAGGAATGCGACGAACTTTTTTGCCCCGTCGGCGTTCTTGGCCTTGGCATTGACGCCCCAGCCCACTCCCAGTCCGAAGGCCAAACGGGTATCGGCAGCGTTGTCCGTGGCCGGAATCGGTGCAAGCACGACGTTCAGCGCCGGGTTGGCCTTTTTCATGGAGTTGGCCATGGTGGAGATCTGGATGGCTCCGAGCGCCCTGCCGTCGGCCACCATGGCGGTCTGGTTGTCCACCGAGGTGCCCAGGGCGTCCTTGTTGAAGCAGCCCTTATCGAACATCTCCTTGTACTTGGTCATGGCATCCAGCCAGTTGCTGTCCTGGAACGTCACCTGCTTGTTGAGCTGTTTCTGGTTGAAATCCGGATCCTTGCCGTAAACATCCGTAGCTGCCAGTGCATACGTGACCAGCTGCGTGACCCACTGCGTTTGGGCGCCCAGGGCGTAGGCGACCTTGCCTGCCTTCTGCGCGGCGGCACAGAAGCCCAGGACTTCGGAGTATGTCGTGGGGATCTTCAAGCCGGCGTCCTGCAGGGCTTTGGTGTTGTAGACGCCGCCCAGGGTGTTGGCGGTGGCCACGTCCGTGAACATGTACCGCTTGCCCTGGTATGCAGTCGCGGAAGTCGTGGAGTCGGGCTGGGTGGCTGCCCAGCTTTCCCCGGAGAGGTCCGCGAGATAGCCGTTCTTGGCCAGGGTCCGCACCGCGGTGGCGTTGCCGCTGCCGGGGAAGACATTCAGGACGTCCGTGGCGGTGCCTGCGGCGAGACGTGTGCCCATCTGCTGGTTGTAGCTGTCCGTCGGGATGATCGTGTATTCGACGGTCAGGCTCGGGTTGAGCTCGTGGAATTTGTCGGCGATGGCCTTCCACTTGTCGTCAGAGCCTGACAGCCGCGCGACCGTGACTGTCCCCGAGCCGGATGCCGCCGGTGCGTTCGTGGAACATCCCGTGAGGGCGATGCCGACGGCGGCTATCGCACCGATGGCGGTGATGACTTTCTTGTGACGCATGGTTCTCCCTTGAAACGCGTGGGTTGAAGTGATTGGAGGATGGGTGGAGCCGGCCGGGCGGAGACGTTGCGTGCGTCCTCCGCTCAACCCTTCAGCCCTCCTGCGAAGCCCTTGATGATGCTTCGCTGCAGGAGGAAGTAGAAGATCAGGAGAGGGACCACGCCGATGATCAGGGCGGCGAAAATGGTTCCCCATTGGTTCACGTACTGTCCCGTGAACGAGTAAATGGCGATCGGGATCGTGTTCGTTCCGCTGCCTGAGAGGTACAGCAGCGGGGTGAAAAAGTCGTTCCACACATGGATGGTGTTGAGGATGACCACCGTGCCCGTGATGGGCCGCATCAGCGGGAACACTACCTGCCAGAACACCCGGAACGGGCTGCCGCCGTCGAGGGTTGCCGCTTCCTCGAAATCAAGCGGCAGGGACCTGAGGAACTGGACGTAGAGGAAGATCGAGAACGGCATCTGGGCGCCGACATAGATGATGACCAGACCCCAGATCGACCCGATCAAATGCAGGTCGCGGAAGGTGGTGTACAGCGGGATAAGGGCCAGCAGGCCCGGAATCAGCAGCCCGCCGAGGAAGAAAGCGAAAGTCAGCTTTGACCAGGTCCGGGTGATGCGCGCCAGCGGGTAGGCGGCGGAAGCGCTGATCACCACGATCAGGAAGACCGATACCACCGTGATGACGATGTTGTTGATCATCGCCGGTCCAAGGCCTCCACTGACCCACGCGGTGGCGAAGTTGTCGAAGGATGGGGTCGCGACGGGGGCCAGGGACGCCGTGACGCCGCCGGAATTGAGTGCGGTGTTGATCAGCACGTAGACGGGGGCGGCGAAGAGGAGGCCGACGAGGATCATGACCACCTCAAGGGCGCCCGTTTTGAGGGTGTAACGCTTCATTTGTTTTCTCCTCGGCGGAGCAGGGTGAACTGGATGAGGGAGGCAACGGCGACGAATGCGGTCAGAACGAGGGTCAGGGCGGTGCTGTACCCGAAGAGCTAGAACTGGAAAGCGTCCTTGTACGCGATCGTGCTCAGGCTCTCCGTCGCGCTGCCGGGACCGCCCTGGGTCATGATCAACACCTGATCGAAAAGCTTCAGGCCGCCGATGAGGGACAGCATCAGGTTGATGGTCATCGAAGGCGCCAGCAACGGCCGGGTAATGTTCCAGAACGTCTTGAAGGACCCGGCACCGTCGAGGCTTGCCGCCTCGTAAACGTCCTCCGGAATGCTCTGCAGGCCCGCCAGGAAGATCACCATCGAATAGCCGGCGAACTGCCACACCACCACTGAAATGATCGCCGGCAACGCCAGTTGCGCGTTGCCCAGCCAGTCCTGGGCCAAGAAATCCAGGCCTATAGCCCGCAGCGCAGTGTTCAACGCACCCTCCGGGGCGAGGATGTACTGCCACAAGTTGGCCACAACCAGCGGCGTCACGACAGCCGGCGCGAAAAACAGCACACGCAGCCAGTTACGGCTCCGGATTGCCGAGTTCACGCCCAGCGCCAGTAGCAGGCCGATGAAGTTCTGCACCACCATGACGCCGACCGCATACAGCATGGTGTTCAGGATCGACGCACCGGCCGCGGAATCCTTGAAGACCCGGACAAAGTTGTCGAACCCGATGAAATCGAACTGCGGCGACAAGCCGTCCCAGTTGGTTAGCGCATAGAAGGCTCCCCGCCAGCTCGGGATCACCACGATCAGGGTGAAGACAGCCAGCGCCGGCACAAGGAACCACCACGGTGCCCTCGCTCCGGCGCCCGTCCGCCGTTTGCGGGTCCGGGACTCTGCGATCGCGCTTCGCGTGATCGCAGATGGTTCAAGACCCCCTGCGCGGGGGCTTGCGAGTTCACGTTGCGTCATCGCATTGTCCATTTCTCTTCATCGAGGACCGGTCGACCGTGGTCGTATCCGTCCAGTTTTGGATCGTTTCATCTCGGCCGTGGATACCTTCCGGACATTCGCCCGCCTGGCGGGACTGGTCCGGTCGGGGGCCTTTTTGGAGGATAGTACGTTCTACGCCAAATTGCCGCTTTTATGGTCTTTAATGTGTAGTACGTACTACACTGGATATAGCGTAGATCACATCAGCAGATCTGCCAAGTGGGCTCGAATCCGATTCAGGTGAGGGCGCGGGTTACAGTGAACGAATCGAAAGGGGTGGCCGGATCATGAGCAGTCATCAGGCGGGCAAGCGGCCGACAATTGTGGACGTTGCGCGCCATGCGGGGGTTTCCACGGCTGCCGCGTCCAAGGTGCTGCGCGACGCCTACGGTGTCAGTCCGGAGATGAAGGAAAAGGTCAAGGCTTCCATGGATGCCCTAGGGTACCGGCCGTTGACCTCGGCCCGCGGCATGCGCCGCGGACGAACCCATACGGTTGCTGTGGTCGTCGCGGATCTGCACAACGAATTCTCATCGCTGCTGGTTGAAGGCATCAGGAGAGAGTGCGAACGGCAGAAATACCGGCTATTGGTTGCACCTGCCGGCTCGGGCAAGGATGCCCAGAACCGGATGGTCGACGACCTGATCGACCGAGGAATGGACGGAATCGTGCTGATTTCTCCCGTCGGAACCGATGACGAACTGGAAGTCGTCGCGAAGACCATCCCTGTCGTCGTCCTCGGCCGACACGGTGCCAGCCCGGACTTCGATTCCGTCGCCGCCGACGACTTTGCCGGCGCCAACCTGGTGGTCGATCATCTCGTATCGCTCGGGCATCGGCGAATCACCTACATCAATCACAAGACGGACGGGAGGAACGACGCCCGGCTCCCCGAAGAAGTGCGCGTGCGAGGGTATGTTGACGCCATGATCCGGCACGGGCTCGGCGACGCAATTGACATCATCCAGTCACAGTGGAGCCAGGAAGGCGGAGAGGAATCGGGAAAGATGATCCTCGCCCGCGCAGAAAGGCCCACCGCAGTCTTCGCCGGCTGCGACATCGCCGCCTTCGGAGTCCTGACAACCATGTGGGACGCGGACATCCGTGTTCCCGAGGAACTGTCAGTGGCCGGCTTCGACAACATCTTCACCACCTCACTTGCGCCCATCTCGATCACCACAGTCGATCAATCGGGCCTCGACATGGGCGCTGCTGCTGGACGCCTTCTCTTGGAACGCATCGATGGACGAACCCAGGCAGTCAACATCGTGCTGCGGCCAACACTGGTGGCAAGGAACACGACTGCGGCGCCCATGCGGTCAAAAGTCCAGCAGCCCTGAGTCGGCCGTTCCCAAAAATGCCCTAAGCGTGCCTAATACGCTCTCTACGGAGCAGTCTGCCTGTGTCGCTCTCGGTTGGCCGCTCCGGATCGCGAGCAGCGGTCTCGCAACCATCCGGCTGGCGCGCGTTTCGTCCCAAAACGTGGGGTTTCCGTGTGGTTAGCCCCAGATCAGACAAGACAAAGACCCTCCCACCCAACGTTTCCGCAGGTCGGAAGGCCTTCACTGTGGAGCTAAGGAGATTCGAACTCCTGACCTCTTCGATGCGAACGAAGCGCTCTACCAACTGAGCTATAGCCCCTGGTCAACTGTGCGTTGCCAGTGTCCCTAGGCTACAAACTATCTTCGCGCTTTGCCAACCAAGACTCGAACGTGTCAAACCCCGTACGCTGGCTTGGGACCAAATTCAGTCCTTTCCGAAGATATTCGCCCATCGCACCCGGCAACGGCACCTCCACGATCCGGCCGGCGTGTCCCGTAGTTTTTCCCCAGATCTCAGCGAGTTCACGCATGGTACGGATGTCCGGACCGCCGATGGTCCGTGTCCGGTGTCGCTCCGTTGAAGGCTCCCCCATGCCTTCGGCAACTAACTCGAACGCCACGTCTGACGGCGAAATAGTTTGAAAGCGCGCGCCCTTGAAGACAGGGATCAGGCGGACTTTGGCCCCGGCTTGGAAAACCGCCGCCACCAGGCTGTGGAACTGGGTGGCCCGCACAACAACCGTCTCAAGCTCCGACGTCGCGTAGACCCGCTCTTTGGCTGCTTTGGAGATATAAAAGGCCGCCGCGCTCCTGTCGCAGTTGATGATCGAGAGGAGAACCGCCTTGCGAACGCCGGCACCGGAGGCTGCGGCAAGCAGGCGTGCGCCGCCGTCGGCGTAATTCTTGCGGGCCTTCCCGAACTGCCCTTCCAGGCAATCGATCACGACGTCGGCCCCGCGGAGGGCTTCCGCGAGCCCAGCGCCTGTGGTGACATCAGCCTGAAAGTAGCGGGCGCCGTCGTGATGGGCTCGTGACGTGCCCGACGGCGGGCGGCGGCTCAGCACCGTCACGTCAAGTCCGGCGTCGAGCGCCAAACGGACGACTTCACGGCCCACTTGTCCCGTGCCACCTGCCACGCAGACGGTAGTCAAGGGAGGCTATGCCCGGCGGCGCTGCAGAACGTCGTCGAGGTTGCTGAGGGCGCTCTGAGGCTTGCCGTGCTGCGCCTGGACCGCCACGACCGCGGCCGGCGCGCTGGCCGGCTTCAAGGCGGGCTTGCCGAGGGGCTTGGGAGCCTCAGGCAAGTCGAGGGGTTCCGGTGCCGGTCGAGGCGCCTTGGCGGCGTCGACGTATGTTGGTTTGGGCACGTCCACGGGCTGCCATTCGGATTCCTTGGATTCCGCCGTAAACCGGACCGTGTTGTCGCCGGCGGCGACGGCAACGTTGAGGGCAGCCTGACGAAGTTCGACGGCGGTCAGGCGCGTCGACTCACGTGCGTGGGCTTCGGCGTCGAAAATCTTGGTGGCCGGGCGGTCCGATGCTGGAAGACTTACGCGGGGACTCTCAACTGTGGGACCCATTGCATTGCGGAAGGCCCTGTTCATCCTCGCCCTGCGATCCCTGATGGCCAGCCGGCGAAGCAGGAAGACGGTCCCGACCACGCCGACGATGGATACCAGTGGCACCCAGGCCGAAACGAGGCCCAGGATGCGCAACACGCCGGAAACGGCCGCCGTGAGCAGCAGGAGAAGACCGGCGAGGGCAAGAGCGCAGCGCCCGTATCTGATTTTGAAGGCCCCCGCATCCGATGCAGCATCACGCCGTTCGCCGGCGTCGGCCGAGACCTCGGGCAATGCGGTAGGGGTGCTCTGCATGGTTTCCATTGCTTTCTCCTGCCGAGGGGTGATTGACAGAACCACCCCGGCTTGCAGTTCATGAGCGTCTTCGTCGATCACATCTGCTGGTATGTCACCCGCCACCTGGACGTGCTGGCGACGATTCCGCAGTATGTATGGCGCAACCCAAACAATCCACAGCGCGACAGCAATGACCAATATCACCGAGCTGCTGAGAGGGAAGTCCACAATCAAAACCGTAGAAGCAAATACGCAGGGGCCACCGCATTGCCAACGGTGTGTCGTCGGAGAGTCGGCAAATCAATGGATTTATGACCCTCATTCACCCAAGTGGACTAGTTGACTCCGCGTCTAAGCCAAGCAGCCAGCAAGCCCCCAGGGACCTCCTCCGAGGTCAACGCAAAGCTTCGATGGTCAGCCCATTCTCCATTGATGTGAAGGAAACGCTCACGGCGGCCTTCGTCGCGGAATCCCAGCTTCTCGACAACCCGTAGGCTCGGCCCGTTATCGGGCCTGATGTTGATTTCCATCCGGTGCAAGCCAAGGGCTTCAAAGCAATGGTCGGTCGCCATGGCAACCGCTGTGGGCGCTATTCCGCGACCGGCCCGGGCCTGGTCGACCCAGTAGCCGAGCGTGGCCGTCATGGCCGATCCCCACATAATCGAGGAGACCGTCAACTGGCCTACGATCCTAGGCTCATGGAACCCGGGAATACGTTCCGTGATCACGAACGGAAGGGCACTCGCTTGCCGAGCCTGCGCGTTAAGGGACGCCACCATCTGCCGATAGTTCGGTAGGCGGCCACCCGGGGCCGGGTTGGAGGCTTCCCAGGGCGCAAGCCAATCACTATTGCGTGAGCGGACCTCGGTCCATTCCTTCTTGTCCCGGTATTGGATGGGACGCAAGACGAGGTCGCCGCATTCGAGCGTCACCGGCCAGATGGCCGACCCCCACACAAGGACCTACTTGCTGAGGCCGGCGGCAAAGCCCGGCAGCCACTCACGCAGGCCGGGACCGAGGTCTTCGCTGTCGCAGGCAAGCTGGACGCAGGCCTTGAGATAGCTGAGCTTGTCCCCGGTGTCGTACCGACGGCCGCGGAAAACGACTCCATAAACACCGCTGCCTTCGCCTTCGCCCGCAGCGAGAACCTGAAGCGCATCTGTCAGTTGGATCTCTCCCCCACGGCCCGGTTCGGTTTTCTCGAGGACGTCGAAAACCGAGGGGTGAAGCACGTATCGGCCAATCACGGCCAAGTTGGACGGAGCTTCATCGACAGCAGGCTTCTCCACAAGCTGCTTGATGCGGACGTAGCCGTCCTCGCCGATATCCTCGATGTCCGCACAGCCGTAGGCGCTGATCTGGGAAGGCTCGACTTCGATGAGGGCTACAACGGAACCACCGGTTTTGTGCTGGACCTCGATCATGTCGCTAAGGAGCGTGTCCCGGGCGTCGATGAGGTCGTCACCGAGAAGAACGGCGAAAGGTTCGTACCCGACGTGCTGCTTTGCACGCAACACTGCGTGTCCCAGCCCCTTGGGGTCGCCCTGACGGACGTAGTGAATGTCGCCGAGGTTGCTGGTAGCCTGCACCGAGTCCAGCTTGGTGGTGTCTCCCTTGGCCTCCAGGGTCGCTTCCAAAGCCGGTACCCGGTCGAAATGATCCTCCAGCGCACGCTTGTTGCGGCCTGTGATCATGAGGATGTCATTGAGCCCGACGCTCACGGCTTCTTCGACAACATATTGGATGGCCGGCTTGTCGACTACCGGAAGCATCTCTTTGGGCATGGCCTTTGTGGCAGGCAGAAACCTGGTGCCGAGTCCGGCAACGGGGATAACGGCCTTGCGGACGGCGCAGTTATTGGAAGTCACCGGACTAATCTAACGGAAGGAACTGGACAATGGGCAAAAAGGAAGGTGCCGGAGGGAAGGGATCCCGCCGGGCCTTCCCCGCCCCTGAGCCGCTCAGCAACGAGAACTGGAGCAAAAGTGACTTTGAAAGACGACATCCGCCGGGACAACCGGAACCGGCGGCTCGCCTTGACCGGGCAAGAGCGCGCCGACGCTGGGACGGGGATTGCCCGCGGTGGCCTCTCATGGGCGGATACCGTTGCCCACGGGAAGCCGGCGACTTTTGCGGCCTATGTCGGAGTAGCCGCCGAGCCGCCCACAATGCCCTTGCTTGCGGCTCTGCATGCGGCCGGGCACAAGGTCCTTCTTCCCGTCTGTGAACCGGAACGGCGTCTGAGCTGGGTCTATTGGACACCGGAGGCGGCTTTTGTCCGCTCAAAGTACGCACCGATTGACGAGCCGGTGGGCGAACGATTCGACAGTGACATCATCAAGGATGCGAGTGGAATCTTCCTCCCGGCCACCGCTGTCGATGAAAGCGGAAACCGCATCGGCCAAGGGGGCGGATACTACGACCGCCTCCTCGACAAGCTCGACGCCGACGGGCAGCGTCCGCCGACTGTAGCCGTCGTATATGACCGTGAGGTGCTGCCGGCCGGGACGATCCCGGCCGAACCGTTCGATAAGCCCGTGGCGGAGGCGCTTACCCCCCACCGGATAGTCCGGCTGGTTCCGGCAGCATGACGAGGCTTTGCCGGCCTGTCTACTCCGCCACATCTGTGGTACCGGCCTGGATGCCGGATGATAGAATTGGCACTCAGGCCCTGGGACTGCTAATGGACGGAACAATCCGGCTTGGCAGCACAGGACCTGTAGTTCGTCCCGGAGGAGGATCACCAGTGCCCACATATGCCTATGCCTGCAAAGACTGCGGACATGCCTTTGACATCGTTCAGGCTTTCACGGACAGTTCCCTGTCCGACTGCCCTGAATGCCAAGGATCGTTGCGCAAGAAGTTCAACAGCGTGGGCGTCGTCTTCAAGGGATCGGGCTTCTACCGCACCGATTCCCGGGACTCCAAGGGAAGCACCGTTTCGGCCGCTCCTGCCGCACCAGCTGCATCCCCGGCGCCAACGTCTGTTCCGGCGGCTGCCGCGAGCTGATTGCGGTTTCCAGCTACTCCCGGTTTTTCCACATAGCTCAACGTTTCCACATAGCTCAATAGAGCCCTGCCACGGGCCTGCGTGCCCGGTTAGCGTGGCAGTATGCCAGCGACCCCGAACGCAGCCCAAGGCCCCACTCCTGCCGGGCCTTCATCGATTCCGCGCAGTAGATTCCTCGCGCCGAATGGGACAGCACGCATTAACACGGCGCGCACCCGACGTCTACAGGCTGTTCCTTACAGGGCTGGCGGGCATCTGGGTGCTCCCGCGGGACAAGCCGGGCACCGCAGCTTCGGTAGCTGGCTGAGCCGCAACCGCCGCCTCGTGGTGGCACTCCTGCTGTGCGTGGCGGTCGGGATCGCTGTCCATCAACTTACGCCGGCTTCGGAACAGCGGGCCACGGTCCTGGCCGCCGCGCGGGATCTTCCGGCCGGTTTGAGTTTGACGGATTCCGACCTTAAACCCCTGGAAGTCCTTCCTGATGGAGTTCCAGCCGGGGCACTCACCTCCAGCACTGGATACGGCGGGAGACAGCTTGCGTCGCCCCTGCAGAAGGGGCAGATCCCCACAGACGCCCAGCTTCTGGGACCGGGCCTGCTGACGGGCACCGCACCTGCGACAGCGGCCGTTCCACTACGCATGGCCGATCCCGCATCAATTCAGCTGGTCTCGCCCGGCCAGTTGGTCAACGTTGTGCTCACTGCGGAAGGCGGACTTGAGGACCCGGGCAAGAAATCCGAACTCTTGGCAGCCGCGGTCCCGGTATTGTGGACGTCCGCGCAGGGAGGCAAAGCCAGCCAATGGTTGGGCACGAACGACGCGGACGGCCTGGTGGTTGTCGCTGCCAATCCCCATCAGGCCGAAATCCTGGCCGGAGCTTCCACGCGCGGGAAACTGTTCTTTGTCCTCGTCAATCCCTCTGACAACCGGTGATTCGAGACCGCCGCCGGATGGTCGCGACCATGATGGAACGTTCAGCCCCAGTGGGGCGGCCTTTGCTCCTTGAGCCAGGCGTCGTGGTCGTAGCCGGGTTCATCACCCCAACGGCGTGGATCATCTTCCGAGGCCCTCTTGGGCAGAATGCCTTCTCCTGCCGGCTTCGGCTCCGGTGCGGGCTTCAATGCTGTTTTCTCCTGCTCGTCCAACTCGGTGTCGGCGTCTTCCGCATCGGCACTGGTGTCCGCAGGGGGCTTGGATTGGGTGCTTTTGCTTTCCGCCATTGCGCTTCCTTAGGGGATGGCCGGTCCCGAGCCGGTGTCTTAGGTACGGCCGTGCTTGGCCGCGGCCGTCTCCGCGGGACTGTCCAGTTCCAATTGTTCAACATCGACGTCCAGGAATCCATCCTGGACGGCACCATACGAGGGCGCTACGGGCTTCTCGAGTCCAAGATAGGACCCGATGCGGTCAGCGCAGGACGAGGGATCCGTGAATACTTCGATGGTCCACAGGGACATGTAGCGCCAGCCGAGGCGCTCCAGGAGCTGGGGCCGGAGCCTACTGCGCTCCCTGACGCTCATGCGGCGGTATCGTTCCGTGCCATCCGATTCAATCGCCACCGGAGTGGGCAATTCGGTGTCGTCACGGCCTATGGTGTGCACGGGATCGGCCGCCGCGGCGATGTCCAAGGCTCCGTCATAGTGATGCCACACCCGGGCCCCCCGGGCACGGAGTCGCTCGCCCAGATCCGCCACCAGCGGATCCTCACCGAGCGCTTGCTCGCTGGCCGCGGCTCTTGTGGCCGGCGTTCCCAGATCCGAGTTCCCCGACAGTTCACGATCGAGGAGTTCATGGAAATCAACCGCGCCGTGAGCCAACCTGTCCAGGTCGAGGTCCTCCGGACGGAAGCAGCTCAGGACGTGCAACGATCTCCGGGAGCGGGTCATTGCCAAGGCAAATTTGTTTCGTCCGCCTTCGACGGACAGCGGCCCGAAACTGTGCAACGCCCGGCCATGCGGAGTGCGTCCGAAGCCCAGGGAGAAGATGATGTGGTCTCGGACCAGTCCTTGTGCGCGCTCCAAGTCCACCACGCGGAAGGACTCAGCGCCGGCGTTGAAGAAACCCGACAACAGCGGATAGTTGGGAAGCTGGAGCCGTATGGCTTCGCCGATCCTTGCGGCATGCCGCAGGCTTGCGGTAACTACGGCGAGCGAGGTCCTTGGCCGGAGACTGGCGTGTTCAAACACCAGATCGACCACGCGGTTCACTTCGGCCGCGACCGATTCAACACCTTCGTGATCGGCTCCTGGCAGGCCGGTACCATCCGGGATGTACTCAACCACTACCGAGCGGTCCAGCCCGGTGACAGATTGGCCGTCCGGCAGTCGACGCAGGCCGCCGTCGTAGTAGTTCTTGCTCAGCTGCAGCACGAGGTCTTCATCAACTGCGCGATACACCCAGTTCAACTGCCACGTGGGCAAGACCCGGGCCAAAGCACTAAATGCACTGTCAACTGTGTCTTGGCTCGCGACACCCGCCATGGGAGGCTCCACGGCAACGCTGAAGGTGCGGGCATTGGCGATCTTAGCGTCACCAAAGGCAACCACTTGGTGGGCTCGGGCGATGGCCGGCAGCACGGCCTGCAAGGAGGTGCTCTCGGCATCAAGAATCACCACGGCATCGAATTTCTGCTCTGCAGGCAGGAGGCTGGTCAGCAGGTACGGACTGATGGACCACACGGGAACCAGCCGGGCCACAAGGGCAGGCGCCTGGGCGCTGAGCGCCGAGAGGGTAACGCGGCCGTCCTTGATCAGGTTCCGCAGGAGTTCCGATTGACGGGGATGTTCAGCGATTCCGGCCCGCCACATTTCGGCGAGTCTCCACCGCAGCCGGGCGGCTCCGCTGGCGATGTGCGCGTGGTCCGCCAGGCGGTACTCGGCTTCGAGGCGGCGAAGGGAATCGCCGTCGGACATCGCGAGGTAGTCGTCGCCGCTGATCATCGCTTCCAGGGCGGACTGCCACCAGGCAAGGTCCAGTTCCGCGGCAACGGATTCGGCAGGGACTTCGCGTTCCGCCAAGTCCGCGAGAAGCTCGCCGAGTCCATGCTCGCGCATGTTCTCAACCAGAAGCGTGCGCTCCGGGAGCGTTTCCAATGTCCCGGTGTCGGCGACGAGGCGCTCAAGACGCTCCACGAGATCTTCGTAGCGGGTCGCGTGGAGGTCACCGCCGCCGGCCGTGTGCTTGAGGCAATCGCCCAGACGGCTGAGATCCCGGTCCAGTTCGCGGTAACTGGCGCCCAAGTCCGCGAGTCCGGATGGCACCGCAGGATGGCGTTGGGTGGTCGCGTACTCTGCCCACAGTGCCCGCTGTTCCTGAACGAGCGCCAAGGAGCTGTGAAGGTCCGCAATGTGGACACCGGGCCGGACATACTCCTTTGCCACGCGACGCAAGCGGGAGCGTTGCATCGAGGGCATCTCGACCCCCCGCTCACGTCGCCAAGCGGAGGTGGCGGTAGCCGAAATCAGGTCGTGGACTGGCCGGTCGAAAATATCCGGGGTGAACTTGTCCAGGCTCTCCCGTACCGCCATCAGGAGCTCAAGCTGGGCGCCCCATTCGGCGAAGTTCGCCCCAAGCCGGATTTCGGAGTGCTCCGCGACCTGGTTCATCGTTTCCCGCAACCGGGGAAGTTGTTCCGCGGCACTACTGGCCAGCTGCTGGGCCTCCTCGGTCTCCTTGCGAGTGACCAGGCGTGCTCCGTACCAGGGGCTCGACGTCGACGCCCGGCTGAAGCTGCCAAGCTCGGCAGCGCGCCGCAGTCTTTCAGCGAGCTCACCCCGGTCTTTGATATTGTCCAGCACGCTGCGCTTCAAGCGCACCGTCGTGGCGGGGGCAGGCTGGATGGAGGTCAGCTCTGCGAGCGACTGCATTGCCTGATAGGGCGAGCATCCCCAGCGCTGGCGTACGTTGTGCAAAGACGCGACATGGTCCATGAGGGCATGGCGGTGCTCGGTCAGGGTCTTGTGGAGATTCGCAAGTTGCGGTTCCAGCGACTTTTCGTTGCGGATGATCGCGCTGACCAGCTGACTCTTGAGCTGCTGGGGCGTGGCACCGTTGCCCGGCCTGAACAGCATCGATTCAAGGCCCAGGGCTTCAAAATGAGCCGCAAGGCCGTTGAGGCTCGCTCGCCTGTCGCCCACGACAAGTACCGATTTGCCCTCGTTGACGAGGGCGCCGATGGCGTTGATGGCCGTCTGGGTCTGACCGCTGCCTGGCGGGCTGCTGACCACCAGCGAATCGCCCGCCCGGACGGCATCCACGACGTACTGCTGATCCGAATCCGCATCCAGGAGCAGCGATTCTTCGGCGGGGTCGCGCTCGTCGAGGTTCGGGAACCGCCCGGACTTGATGGGCTCGGGTTCCACGTCCCCGCCGTTGGCGGCTTCAAACAGCGAGGCGACGACGCTGCTGTTCTCGTTGATCCAAGGGTCTTCCAGGTTCCCGGACAGATCCGCCAACGTCGTGATGAGGAGATTCGGGGTTACCTCGGCACCGGGGATCGGTTGCACAAGTGTGGCAAGACGGTCGAGGACAGGCAGGGGGTCGAGGCGCGCAGTGTTGTATGCCATACGGCTCACTGCGTTGACGTCAAAGACAATTCCATGGACGGACTTCAAATGCCGGACCAACGCGGGGTTGATGCCCGCTTGCTCGGTGAGTTGCAGCTCGTAGTCATCTTCACCCGGTCGGGCGGTAAGCGAGATGGCGGCCAACATGACCGGTGCGGAGACGCGTTGGGGTTTTCCTCCGACCGCAGACGTCCACACGACCGTGCCGCAGGACAGATAACCGGCGTCGATCCCCCGGTCGTTTCCCAATTCGAAAATCTTCGAGCGAAGGTTCCTGGCGGCACGCGCGGCAACGAGATACTGCTGGCGGTCCCGGATCAGGGTGGAAAGCCGGGTTCGACGGCCGGCGAGGAGCTGTGCCAGGCCTGAGGGATGGCCGTTGCTAAGGTCTATCGACCCTTCCGGAGTCTTGACGAAGCGCAGCATGGTGTCCGCGCCAGTCACGGGCTTGAGCCCGGACAGCCATTTCCGGAGCTCTACGGAGCTCTCTTCGTGGCTTTGACCTACTGACACCGCTGCCTTCTTTTCTGTTCTAGCTCGAGACGACTTGGACCAAATCGGCATACTTTCGAGGGTAGCGGGAATCAACCGGCAGTCCGCACCGCAACACTGGTCGAAAGGCAAATTACCCCTGATTTCAGGGGAAATACAAAGTGACCGGCCTCTGGAGCAGAGACCGGTCACTCAGAATGCTATTCCCACTCGATGGTTCCCGGCGGTTTGCTGGTGACATCAAGTACCACGCGGTTGACCCCGTCAACCTCGTTGGTGATCCTGTTGGAGATCCTGGCGAGGAGGTCGTAAGGGAGCCTCGACCAGTCGGCAGTCATGGCGTCCTCGGAGGAAACGGGACGCAGCACGATGGGGTGTCCGTAGGTGCGGCCGTCGCCCTGCACGCCAACGCTGCGGACGTCGGCCAGCAGTACCACGGGCATCTGCCAGACGTCGTTGTCGAGTCCGGCCGCAGTGAGTTCGGCCCGCGCGATGGCGTCCGCCTTGCGAAGCAGGTCGAGCCGTTCCTTGTTCACGTCGCCGACAATGCGGATACCCAGGCCGGGTCCGGGGAATGGCTGGCGTCCGACGATTTCCTGCGGCAAGCCGAGCTGCGCGCCCACGGCACGAACTTCGTCCTTGAACAGGGCGCGGAGCGGTTCAACGAGTTCGAACTGCAAGTCCTCGGGCAGGCCGCCCACGTTGTGGTGGCTCTTGATGTTCGCGGCACCTTCGCCGCCGCCGGATTCGACGACGTCCGGGTACAGGGTGCCCTGCACGAGGAACTTGATGCTCTCGCCTTCGGACGCAGCCTGGGCGATGATGGCCCGTTCTGCTTCCTCAAATGCACGAATGAATTCGCGGCCGATGATCTTGCGCTTGGTCTCGGGATCGCTGACCCCGGCCAGTGCGGACAGGAATCGCTCCTGCTCGTTTGCGACGTAAAGTTTGACGCCGGTTGCGGCAACGAAGTCACGCTCGACCTGTTCGGCTTCGCCTTCGCGCAGCAAGCCATGGTCCACGAATACACAGGTCAGCTGATCGCCCACGGCGCGCTGCACGAGGGCTGCGGCTACGGCCGAGTCGACGCCGCCGGAGAGGCCGCAGATGACCTTGGAGTCGCCGATCTGCCGGCGGATCCGGTCCACTTGCTCTTCGAGGATGTTGCCGGTAGTCCAGTTCGGCTTCAGGCCGGCTCCGTTGAACAGGAAGTTCTCCAGGACCTGCTGGCCGTGGACGGAGTGCTTTACCTCCGGGTGCCACTGCACACCGTAGAGATGCTTCTCTTCGTTGGCGAAAGCAGCTACCGGTGCGCCCGCGGTGGTCGCCAGGACTTCGAAGCCTTCAGGAGCCTCATGAACGGAGTCTCCGTGGCTCATCCAGGTGTTCTGGGAGTCCGGAACGCCCGCAAGGATGGAGCGGGCTTCACCGACAGTGGTGGCCTCGGTGGCGCCGTACTCCCGCAAACCGGTCTGCGCGACCTTGCCGCCGAGAGCGTTGGCCATGGCCTGGAAGCCGTAGCAAATACCGAAGACCGGCACGCCGGCTTCGAAGAGGTCCGCGCCAACCCTCGGGGCACCCTCGGCATAAACGCTTGAAGGTCCGCCTGAGAGGATGATCGCTGCCGGGTTCTTGGCCAGAAGCTGCTCGGTGGTGAAAGTGTGCGGAACAATTTCCGAGTACACATTCGCTTCACGGACGCGGCGGGCAATCAGCTGCGCGTACTGGGCACCGTAGTCAACAACCAGCACCGGCTTCTGGGAAGTCTGAGCTTCAGAACTGAAGGGTGCGGTGGGAGTAGTCACCGTAACAGCCTACTTTGCCGGGATGCCCCGGTGCATCTTGAAGCCGGTCGTGAAGCCGGGAATCAGCCCACAAACCGTCCCGACGTTAGCGATCTCACAATGTCCGCAGGGGCGGGCCCGTCAGTAGCGCTTGGATGCCTGCGGATTCGCAGCGAGTTCCATCTCTACCTCCGCGTGGAATTTCTTCTCCACAATGAAGGACATGAGAGGGACAACGCCACCCAAGGCGAGCAGGATGAGCTTCATGAACGGCCAACGCATGAGCGACCACAAGCGGAAGTCCGAGATCAGGTACAGCACGTACATCCAGCCGTGGACGATCAGGACGGCGACGGAGACGTTGACTCCGCCAAGGACCGCCTTGGACTCGGCGTCTGCGAATCCGAAACCGAAGGGCTGACCGGTGATTGCGTTGGTACCGCCGGCGAAGAGATACACGCCGAACACATAGCGTGCAACGAGTTCGGCGCACAGGAGCAGCAGCATGGTGCCGGTGAGGTAGGCCATGACTTTGTAGAACTTCAGGGCCGAGCGGATCTGGGCCGTGGTTCCGCCGAAGCGGCGCTTCTTGGCCGCGGTTGGCTTGGCGGCGGATTCTCCGGACTGTTCGGGCTGGATGGCCGGTTTGGGCTCAATCATGGCTTTACCTGTTCTGGCTTGGTAATTGCTGGCAAATCGTCTGACGGGAATTCGTCGTCGGGCTCTTCCTCTTCTTCTTCTTCTTCTTCGAGGGTGCGCCGGTAGTCATCGGCCACCATGCGCCACCAGATGTAGAGGGCGAATCCTGCAAAGACCACCCATTCCACGGAGTAGAAAAGGTTGAGCCAGTTGATCTGTTGGTTGGGGGGTTGGGCCGGGATGTTCAAGGGCTTCAGCTGCGCCGGAAGTGCGAGGGTCTTGCCCGCCGATACTTCCGACGTCGCGGCGACGAAGCCGGGATAGCTCGAGACTTCCCACGTGTTGATGAGTTCCGCGACCGAAACCGCAGACGCGCGGCCCGCTCCGGCGTCGACATTTGGCACCGGTGCCTCGGACGGCAGAAGCCGTCCGGTCAATTCAATAGTGCCCGACGGCGGGGGCCCGGCCTGGGCGGGATCGGCGACCCAGCCGCGGGCCACGGGGATCCAGGTCTTCGCAGATGCGCCGGCGCCGTGCAGGACGGGGGCGCCGTCGACCGCAAACGCGTTCACTACCCAGTACCCTTTTTGCCCCGCCAACAGCCGGCCCTCCACAAGGACCTGTTTGGTGGGGTCGTAGCTTCCCTTGGCGCTGACCATTTGGTCCGACGCGGAACCCGGGAAGAACGTTCCAGGCTGCAATTCCGCGGTAAGCGGCTTGACCTGCTCCACCGCGGGGTCGTCAACTGGGACGTCGCTCTGGGTGGATCTGCCGAACTGCCACTGGCTGAGCAGCACAAACACCCCGGAGAGCAGGAGCGCGAAGACAAGTCCTGCGATCCAGCGGGGCTTCAGAGCGGTTTTCAACACCCCTTAACCGTACTTCGTCAAGCTGTAGAACAGCTAAACGAGGGGTCCCTTCCCCCCAGAGTGGGGCAGCAGGGCCTGCCCCTTCCTAGAGTGGGGCAGCAAGGTCCCTACGTGGCGCGGAACGCGACACGAAAGGGCCTGCCCCAATCTTTAGTGGTCGAAGAACACCAGGCTGGAGTTGATCAGTTCGGCGATGACTTCCGGGTCGTGGGCGCGCCGGAGGGATTCCCTGAACGATTCCTTGGACAGCGAGCGGGCCAAGGTCGCGAGAACTTCCAAGTGGTCCGAGAATGAACTGGCGGGCGTAGCGATGAGCAGGACCAGCGTGGCCGGTCCGTCGCTGGCGCCGAAGTCCAATGAGTGTCCGAACTTCGTGACACCAACAGCGATGGAAACCCGGGAAACAAACTCGCTGCGGGCATGCGGGAGGCCAATGCCGCCCGGTAGCCCGGTGGCAAGTTGGTGTTCGCGGGAGTTGACGACTTCGAGGAAGCCCTCAAGGTCCGTAATGCGCCCGGCGGCGTAGAGCCTTTCCGCGAGCTGCCCCGCGGCATCAGTTTTGTCGACCGCTTCCATCTCGAGGATGACGGTCTCCGGCGTCGTCAGTTCGGCATCATACGGGTCCAGTGGTTCCGCCAAGTCGTTTTCCCTCCAGTGTGCCCAGCCAACCCAGGCCGCTCAGCGGAGGGGAACGATGTCATCGACGCCCATGCGCGCAGCATCGGCCGATTCGTCGTCGGGCTGCTGTTGGCTGAGCCGTTCAGCTTCCACCCGGGCCAGGTAGTGCTTGATTTCGCTTTCCCGCTGCGCGTCGCTCCAGCCAAGAATTTCTCCCATCAGCTTAGCGACAACGGGGACAGCGGAAACACCTCTGTCCCATGACTCGATCGAGATGCGGGTGCGTCGGGTCAGGACATCATGGACATGCCGTGCACCCTCGTGGGTCGCCGCATAGACGACCTCTGCCGCCAAATAGTCGTCGGCGCCAGGCAGTGGCTCGGCCATGGCCGGGTTGTCCTTGATGATGGCCAGGACTTCCGGGGTCATGGATCCGTAGCGGTTCAGCAAGTGCTCCACCCTGGCCACGTGGACCCCGGCCTCATCGGCGGTTCTTGCCCGCCGGTTCCATGCAGCTTTGAATCCCTCGGCGCCCAGGAGCGGGATGGTATCGGTGCAGCTCGAGGGCACGCGCTCGTCCATGGCCCTGGTTGCTTCGTCCACCGCGTCCTTCGCCATGACCCGGTACGTGGTGAACTTTCCACCCGCGACCACCACCAAGCCTGGAACGGGGTGCGCCACCACGTGTTCGCGTGAAAGCTTGGCCGTGGAGTCGCTCTCCCCCGCCAGCAGCGGACGGAGGCCCGCGTACACGCCCTCGACATCCTCGCGGGTCAAAGGTCGTTTCAAGACACGGTTGACGTGTTCAAGAACATAGTCGATGTCCTTCGTGGACGCGGCAGGATGCGCTTTGTCCAGCTTCCAGTCGGTGTCCGTTGTGCCGATGATCCAGTGCCGCCCCCAGGGGATGACGAACAGCACGGATTTTTCGGTCCTCAGGATCAACCCGACCGTGGACTGGAAGCGGTCGCGCGGCACCACAAGGTGTATGCCTTTGGATGCACGGACCTTGAGCTGGCCGCGATCCGTCACCATGGCCTGGGTCTCGTCTGTCCAGACTCCCGTGGCATTGACCACTTGCTTGGCGCGGACTTCGATGATGCTGCCGTCTTCCTGGTTTTCCACCTTCGCGCCCACTACGCGTTCGCCCTCGCGCACGAACGACACCACGCGCATCCTGTTCACGGCATGCGCTCCGTAATGTGCCGCTGTGCGGACGACGTTGACCACCAGCCTGGCGTCGTCAACCTGTGCATCGTAGTAGCGGATGGAGCCGACAAAGGCATCGCTCTTGAGGCTGGGTGCGGCCCTCAGTGTTCCGCGCCGGAAGAGGTGCTTGTGCATGGGGACACCGCGGCTGTGGCCGGAGGTCAGGCCAAGCGTGTCGTAGAGGAAGATGCCGGCACCAACGTAGGGCCGCTCCCAAAAACGTCGGGTGAGCGGGTACAGGAACGGGACCGGACGGACAAGGTGTGGTGCGATCTGTTGGATCAGCAGTCCGCGTTCCTGGAGAGCTTCCTGAACCAGCGCGAAGTCCAGCATTTCCAAGTAACGCAACCCGCCGTGAATCAGCTTCGAGGACCTTGACGAGGTACCCGAAGCCCAGTCCCGGGCCTCGACGATGCCCACGGACAAGCCGCGGGTCACCGCGTCCAAAGCCGCGCCTGCCCCGACCACGCCTCCCCCGACAATAAGGATGTCGAGTTCCTTGCCAGGCTCGGTGGTTCCCTTGAGGACTTCGATGGATCTGGCACGCGCCTCCGGACTCAATGCACCGCTTGATGCATCATCCCTTTGCGAACCATCTGCAACACTGCTCATTGGACGCCTCCCATCGCACAAAGCCCGTAGTTCCCCACACTACTTCTTGTCCAGCGGCTTGGGCAGGGTTTACGGGCGACCGCTAAAGCGGTCCGGGCGGGAGCTACTGGCCCGAGTAAGGCGAGACGACGACGTCGACCCGCTGGAACTCCTTCAGGTCCGAATAGCCGGTGGTCGCCATGGAGCGGCGAAGCGCGCCGATCAGGTTGGACGTGCCGTTGGTGTGGTGGCCAGGGCCGAAAAGTACTTCTTCGAGGGGACCGACAGTGCCGACGTTGACCCTGTCGCCGCGGGGCAGCTCAAGGTGGTGGGCTTCCTGGCCCCAGTGCCAGCCCTTGCCCGGGGCTTCTTCCGCGCGGGCCAAAGCGCTGCCGAGCATGACGGCGTCGGCGCCCATGGCGATGGCTTTGACGATGTCACCCGAAGTACCCATTCCGCCGTCGGCGATCACGTGCACGTAGCGCCCACCGGACTCATCCATGTAATCGCGCCGGGCAGCAGCGACGTCGGAAATGGCGGAAGCCATGGGCGAATGGATGCCGAGTGCACGGCGCGTGGTGGTGGTTGCGCCGCCGCCGAAGCCCACCAGGACACCGGCCGCGCCGGTACGCATGAGGTGCAAGGCCGGGGTGTAGCCAGCGGCTCCGCCGACGATCACCGGAACGTCGAGTTCGTAGATGAACTGTTTGAGGTTCAGCGGCTCGTGGTTCTTGGAGACGTGTTCGGCCGAAACCGTGGTTCCCCGGATGACAAAAATGTCGACGCCGGCGGCTACCACGGTCTTGTAGTGCTCCTGGGTGCGCTGCGGCGTCAGCGAACCGGCCACCGTCACGCCGGAGGCACGGATTTCCGCGAGCCTGGTGGTGATCAGTTCGGGCTGGATGGGGGCCTTGTAGAGCTCCTGCATGCGTCGTGTGACCGCTGGGCTGGCCGTTTCATCCGCAAGGGCAGAGATCTCGTCCAGCACGGACTGGGGGTCCTCGTACCGCGTCCACAAGCCCTCAAGGTCCAGCACGCCCAGACCGCCCAGCCGGCCAAGGGCGATGGCCGTTTCGGGCGACATAGCAGAGTCCATGGGTGCGGCGATCACTGGCATCTCGAACTTGTAGGCATCAATCTGCCATGAGACGGAAACGTCCTTGGGGTCGCGCGTCCGGCGGTTGGGGACGATCGCGATGTCATCCAGGGAGTAGGCACGACGCCCACGCTTGCCACGGCCAATCTCAATCTCATAAGTCACTGCTCTAGGTTATCCCAGTGCGACGCGATGTACCGGCAGGGTGACGTACAGCATGACCGCGGGCTTGCCGCGGAAATAGGCGAGCCCGCCACCTTCATGATGAAGGTGGCGGGCTCGCCTGAAACTGCCTATGACAGGAATTACGCCTAGCGGGAACCGTAGTTCGGAGCTTCGACGGTCATCTGGATGTCGTGCGGATGGGACTCCTTCAGCCCGGCCGCTGTGATGCGCACAAACTTGCCGCGTGCTTTGAGCTCGGCGATGGTCGGAGCACCCGTGTAGAACATGGTCTGGCGCAGACCGCCGACCAGCTGGTAAGCCACCGAGGAGAGCGGCCCGCGATACGCGACGCGGCCTTCGATGCCCTCCGGGATGAGCTTGTCATCGCCGGAAACGTCCGCCTGGAAGTACCGGTCCTTCGAGTAGGACGTGTTCTTGCCACGGGACTGCATGGCACCGAGGGAACCCATCCCCCGGTAGCTCTTGAACTGCTTGCCGTTCACGAAGATCAGCTCACCCGGCGACTCGTCGCAGCCAGCCAGCAATGAGCCGAGCATGACGGTGTCGGCGCCGGCGACGAGGGCCTTGCCGATATCGCCCGAGTACTGCAGGCCGCCGTCGGCGATCAGCGGAACACCGGCAGGGATAGCCGCCTTCGAGGACTCGTAGATGGCCGTGATCTGGGGGACGCCCACGCCGGCAACGACGCGTGTGGTGCAAATGGAGCCCGGGCCCACGCCCACCTTGATGCCATCGGCACCGGCGTCGATCAGTGCCTGGGCACCTTCACGGGTAGCGGCCTGGCCACCGATGATGTCAACGTGCGCAGCAACAGGATCGGACTTCAGGCGCGTGATCATGTCCAGGACGCCCTGCGAGTGGCCGTTTGCGGTGTCCACGAACAGTGCGTCGACACCTGCGTCGATCAGCGTCATGGCCCGTTCCCAGCCATCGCCGAAGAACCCGATGGCGGCGCCGACGCGAAGACGGCCTTCCTCGTCCTTCGTCGCGAGCGGGTACTGCTCGGCCTTGGTGAAGTCCTTGGTGGTGATCAGGCCCTTGAGGCGTCCCTGCTCGTCAACGAGGGGCAGCTTCTCGATCTTGTTGGTGGCCAGCTTGTGCGAGGCCTCTTCGCGGCTGATGCCGACGTGCCCCGTGATGAGCGGCATCTTGGTCATGACGTCGCTGACCAGCCGCAGAGGGAAGTCGGACTCCGGCACGAAGCGGGTGTCGCGGTTGGTGACAATGCCCAGCAACCGGCCATCGGGGTCGATGACAGGAAGGCCCGAAACCCGGTAGCGCGAACACAGTTCGTCCAGTTCCTGAAGGGTGGCTTCAGGGTGGATGGTCAGCGGGTTGGTGATCATCCCGGACTCGGAGCGCTTGACGCGGTCGACGTGGTCGGCCTGGTCTTCGATGGACAAGTTGCGGTGAATGACGCCAAGACCGCCCTGGCGGGCCATGGCGATGGCCATGCGGGACTCGGTGACGGTGTCCATGGCGGCAGACAGCAGCGGCGTCTGGACCGAAATTCGCTTGGAGATCCGGGAGGAGGTGTCAGCTTCGGACGGAATGACGTTGGTGTGGCCCGGCAGCAGCAGGACGTCGTCATAGGTCAGGCCAACAAAGCCAAAGGGATCGTGTTCGGGCTGGGTCATGAGTGCGCCTCTTACCTTGGTTCTTGGGGGTTGCTCTGGTAGGGGTTGCAGCTGATGACCAGCCCGTCATTACGGGACTGGCCTGTGCACAAAGGTTCTGAATAAATAGTAGAACCTCGCCGCCGATCCCCATATTCCGCGAGGGCAATGTGAGCAACGGCACCCGGGGCCTTCCGTCGTCGAGCTGGCCGACCGCCTAGCCGGTCCAGTCAGCTCCACCCGGTGGCGGCCAGCCACCTTTCCTTGAACATGGGTGCCATGCTCTCAACATAAGTCTTCGAGAGGTGGTTGTTGTCCAAATAGACGAAGGTGTTCCCCACAACACCGGGGCATTCGCCGCCGTTGCAAATCAGATCGGTCATGTCCAATATGGACAAGCCTGGATACTTGCCTTGAAGGGACGCGAGCGGGTTTTGGGCCGCGAGCAGCTGGGCCTCGCCGGGGTTGCAATCGGGGCTGTGTTGTCCTTTGACCGCGACGCAATCAGCCATATTGAAGTCGAATCTCGGGTTGTCACGCACGGCGATGACGTTGATGCCCTTCCCTGTGAGCATCTTCACTGTGTCTTCAAAGCCAACCGTCAGCTGTTCATCGGGCGACGAGGGCGATGCCGCCGTCCCCACGAGGAACACAGCACTCGGCGGATGCTCATCGATTTGCTGGACAACTGCGTCATCGAAGGTCTTGCATTGCGCGTCCAGGCCGGATGTATCCACGGTGAAAGGACAAGCGCCGAGCAACAAGTGATACAGGCGCCATTGCTCCTGATCCGCCATGGGGGCCACCGCAGCCATCCACTGCTCCGCATGCGAGTCACCCAGAACCAGGATGGTGCGGGCAGCATCAGCGGACTGATTGTTCTGGCCGCAAGCCCCTTGAAGGATCTTCGAGGCAGGCGTCAGGTCTCCTGTGCATTGGCTGGGCAAGTGCATCCAGTCCTGGGCCAGCTTTTCCGCGGTGGGAAGCAGAACCGCGTTCGCACCCACTTCGTTGACGTAGCCCGGCACCAAGGCAGCAGCTCCAGGGTTGTCCTTTTGTGCTTGGTCCATGGCGATTTTGGCGGTCACTGCCTGCTGCACATTGAAACCGAGCAACGGCACTATCGCGATCGTGAGGCAGGCGACGATCGCGACGGCGGCACGTCGGCGGTTTACTTCCGGCCACTTCCATTCCCTGAACGGCTTCTCGACGAATTTGGTAGTCAGGAAGGCCAAAACCAAGGCGGTTGCAATGATGACTGTCCCGGAGAGCCAGCCGGCGTGGTCTTTTCCAGTCCAGATGAGGGAGATGACCAGCAACGGCCAATGCCACAGGTACAGCGCGTAGGAGTTGTCGCCCAGACGGACAAGAGGCCTGGAGCTCAGGATCCGGTCCACTCCGAAACGGCTACCGGTCTGGCCTGCGGCAATAACGCAGGCCGCTGCCAAGGTGGGCCAGAGGGCCACGAAGCCCGGGAACGCCGTCTGGACCTGAAGCACGATCCCGCAGCTCAGCATGGCGACAACGCCGGCCCACCCCATCACTACGCGCACGGTCTTCGAAATATTCAGCACCGGCAATACAAGGGCGGCCAGCGTTCCGAGGGCGAACTCCCACAGCCTGGCGAAGGTATCAAAGTAGGCAGTCGTTTGGTTCGACGCCGTGGCAATGATCGAGTAGGTGAGCGACACCAGGAAGATCAGCCCGAACACATAGGTCAGGGCAACCCTGTAACGAAGGCCATACTTTCTGCAGACCAAGGCGACGAGCGCGAAAATGACCGGCCAAAGGATGAAGACCTGGCCTTGAATCGAAAGGGACCAGAAATGCTGCAGCGGACTCGCCTGGCTGCGGTCGGCGGCGTAGTAGTTGACGGCCTCCCGTTGGAGCAGCCAGTTCTGGACGTAGAAAAGGGACGCCCAGACCTGGTCAACCAAAGCTGCCCAACGGGTCTTGGGGAGTACCAAGAAGATGGCAGCCAAGGTACCCAGGAGAACCACGACAGTGGCCGGAAGCAGCCGCCGGAACAGGTGAAGCCAGTGCCTCAGCAGATCCATGGGCCGGTGGTGCGCATAACGGTTTGTGAACTGCAATGTCATCAAGAAGGCGGAGACCAGAAGGAAGACATCTACACCGCCGGAAACCCTGCCGAACCACACGTGGTACGTAACCACCATGAGCACTGCAAGGGAGCGAAGGCCTTGAATTTCGGGACGAAACTTCGACTTTCGCCCTGTGTCACTGGAACGACGCTGCTCCTTGGTTGTAGCCGTCGCTTGCGCAGTTGACACCACAATGCCCCTCAATGACCTAGATCGAACCATAAATCTTACTGATTCGTAATGTTCAATGCGAATCGGAAATCCATCCGAGAAGCATCCATCACTCAATTAGGTCATGCCCGGCTGGACGTTCACAGGACGAATGCCGAGTGCCAACTGTGGGCTCGTATTCGGGAGCGAAAGTGGTCAGGGGCGTACATGCAAGAGGCCCGGCCCCCTGAGGGGGACCGGGCCTTCTTTCACGCAGGAGGGCCCACGCCGCCCGGGTTCCCTGGCCGAAGCGAGGCTAGGGAGGCGGTCTGGGCCCACGCCGCCCGGGTTCCCTGGCCGAAGCGAAGCGAGGCTAGGGAGGCGGTGGGGACTAGTGGCTGTGGCCTGCGTGCTCGTCTTCCTCGGCCGGCTTCTCGACAACCAGGGTCTCGGTGGTGAGAACCAGGGCTGCGATGGACGCGGCGTTCTGGAGCGCGGAGCGGGTGACCTTGACGGGGTCGATCACGCCAGCGGCGATCAGGTCCTCGTACACTCCGGACTTCGCGTTGAATCCGTGGTTGTCTTCCAGCTCGGCAACCTTGGCGACGACGACGTAGCCGTCGAAGCCGGCGTTCTGGGCGATCCAGCGAAGAGGCTGGGTCAGGGCGCGGCGGACGATGCCGACGGCGGCAGCCGCGTCACCTTCCAGGGCCTTGACTGCGGCGTCCTCGTCCAGTGCCTTGAGCGCGTGGATGAGGGCGGATCCACCGCCGGAGACGATGCCTTCTTCAAGGGCCGCACGCGTGGAGGACACTGCGTCCTCGATGCGGTGCTTCTTTTCCTTGAGCTCGACTTCGGTGGCTGCGCCGACCTTGATGACGCCGATGCCGCCGGCCAGCTTTGCCAGCCTTTCCTGCAGCTTTTCCCGGTCCCAGTCGGAGTCGGTGCGTGTCAGCTCGGCGCGGATCTGGGCGACGCGTGCTGCGACGTCCTCGGGCGTGCCAGCGCCGTCAACGATGGTGGTGTTGTCCTTGGTGACGGTGATCCGGCGGGCACTGCCGAGGACCTCGAGGCCAACCTGGTCCAGGGACAGGCCGAGCTCCGGGGAGACAACCTGTGCGCCGGTCAGTGTGGCAATGTCCTGCAGCATGGCCTTGCGGCGGTCGCCGAAACCCGGGGCCTTGACGGCAACGACGTTCAGGGTGCCACGGATACGGTTCACGATCAGCGTGGACAGTGCCTCGCCGTCGATGTCCTCAGCGATGATGAAGAGCGGCTTGGCAGCCTGCAGGGCCTTCTCAAGGAGCGGCAGGAATTCCTGCAGCGAGGAGATCTTGCCCTGGTTGATCAGGATGAGTGCGTCTTCCAGAACGGCTTCCTGGCGTTCCGCGTCAGTGACGAAGTACGGGGACAGGTAGCCCTTGTCGAACTGCATGCCCTCGGTGAGGACCAGTTCGGTCTGCGTGGTGGAGGACTCTTCGATGGTGATGACGCCATCCTTGCCGACCTTGCCGAAAGCCTCGGCGAGAAGCTCGCCAACCTCATCGCTCTGGGCGGAGATCGCGGCAACGCTGGCAACCTGGGTGCCTTCTACTTCGCGGGCGTTCTCCAGGAGGCGGGCAGCCACGGCCTGGACGGAAACCTCGATACCGCGCTTGATTTCGCCAGGGGCTGCTCCGGCGGCAACGTTGCGCAGGCCTTCCTTGACGAGGGCCTGTGCCAGCACGGTGGCCGTGGTGGTGCCGTCGCCAGCGACGTCATTGGTCTTGGTGGCGACTTCCTTGGCCAGCTGCGCGCCAAGGTTCTCATACGGGTCGTCGAGTTCGACTTCGCGGGCGATCGTCACGCCGTCGTTGGTGATGGTGGGAGCGCCCCACTTCTTGTCCAGAACGACGTTGCGGCCACGCGGGCCAAGGGTGACCTTGACGGTGTTGGCGAGCTTGTCAATGCCTGCTTCGAGCGAGCGACGGGCAGCGTCGTTAAACGCAAGCTGCTTTGCCATGGTTGTGTCCTTTCAAGACGGAAAACCCGCACCGCTGATTCGACCGGAAGAAGTCCGACTCGATCTGCGATGCGGGATCCAGGGAATTACTTAACGACGATCGCCAGAACGTCGCGGGCGGACAGAACGAGGTATTCGTTGCCGCCGGTCTTGACTTCAGTTCCGCCGTACTTGGAGTAGATGACGACGTCGCCGACGGTTACGTCGACGGGGACGCGGTTGCCGTTGTCATCGAAGCGGCCGGGGCCAACTGCAACAACTTCGCCTTCCTGCGGCTTTTCCTGTGCAGTGTCCGGGATGACCAGGCCGGAAGCCGTGGTCTGCTCTGCTTCGAGCGGGCGGACAACAATGCGATCCTCGAGAGGCTTAATGGAGACCGACACTCGGATCTCTCCTTTACGTGAGGTAGTACATGGACTATCAAACCAGGGGTGCCGTGGCGTGCTTACCGTCGTCGCGGTGCCGGTAAGTGCCTGGCGGCATGATTAGCACCCGCCTAGGGAGAGTGCTAATCAAGACTCTATGTAAGCATTAGCACTCGGTCAAGGCGAGTGCCAGAATTCCGTCACGGGTGAACGTCCCAAGAGCCGCTTCCGGCTCGAGTAGTTCATTGCCCGGCGAGGTCGTCGAAGTCAACGTCCTCACCGTCGTCGTACTCTTCCTTCGGCGCGTTTCCGCGGTTCAGGTAGAGCACTACGCCGCTGGCGAGCGCGACGACGCCGAACACCACCAGCCCGACGATCGCTCCGATGCGCGCACCGGTGTAGGTGTCGCGGATCTCCCGGGCCTCATCCGTGGCGTCCTGGACGCTCTTTCCGGTCATCGAGTAGGTGGCAGCGTTGAAGGAGTCGAGGAAGAAAATAATGATCAACAGCGCGATGCAGACAATGGCGATCAAGGCACCCACGATGAGCGCGGGGCGGGCATACTTGGAGAGATTTCCGGCGAACGGGCGTTTATCGGGGGCAAAGGGAGAACCATTGGCGTCGTCAGGCTGGCGTACTGGGTTGTCTTCCATGGCATCAACCCTATCCGCCCGGGTGCTCCCGGCTCCCCCTCCGCACTGTATGACGGGCGAGCACTAGGCTAGTTCCCATGGCTGACACACCCCAGGACCAGATTGCCCCCTTGCTGACAACGGAGGGTTGGGAACTGCTGGCATCCTTGGGACCATACCGTGACGGCGAAGCGTTCGCCCTCAATGCGCGCCTGCGCAAAGATGGCCACTCCCCCGCACTCGTGGCGGCCGTCCTCACCCAGTCCAGGCTCCGCACGCGGGCCGAGGCCAAGTTCGGAGAATTCGCCCGTCAGATGCTCTTCACCCAGGCGGGCCTGGAACAGGCAACCCGGCTCAATGTGGCAGCCAGGCACGCCGAGCGATTCGCCAAGGCGGGCACGCAGCACGTAGCGGACCTCGGCTGCGGGCTTGGAGCCGACTCCATGGCGATGGCCTCCATGGACATCAAGGTCACCGCCGTGGAACTGGATGAGACCACCGCAGCGTGCGCCACCATCAACCTCATGCCTTTCCCGCATGCGTCGGTGGTGCACTCTGACGCTACGTCCGTGTCCCTCGACGGGGTCGACGGCGTGTGGCTCGATCCGGCGCGCCGCACGACGTCGTCGTCGGGTACCAAACGGATCTGGGATCCGGAGGCGTTCTCGCCGCCGTTGTCCTTCGTTGAATCGCTTGCCGCTACCGGCAAGTCCGTCGGGGTCAAGATGGGCCCGGGAATGCCGCACGAATCGGTTCCGGCCGACTGCGAGGCACAGTGGGTTTCGGTGGGAGGGGACGTCACGGAAGTAACGCTGTGGTTCAACGACGTCGCCCGTCCGGGCATCCGCCGCGCGGCCTTGGTGCTCGGGCCCCAGGGCGCAGCCGAGATCACCAGCGGCGAAGATTTCGACGGCGGCCCGGTGCCCGACGTCGGGCCCGTGGAGGGATACCTGTACGAACCGGACGGGGCGGTGATCCGTGCGGGCCTGGTGGCCGATGTCGCACTCCGGCTCGGCGGCCACTTGGTGGACCAACACATCGCCTATATCTGCGCTCCGGAACTGGTTGAGACACCGTTCGCCCGCGCCTACAAAGTCCTGGAAGTCATGCCGTTGAACATCAAGGCCCTCAAAGCGTGGGTGAAGGCCAACGGCGTCGGGGTCCTGGACATCAAGAAGCGCGGCACCTCCGTCACCCCTGAGGAACTGCGCAAACAGTTGCTGCCGGCTGGAAAGGGCTCGGCAAAAGGCCGCGGCAACAAAACAGCCACCCTGGTCCTCACCAGGATCGGCGAGGAAAAGGTGGCTGTTGTGGTGGAGCCGGTAGCCGCTGCCTGAGCTGGTCTCTGGGCCGTGGTGCCCTATTGGGCGCGGGTGAACTCCTCGGCAGCGGCCACCTGCTCCGGCGTGGGCGTGATGCCCGTGTAGAGCACGAACTGTTCGAGCGCCTGGATGGTGGCTACCTCGGCGCCGCTGATCACGGTCTTTCCTGCCGCACGGCCGGCCTTGATGAGCGGCGTTTCGGAGGGGAGGGCGACGACGTCGAACACTACCTGCGCGGCCGCCACCGCCGCTTCGGGGAAGGACAGCGAGCCGGACTCGGGTCCGCCGGCCATGCCGATCGGTGTGACGTTGACGAGGACGTCCGCCGTCGACTCCCCCAGTTCGGCCTGCCAGCCGAAGCCGTAGAGTCCTGCGAGGGACTGCCCGAGCTTTTCGTTCCGGGCAACCACAGTAACGCGGGAGAATCCGGCGTCGCGGAAGGCCGCCGCGGTGGCCTTGGCCATACCGCCGGACCCACGGAGCAGCACGGACGACGCCGGGTCGATCGCGTTGCGCTCGATCAGCTGGGCGATCGCGGTGTAGTCCGTGTTGTAGGCCGTCAGCACGCCGGCGTCGTTCACGATCGTGTTGACCGAGTCGATAGCGGCGGCCGAAGCATCCATCCGGTCGACGAGGGCGATGACGTCTTCCTTGTAAGGCATCGAGACGGCACAGCCGCGGATGCCCAGGCCGCGCACGCCGGCGATCGCGTTCGGGAGGTCGGTGGGAGCGAAGGCCTTGTAGATCCAATTCAGGCCGAGCGCCTCGTACAGGAAGTTGTGGAAACGCGTTCCGTTATTGCTTGGCCGGGCAGAGAGAGAAATACAGAGCGTCATGTCTTTATTGAGGATCGGCATAACGGGGCTTCCTTCGCGTAGCGGGTTCTCTGCCCAGCCTAGACGGGGAGCTAGCCTTGGCGCGCCTTGAAGCGCGGATTCAGCTTGTTGATGACAAAGGTGCGGCCGCGCCGGCGGATCACTTGAGCGCCGGGGATCTTCTTGAGGGCACGCAACGAGTTCCTGACTTTCATGGGGTTCTCCTTCTCGGGTTTTGACTTGTTTGATTCGGGCTTTGTTCCACCGAGGCTGGAGCTCGGCTAAAGGGTGGATTCGAGTTCAAAAGGGTCCTCGAGTCCAGCGAAGCCGTGCCGCAGCTCCGCTTCGCTCAGTGCACAACTGTCCAGCAGGGCCCGGATTTCCGCGGCGTCGAGGTCCTCCCCTCGTCCGGTCACGGCCAGCACAGTGCCGCGGTCACCAAAGCGGGGGTGCCAGTCGAGAACGGCGTCGACGTCGTGGAGTGCCTTTCCGTGCTGCAGCCCTTTGCCGTCGAGGACAGGGCCGGCGCCGGCGTCCGCAAGCCACTCGCCAGTGCTCTCGAGCCAAACACGCGGCCCGATTCCCTGCACCGCGATCCGAACCTTGGCCGCCGAAGCAATCCACAAGCGGCCCCGCATCCAGTGGCATCCCTCGGCCAACTTGGGGAGCGCCTCCTGGAAGCGCCCCGGATGAAGCGGACGCTCCACTTTGTGGAGCACTGTCCGGAAACTCCCCGACTCCTCCTCGAGCGGCACCCTCACGGAACCACGACGGAGTCTCGCGAGAGCCTCGGCGCCGTCGTAGCAGCCGGGCCGGAAGTCGTCGTCGCCCGCGGAAATGGCTGCGTGCGGCGCAAGCTGCCCAAGAAGTTCCACGCCGTGGGTCCAGGCCTCGCTTGAGTCCGGGCGCAAGCCGGTGAGCTCTGCCCCCAGACCGGCGTGCACCATGACAGTATCCGCGTGGCTCAATTCCCCAATGAGAAATTCTCCGCTGGTGCGGTCATCTTCGGGCATGGCCGTGAAGCCGGATTCATACAGGGTGTGTTTGTCCCAGATATGGTCTTCCAGGCCGGAGGGATCGATCGCCAACACGGCGTTGTCAATGAGGGCAGGCCGCTCAAGGCCCCGTTTGAGTTCGGCCACCGCCATCTCCACGGAGACACCCGGTGGCAGGCCCAGGACGATGTGGTCATGGCCGGAGGACGCGAGGCGTTCCGCCGTCGGGACAACATCAAGGCGGACCGTGCAGCTGAGGCAACCGTGCTCCAAGACGGTTTGTGCCCGCTCCACCAGTTCGCCGTCGCGGAAAACCCTCCGCAAAACGACGGAACCGTCCAGGAGGTCGTGAAGGACCACCACCGAATCGCGGTGGGTCCGCCCAAGCCTGGCGGTGGCTGCTTCGCGGCATTGGCTGTCCAGTGAGCTCACAACAGAAAGATGCATGTCAACTATCATAGATGCAAATAATTCTCATTAGCAAAAGTTGATTTCCTGTTTTACCTCGCGGTTCCCATCATGCGGTACCGTACCGCCCCTGCATTAGACTTGAGCCAACCGCTGACGGCCCCACGGCGGGCATTGCTCAGGGCGTTTTTGGCAAATACCGAGGGGACCCACGTGCAGATTGATTTCGCTTCATCCAGGCAGTCGACCCTGGGGGTGGAATGGGAGCTCGCGCTCGTCAACGCACGCACCGGCGAATTGGTCTCCGTTGCGAATGAGGTCCTGCGGGGCGTGGCATCGCGGCATCCGGACTTGAACGAAGACGACGAGCATCCGCACATCAAACGGGAACTGCTCTTGAACACCGTGGAACTTGTCACGGGCGTGTGCAACACCGTCAAGGAAGCCAAGGAAGACCTGGCCCGGTCCCTGCGGGCCGTCAGGGAAGTCACCGACCCCATGGGCGTGGAGCTTTTCTGCGCCGGAAGCCATCCTTTCAGCCCGCCTCAGCTTCAGCCGGTCTCGGACAAAGAACGCTATGCCAAATTGATCGACCGCACCCAATGGTGGGGACGGCAAATGGTCATCTACGGGGTGCACGTCCATGTCGGCCTGGACCGAAGGGACAAGGCGCTCCCCATCCTCGATGGCTTGGTCAACTACTTCCCGCATTTCCAGGCATTGTCCGCTTCGAGCCCGTTCTGGGGCGGCGAAGACACTGGCTATGCGTCACAACGCGCCCTCATGTTCCAGCAACTGCCCACGGCAGGATTGCCTTTCCAGTTCCCCAGCTGGGCCGAATACGAGTCCTACGTCCAGGACATGTTCACTACCGGAGTCATCGATACCCTGTCTGAGATCCGCTGGGATATCCGTCCGGTGCCGAATCTGGGCACCATCGAGATGCGCATTTGCGACGGCCTGGCCACCCTCGAGGAAGTCGGCGCTGTTGCGGCCCTGACCCAATGCCTGGTGGACGAGTTTTCCACGATCCTGGACAACGGCGGCAGCATTCCCACCATGCCGCCGTGGCACATCCAGGAAAACAAGTGGCGCGCCGCCCGTTACGGCATGGAAGCGATCATCATCCTCGACGCCGAAGGAAATGAGCAGCTCGTCACTGAGCACCTGAAGGAAACGCTGCTGCGCTTGGCGCCTGTCGCTGAAAAGCTGGGTTGCTCCAAGGAACTGGCCGACGTCGAAAAGATCATCGCCCGCGGAGCAGGCTACCAGCGCCAGCGCCGCGTCGCCGCGCAGCACGACGGCGATCTCCACGCGGTTGTCCAGGATCTCGTTGAGCAAATGCGGTCCGTTCCGACCGCCTAGCCTCAGACCGCTTAGCCCTGCTGTCCAGCATGCAGCCGGACTCCGGCGCCTACACCGATACCGTGGTCACCGGTAGGGAAGAATCCGGAGCGAACGCGACGCCGCTAGGAGCGATTCCCGCCATGATGAGCTGCGAGCCCAAGGCAGCAACCATGGCGCCGTTGTCGGTGCACAGTGGCAGCGGCGGCACATGCAAGGTGATCCCGGCAGAGCTGCAGCGTTGCCCTGTCAGCTCACGGAGCCGGGAGTTGGCTGCAACGCCGCCGCCCAGCAGGAGGTCCGTGATCCCGTTCTCGTTGCACGCCAGGACAGCCTTGGACGTGATCACGTCCACTACCGCTTCCTGGAATGCAGCGGCGATATCGGCAACGGGAACGTCCTCACCGCGCGCTTCGAACTGTTCAACGCAGCGCGCGACGGCGGTCTTGAGCCCGCTGAAGGACCAGTCGTAGCGATGGGGTCCCGGCTCCTCCGTGGTTCCCATGTACTTGGGTTGCGTCAGGCCGCGCGGGAAGCTGATGGCCTTGGCGTTGCCTTCCTTGGCGAGTTTGTCGATGGCCGGTCCGCCCGGGTAGCCAAGGCCCAGGAGCCTCGCCACTTTGTCGTAGGCCTCGCCCGCGGCGTCGTCGATCGTGGAGCCGAGCATTTCGACGTCGTCGGTGATGCTGCGGATGCGCAGGATTTCCGTATGCCCGCCGGAGACCAGCAACGCACCGAGATTTTCCGGCAGCCGGCCGCCCGAACCGGGTCCCCCAGTGCCGCCGGCGGCGCCGGGACCCCCGTCAAGGAGCGCGACGCCGACATGCGCCACCAAGTGGTTGATCGCATAGAGCGGCTTGCCCGTGGCAACAGAAAGTGCCTTGGCCGCGCAAACACCCACCATGAGCGCGCCCGCCAAGCCAGGTCCGGAGGTCACGGCGATGGCGTCGATATCGTCCAGCGTGACCCCTGCCTCGTGCAAGGCCTCCTGCAGCGTGGGAACAAAAGCGTCCAGGTGCGCACGCGAAGCGATCTCCGGAATGACGCCGCCGAAGCGGACGTGCTCGTCCATCGAGGAAGACACCGTGTTGGTCAGCAAAGTGGTGCCACGGACAATCCCTACGCCGGTTTCGTCGCAGGAGGACTCGATCCCCAGCACGAGCGGCTGGACGGTGTGGGAGCGGTTCATGCCGGAATTCCTTCAGTCAATGTCAGCCTCATGATGAGGGCATCCGTACCGTCGCGGTAGTACCGCCGACGCACATGGATCTGCTCGAAGCCGAACCGCACGTACAAGGCCTGCGCGCGCGGATTGTCGGCACGGACCTCCAGGAGCACTTCCACCGCGCCGCGCCGTCGGGCCTCTTCGATCAGTTCCGTGAGGATGGCGGAGCCAATTCCCCTGCCTTCGAATTCGGGCACGACAGCGATCGTCTGGACGTCGGCGATCGGCTCGATGCACATGAGCCCCGCGTAGGCCACAATCTGGCCGTCGGATTCGGCAACCACGTAGCGGCGGGTATCAACCTGGGCAAGTTCATCGAAAAACATCTGCATCGGCCACGCATCCACCGGGAAGAGCCGACGTTCGAGGACCTCGACGGCGGTGACGTCGTCAGCGGTCATGTCGCGCAAGGTCACGCCGTCGAGTTTGAACTGGTACGAGGGGTTCACAGGGCACGCTTCCTCGGGCCCGGCACTTGCGCGTCGGATTCCCGCAAATACAAGGGTGTGGAATCCGGCAGCTCCGCGCCTGCTGCCAAGAGGGCCATGGCGAACTGGCCCAACGAGGCGGCGTCGGGCTGGGTACTGCTGAATTCCTCGTTCGCGTTGACCACGTCCGCATAGATGCCTCCGCCGGCACCAAAGACCGGGAGATCGGGCAACTCCGATGCGAAACCGACGTGCGGACCGTCCACGAGCTGCGGGAGCTGGCTATCGTTAAGCGTGTAGCGCGCCCAGTAGACCTCCTTGCGACGGGCATCCGTGGCCACGAGGAACTCCGCCTGCGCCTCCGTTGATTCGGCCACTTCCAAAGCGATCGCGTCCAGGCTCATCAGACCGAAAAGCGGCTTCTTCCACGCAAATGCCAAAGTGCGGGCGGTTGCAATCCCTGAACGAAGCCCGGTGAATGGTCCTGGGCCAACGCCCGTGACGATGAGGTCGATGTCGGCGCCGCTGACGCCGGCGTCGGCCAGGAGTTTCTCAATGCCGGGCGCCAGCACCTCGGCATGGCTGCGGGTGTCCTCCGTGGCGAAGGACTCCACCACGCCTTCCAGGGCATCGTCCGAGATGAGCGCCGCACTCGCCACGGCCGAAGTATCAATGGCCAAAATCAGCATCAGGCGTTCTCCTCCAGTAATTCCGGCACGGCGCTCCACCGAGGGCCAAAGCCGCGGAAAACGATAGTGCGCGGTTCGTCGTCGTCCTCCGGGTCGAAGTCCAGCACAGCATCCTGGGTCGTGGCCGCACTGGCGACCGTCGAATCCGCGCCGCCCACCGTCCGGTGCATCTCGATGTCCAAGCGACTTTCCGACAGGTGTTCCACGCGCTCGCGCCCCCATTCGACAACCGTCACTGAGTTGTCCATCGTGTTTTCGAGGTCGATGTCGTCGATTTCCGCGGCGGACGCCAGCCGGTAAGCATCAACGTGGACCAAATCCGGGCCTCCGGGGCGTGGCCCGTCGGGCAGGTTGGGGTGAATCCGCACCAGGACGAACGTGGGCGAGATGACGCCGGCACGGACGCCCAGTCCTTCGCCGAGTCCCTGCGTGAAGGTAGTCTTGCCGGCACCGAGTTCGCCTGTCAGGACGAGCAGGTCGCCCGGCTCAAGGACCCCGGCGAGCGCCGAGCCCAACGCGTGCGTCTGCTCCGCCGTCGCGACCTTGACGGTCCGTTCCCACAATGCCGCACTCAACGGGGTCCTATCAATCGAAGCCCCGCTCACCGCGCATCCGCCGCCGGAGTCTCATTGACGTAGATGCGCGGCACGCGCGGGCTGATGCGGGTGACAATCTCATAGTTGTTGGTTCCCGCGGCGGCAGCCCAGTCGTCCGCCGTCGGGCCGCCGTCGGCTCCGTCACCAAACATGACGGCTTCGGCACCCAGCCAACCGGCTTCGTCCGTCACCGCATTCCCAAGGTCGATGACCATCTGGTCCATGGCGATCCGGCCCACAACGGGGTAGTTGACCCCGCTGACCCGCACCGGTCCGCCGGTGGCGACCCGCGGCACGCCGTCGGCATAACCGAGCGGGATCAGGCCCAAGGCACTCTCGCTGGAAGTCCGGTAGTTGAGTCCGTAGGACACCCCTTGGCCTTCGGGCACGCGCTTGCAATTGGAAACGAGGGTGCGCACCGTCATGGCGGGGCGGAGACCAAGTTCCGCAGAACTTTGTCCTTCGAAAGGGGACAATCCGTAAAGGCCGAGCCCCACGCGGACGAGGTCGAAGTGGGCATCCGGGCGCGAAAGCGTGGCGGGAGTGTTGGCGAGATGCCGGACTTCGGTGTCCACTCCGGCGTCCTCGGCCACGGCAATCGCTTCCCGGAAGGCCGCCAACTGCTCGTCGGTCTCGGGACGGTGGGGTTCATCGGCCACGGCCAAGTGCGAAAAGATACCCACAACGCGCAGGAGGCCCTCGTCCTGGTATTCCATGGCCTGGCCCACCACTTTGTCCCATTGGGCAATGGTGGAGCCGTTGCGGCCCAGACCGGTGTCAACCTTGAGATGGATACGGGCCGGCCGCTCCTGTTCGCGCGCCGCGGCGACCACCGCGTCCAGCTCCCAGCCGGATATCCCGACGTCGACGCCGGCGGCGACCGCCGCTTGGAAGTTGCTTTGGGTGGTGTGCAACCAAGCCAGCATGGGGGCATCGATTCCGGCAGCGCGTAGCGCCAAAGCCTCCGAAATATGGGCAACACCGAGCCATCGGGCGCCGGCTTCAAGGGCTGCCCGCGCCACCTGCACTGCGCCGTGCCCATAGGCGTCGGCCTTGACCACGGCCATGACGTTTGCAGGCGAGGCGATGGCCACGAACTGGCGTACGTTGTGCCGGACGGCGTCCAGGTCAATGACGGCTGATCGTTCGAGGACCGTTGCCGAACCCGATTTCGTCGAGGGCTCGAAACTGGCAGCTGCTTCGTAAGTCACCCTCACGATTCTAGTGCCGCGGCGGCGTGCGGGTTGACTGGGGGTGTAGGGGTTGTCCAGCAGGGTGAGCGGCTTGTCCGGCGAGTGAGCGCCGCTCAGGCGTCGGAGTTGTGGGCGATCGTGGCTGTTGCACGACGTTGGGCCCCGGGCGGGACGTCCTCCACAATGTCCTCGAGGAAGGCGAACCGTTTGAGCCACTGGCTGGACTGCCGCTCCCTGCGGGCGTTGGCTCGTTGCCACCAATCGGCGATGTCTCCCCAACCAGGCGCAGCCAGCGAGCCACCCACTTCCTGCACCGCCAGCGAGGCACAAAGATTGGCAAAACGGAGCCGGTCTCCCAAAGGCCACCCGGCCAGGCAGCCCACTACAAACGCCGCACCAAAGCAGTCGCCCGCTCCCGTGGGGTCGTACGCCGTCACGGGAAGGGACGGCACCCATTCCTCCTCACCGGTTTCGGAATCCACGGCCATGGCTCCCTGCGCACCCAACGTCACTACAGCCACCGGAACGCGGTCGGCGAGCGTGTAGAGCGCAGACCAAGGGTTGTCCTTGCCGGTAAAGGCCATCGCCTCCCGTTGGTTCGGCATGAAGGCGTAGAAATTGCTGAGCTGGTCCAGCCGCTTCGACGACCACGCCCCGGTCGGATCCCATCCTGCGTCGCCGAAGAGTTTGACGCCGGCTTTCCGCGCCGCCAACATCCATGGCTCCGGCTCCTCGGCGAGATCCGCGACGGCGGCGAGCGCCTTGGGCGGATCGCCAATCAGTTCGGACGCGCTCATGGGCGAGGGGTGGCCGTGGGTGACCATGGAACGGTCCTGATCGACGCACAAGGAGACGGTGACCGGGGAATGCCAGCCCTCGAACCGCCTGGACAGGGAAAGGTCAACATGCTCCTGGCTTTCCAGGATGCGCCAGTTGAAGTCCCCGTATCCGTCATCCCCGAAGGCCGCCGCAAGGCTGGTCCGCAGCCCAAGCCGGGCAGCCGCGATGGCTTGGTTGGCCACGCCGCCAGGGCAGGTCCCCATGCCTTGGCTCCACACTTCGGTCCCTGGTTCAGGGCTTCGGTCCAGTCCGGTAAAGATGATGTCCTGGAACACTGTGCCTGTCAGCAGAAGATCGCACCCTGAATCGACCCCGTCTTCCTGCTCAGCCCCGCGGATGGCAGCGAGGGGATCGAATCCAGTCCTGGGCGTTGCGTCCATGCACGGCAGACTACGCCGCAGCCACGATTGTGCAAAGCTCTTAGAGCTCCTGGTACATGACGTGCAGCCCCACGTAGCCAAGGGTCGGACGTTGGAAGGCCTCGGGGATCGTCGCCATGATGCGGAAGCCCATGGACTGCCACAGGCCCACCGCGCGGACGTTGCTCTCGACGACCGCATTGAACTGCATGGCCTTGAACCCGGAATCCCGGGCGGCAACCAAGGAATAGGCACACAGCGCTCGAGCGATTCCCTGCCCGCCGTGGTCGGCATGGACCATGTAGCCGGCGTTGGCCACATGGCTTCCGCCGCCGCCCTGGTTTGCGTGCAGTTCACCGGTACCCAGCACTTCGCCGTCGCGCACTGCCACGAAGGTCAGGCCGGGCGCCTCCTTGAACCATTTGCCCCGTGCCGTTTCTTCGGTGGTGTCGCGGTCCCAGGTGAATGTCTCCCCTGCCCGGATCACGGGTTCCAGGACGGCCCAGATCCCGGGCCAGTCGCTTTCCTCGGCGGGCCTGATCTCGTACTTAACGGCCGTCGGCGTTCCTGCTTCGCTGTTTGAGTGGCTCACGTCCGTTACGGTATCAGCCCGCCATGCGCAGCGGGCCCTCTTGGTCCGGCTGCAATGCCAGGGAGGTCAGGAGTAGTGTTTTCGCTGGGACGCAGAGGATTTATCGCTTTGCGGGGCTTGTTGAATTGCGTTGGATACAGGAGGTAGAGGTGTCGTTGATCCGTCGCGTGGCCTTCCTGTCACTCCACACTTCCCCCATGGAGCAGCCGGGTTCGGGCGATGCCGGCGGCATGAATGTGTACGTCCGGGCGCTGGCCATGGCGTTGGCGGATCTTGGCGTGGAGGTGGAGATCTTCACGCGTTCGACGTCCGCCGGGCAGCCCGCCGTCGAACATCCCGGTCCCGGCGTCTGCGTCCATAACGTCCTGGCAGGCCCGCCCCGGAAACTGCCCAAGGAGGAACTTCCCGAGCTCCTCCATGCCATGGTTGCCGAAATCGAGAGGATCCGGCAACGGCAACCGCACGGCCGTTACGACGCCATCCATTCGCACTACTGGGTTTCCGGTGTGGCCGGCCTGGAACTCTCCGCATTGTGGAACGTGCCGCTGATCCACACGATGCACACGATGGCGAAGGTCAAGAACTTGGTGCTCGAATCCGGCGAGCGGCCTGAACCGCGCCTGCGTGAAGACGGCGAACAACGGATCGTGGATGGGGCCACGCGCCTCGTGGCCAATACGCCCGCCGAAGCCCAGGAGCTCGTATCGCACTACAACGCCGATTTCGACCATATCGACATCGCACCCCCCGGCGTTGACCTCACCGTGTTCACTCCAGCGTTCCGGGCCCGGTCCCGCGCCGAACTTGGTGTGCGGCCGGGCAGTTTCCACTTGCTCTTCGCCGGACGCATCCAACGGCTCAAGGGCCCGCAGGTCTTCATCGAGGCTGCCGGCATCCTCCGCAAGAGGCGGCCCGACATCGACCTCGAGCTGACCATCCTTGGCGCCTTAAGCGGCGCCAAGGACTTCAATCTACAGTCCTTCATTACGGCCGCAGGGCTCGACGACGTCGTAACGCACCGTGCGCCGGTCAAGGCGCCCAAGCTGGCGGGCTGGTTCCGGTCAGCCGACGTCGTGCTGATGCCATCCTTCAGCGAATCGTTCGGGCTTGTTGCCCTCGAGGCGCAGGCTTGCGGCACTCCGGTGGTGGCCACCAACGTGGGTGGACTGTCCCGCGCTCTTGCCGACGGTCGGACGGGTATTTTGGTTAACGGCCACGATCCCTCCCGCTGGGCCGACGTCATCGAAGCCCTGTACGACGATCCCCGCACCCGCGAAGATATGGGTCGTGCCGCCGCCGTGCACGCGGAGTCCTTCGGCTGGCAGAGGACGGCAGCCATCACGCTCGAGAGCTACCACGCTGCCATCGGCGCTGTCCTCGTCCGCCCAAGCTAGACCCCCGCTCACCAATGTGCCCCCTCCCGGCGACGCTCGCTCACCAATGTGCCCCCTCCCGACGACGCTCGCTCACCAATGTGCCCCCTCCCGACGACGCTCGCTCACCAATGAAGGCAATCCCCCAAACGCTCGCTCACCAATGAAGGCAATCCCGACGACGCTCGCTCACCTATGGGGGCACGCCTGATAGATTGTCGCGCACAGTGTTCCGCACGGATTTGAGGACAAGGATGTCTGAAAACAAGATCTTGAGCGACCTTGAAATTGCCCAGAATGCGGCGATGCGTCCCATCGAGGAGATCGCGGAGCGTGCCGGGATCAACGTCGATGCGTTGGAACTGTACGGCCGGTTCAAGGCGAAAATCGATCCCGCCAAGCTCCGTCTCCCGGATGCCAAACGCGCGGGCAAGGTAGTCCTCGTCTCGGCTATGTCCCCAACGCCCGCAGGTGAGGGGAAGTCCACAACCACGGTAGGCCTCGCCGATTCCTTGGCGCGGGCCGGTCACCGCGTGATGATCGCGCTACGCGAACCGTCCCTTGGACCGATCTTGGGCATGAAGGGAGGCGCGACCGGGGGCGGCTATTCCCAGGTTCTCCCCATGGACCAGATCAACCTGCATTTCACCGGCGACTTCCACGCGATCACCTCGGCAAATAATGCCCTGATGGCCCTCGTGGACAACCACATATTCCAAGGCAACGAGCTCAACATTGATCCACGCCGCATGACCTTCAAACGGGTTCTCGATATGAACGACCGCTCGCTGCGCGAGATCATCATCGGCTTGGGCGGGCCCGCTCAAGGAGTGCCGCGACAGGACGGATTCGACATAACCGTGGCGTCCGAAATCATGGCCGTCTTCTGCCTCGCGACGGACTTGGATGACCTCCGCGAGCGCCTCGGCCGCATCACTTTCGGATACAGCTATGACCGTCAGCCGGTCACCGTGGCCGATCTCGGCGTCCAGGGTGCCCTGACCATGCTGTTGAAGGACGCCATCAAACCGAATCTCGTGCAGACCATCGCAGGAACGCCGGCCCTGGTGCACGGCGGCCCGTTCGCCAATATCGCACATGGCTGCAACTCGCTCATCGCCACACGAACGGCCCAACAACTCGCCGACATTGTTGTCACGGAAGCGGGATTCGGCGCCGACCTCGGTGCCGAAAAGTACATGGACATCAAGTCGCGCATCGCGGACGTGGCGCCGTCCGCCGTCGTCGTGGTCGCGACTATCAGGGCGCTGAAGATGCAGGGCGGCGTCCCGAAGGAGCTGCTCAAGGAGCCCAACGTCGAGGCACTCGCCGCTGGGGTCGAGAACTTAAAACGGCACGTGCACAATGTGGAGAAGTTTGGCGTCACACCGGTTGTTGCAATCAATAAATTCGCGACGGACACAAGCGAAGAGCTCGAATGGTTGCTGGCTTGGTGCGCCCAGGAGGGAGTGCAGGCGGCAGTGGCGGACGTCTGGGGCCGAGGTGGAGGGGGCGACGGCGGTGACGAGCTCGCGGCGAAGGTCGCCGCGGCGGTGGCGGCAGCAACGCCGTCGGACTTCCGGCACTTGTACCCCCTTGGCCTGTCCATTGAAGACAAGATCCGCACGATCGTGCAGGAAATCTATGGTGCCGACGGTGTGGAGTTTTCGGTCCCAGCGCTCAGGCGCCTCGCGGACATCCGGAGAAACGGCTGGAGCGGAATGCCCGTTTGCATGGCAAAGACGCAGTATTCATTCACCGACGACGCGTCCCAGTTGGGCGCCCCCAAGGGTTTCACGGTCCACGTCCGCGAGCTGATTCCCAAGACCGGGGCGGGCTTCATTGTCGCTCTGACGGGTGCTGTCATGACGATGCCGGGTTTACCTAAGGAACCCGCCGCGATGCGAATGGACGTCGATGAGCATGGCAACCCGGTGGGCCTCTTCTGACCCTCGCTCACGTATGTGGCACTTTCGGGAAACCCTCGCTCACCTATCACCCCCCGAGGACTACAAGACCTACAGCCGAATCCCGAGCCTGTGGATAACTTCTGCGGGCACCCGCCTTTTTGCGCCACAATGCGGGTATGAGAAACGAGTCTGCCCTTCCCATTGAACTGCTTTCTGGACCTTTCACGCTCGCCCAGGCCCAAGCCCAGGGTGTCCCGCGCGGTCGCCTGCTTCGCGCCGACGTCGAACGCGTCAGCCGTAGCCTCTACCGTCCGATCGGCTGGGACTTCGACCTTGAGTCCGCAGCGCGTGCGCTGTCGGCAGCCACGCCCGGCGCCTGGATCTCGCATGTAACGGCAGCGCGACTTCGATGTTCCTGCCTTCCGCCTTGGCTTGCCGATTCGACGGAGCTGCACCTCAGCAAGCCGCGATCGTTGCCTGGAGCCCGCCGCAAAGGCGTGATCGGGCACAGGGTGATGGCGGCCGCCGACGAGGTTGAATCCGTTGATGGAATACGGATCAGCACGCGCCCCCGCACTTGGCTGGACATGGCCCGGCTCCTGCCTTTGAACGACCTCGTCTGTATGGGCGACGAGCTGATCCGCGTGCCCCGCCAGGCACTGGAAGGACGGGAGACCCCGTTTGCGACCCTCGAAGAACTGCGTGCCCTAGTAGAGCGACATCCAAATTTACAAGGCGTCGTGCGTGCCAGGCAGGCGCTCGAACTGATGCGCGTGGGCGCGGATTCCGCGCCAGAGTCGCTTCTTCGCTTGGCCATGCTGGACGCCGGAATCCCAGAACCCGAACTTCAACTCAAGTTGCGAAGTGACGATCCGTTCTCGCCGTCGGCGGATTTGGGCTTCCGCCAAAAGCGGATCGCCATTCAGTACGACGGCGGCCATCACCTCGCTGAGGCCCAGACACTCAGTGATCGACGCCGGAACAAAGCCTTCGAGGCAGCCGGCTGGACCGTCCTCGTGTTCCGCAAGGACGATTTGGCAGATGGTTTCGAACTGGCAACCAAGGAGATCAAGAAGGCACTGCGATCAGCGTGGGTCGATCCCGCCGTCGCATCCGGCTTTGCAAGCGCCGTATAGGTGAGCGAGCGTCCGCCCAACACGCCCCTAAAGTGAGCGAGGGTTAAACCACAGACGCCCGCTCACATATAAGTGAGCGAGCGTCCGTCGAAAACCCGACGCAAGTGAGCGAGCGTCGGGAGAGAGAAGGAGGGCGGGATGGCAGGAAGGCGCCGGGTTAGCGCTCCACGTCGCCGCGAATGAAGGCTTCGACCTTTTCGCGGGCGATGTCGTCGTTGAACTGCTCCGGCGGGGACTTCATGAAGTAGCTGGAAGCCGAAAGCAGCGGGCCTCCGATGCCGCGGTCCAGGCCGATCTTGGCGGCGCGGATGGCGTCGATGATCACGCCGGCAGAGTTCGGGGAGTCCCAGACCTCGAGCTTGTACTCGAGCGAAACCGGGGCATCGCCGAAGTTGCGGCCTTCGAGGCGAACGAACGCCCACTTGCGGTCATCGAGCCAGGCGACGTAGTCGGAGGGGCCAATGTGGACGTCGTCGGCGTGCAGAACGGCCTCGACGTTGGAGGTCACGGCCTGGGTCTTGGAGATCTTCTTGGATTCCAGGCGGTCGCGCTCAAGCATGTTCTTGAAGTCCATGTTGCCACCGACGTTCAGCTGGTACGTGCGGTCCAGCGTGACGCCGCGGTCTTCGAAGAGCTTGGCCATGACGCGGTGCGTGATGGTGGCTCCGATCTGGCTCTTGATGTCATCGCCGACGATCGGCACACCAGCGGCGGTGAACTTGTCGGCCCATTCCTTGGTACCCGCGATGAAGACCGGCAGGGCGTTGACGAAGGCGACACCGGCGTCGATCGCGCACTGGGCGTAGAAGTGCGCGGCTTCCTCGGAACCAACGGGCAGGTAGCAGACCATGACGTCGGCCTTGGCTTCGCGCAGTGCGGCGACGATGTCCACTGCCTCTTCCGAAGCCTCGATGATGGTTTCGCGGTAGTACTTGCCCAGGCCGTCCAGGGTGTGGCCGCGCTGCACGGTCACGCCAGTGGAAGGGACATCGGCGATCTTGATGGTGTTGTTCTCGCTGGCGCCGATGGCGTCAGCGAGGTCGAGGCCGACCTTCTTGCTGTCGACGTCGAACGCAGCGACGAACTGGACGTCGTTGACGTGGTACTTGCCGAACTCAACATGCATCAGACCCGGAATCGTGGCCTGGGGGTCGGCATCGCGATAGTAGTGGACACCTTGGACCAGCGAAGCGGCGCAGTTACCTACGCCGACAATGGCGACACGAATCGGATGTGAAGACACGGAACTCCTTTGAGAACTAACCTCAGGTGCCTAGCGCGTCGGTACCTGAATGTACGACGGCGTCTTAAAGGCACAGCGCCATTCGGCGCTCTTTGCATTGTAACCAACCCGAACGGGGCCGGCTTTGTTCCCGCCCGGCCCCGCACCTGTGTTAAGTTTCCGAATCTACTTCTGCACCCACAGATTGATGTCGGATTCGACGGCGAACTCGTCAATCGCTGTCAGTTCCTCTGACGTGAAGCCGAGGTTGTTGATCGCGGACACGGTGTCCTCCAGCTGCGCGACGCTTGACGCGCCCACCAAGGCCGAGGTTACAGGCGAACCCTTGGGCTGATCGCGCAGGATCCAGGCGATAGCCATCTGGGCGAGGGTCTGGCCGCGTCCTTCGGCAATGGCGTTCAAACCACGCACCCGGCTCAGCTTTTCCTCGGTCAACGCTGATTCGGATAAGAACCGCTCCTTGGCGGCGCGGGAATCCGCGGGGATTCCATTCAGGTACCGGTTGGTGAGCATCCCCTGTGCCAGCGGGGAGAAAGCGATGGATCCTGCTCCCACCTGGTCAAGCGTTTCGTAGAGGTTGGGCGAACCGTTCTCTGTCCAGCGGTTGAGCATGGAATAGCTGGGCTGGTGGATAAGCAGCGGCGTGCCCATCTCCTTGAGGATCCGGGCTGCCTCGAGGGTCTGATCCGGGGTGTAGGACGAGATTCCGGCGTAGAGCGCTTTGCCGGAACGGACGGCATAGTCCAGGGCGCCCATGGTTTCTTCCAGCGGGGTTTCGGGGTCGGGACGGTGGCTGTAGAAGATGTCTACGTAGTCAAGTCCCATGCGCTGGAGCGACTGGTCAAGGCTGGAGAGTAGGTACTTGCGGGAGCCCCACTCTCCATAGGGACCGGGCCACATGTAGTAGCCGGCCTTGGTGGAAATGACGAGTTCGTCGCGGTACGGCCTGAAATCGTCCTTCAGGTGGCGGCCGAAGTTCGTTTCAGCGGAACCGTCCGGCGGACCATAGTTGTTGGCGAGGTCGAAGTGGTTGACCCCAAGATCGAAAGCCCGGCGCAGGATGGCCCGCTGTTCCTCGAAACGCTTGTCGTCGCCGAAGTTGTGCCACAGTCCCAGCGAGATCGCGGGAAGTTTGAGGCCGCTGCGTCCGACGCGGCGGTAGGGCATGGTTTCATAGCGGTTCTCCGCAGCCGAATAAGTCATACCTACCATCCTGCCACCGCCTTCGAGGCTCAAAGGCCGATGTCCGTCATGTGGTCGAGGTCACTGTAAAGGGAACAGTCACTTAAAGCGCACGACGGCGGCGCTCTCCCCCGGGAGGGTCAGCTTTCCATTCCCGACGGCGGCCGCGGAGTCCGTGGCGAGCAAGACTTCGCCATCCATGGCCTTCGTCAGCGTCAGCGTCAGGTCACCAAAGTTGCACGCAACCATCACAGCGCCCCGGCTAAGAACCAGCCATTTGTCCTCTTCGCTGAAGTCGACGTGGGTGTCAGTGAATCCGCCGCCCGCAAGCTCCGGCGTCGAGCGCCTGAGGTTCGCCAGCGCCCGGTAAAGTTCCAGCAATCGGGCGTGATCGCCGTCGTGCGCTTCCTCCCAATTGAGCTTGGAGCGTTCAAACGTCTCCGGGTCCTGGGGGTTGGGCACCAATGCCGGGTCCCAGCCCATCCGTTCGAATTCCTTGAGCCTGCCCTTTGCGGTGGCCTCGGCCAACCATTCCTCGGGATGCGATGTGAAGAACTGCCAAGGAGTGGACGCGCCGAATTCTTCGCCCATGAAGAGCATCGGAGTGAACGGCGACGTCATGGTCAGCACCGCGGCCAGCGCCAACCTGCCGTAAGACAGGCTCGCACTCAGCCGGTCACCGGCGGCGCGGTTGCCGATTTGATCGTGGTTTTGGTTGCAGACCACCAAAGCGGCAGGATGAACCAGCCCCGGGCGAATGGGGCGGCCATGATGCCTGCCACGAAAGCTTGAGTAGCTCCCGTCGTGGAAGAAACCGTGCTCAAGCACCTTTGCCAATGCGCCCAAGGAGTCGAAGTCCGAATAGTAGCCGGCTGTTTCGCCGGTGAGGTTCACGTGCACGGCGTGGTGGAAATCGTCACTCCACTGCCCTTCCAGGCCATAGCCGTTGGTGTCCCGACGGTAGATCAGGCGCGGATTGTTCAGGTCCGATTCCGCAATCAACGTCTTGGGGACGCCTGTTTCGGCTTCGATGCCATCTGCAAGGCTTGCCAGGTCTTCAAGGATATGGACGGCACGCTCATCGCGAAGGGCGTGCACGGCGTCGAGGCGCAGCCCGTCCACGTGGAAGTCGCTCAACCACATAGCTGCGTTGTCCAGGATGAATTGACGGACTTCATCGGAACCGGGGCCATCCAGGTTCACTGAGTCGCCCCACGTGTTTCCTTCGCCGGACTTCAGGTAGGGGCCGAATTTCGGCAGGTAGTTCCCGCTGGGTCCCAGATGGTTGTAGACCACATCCTGGATCACACCGAGTCCGGCAGAATGCGCGGCATCCACGAATCGCTGATAAGCCTCCGGTCCGCCGTAGGCCTCGTGGACGGCGAACCACAGCACGCCGTCGTAGCCCCAGTTGTGGGGGCCGTTGAACGCATTGACCGGCAGGAGCTCCACGAAGTCGATTCCCAGTTCAACGAGGTAATCCAGCTTTCCCACGGCCGCGTCCAGTGTGCCTTCCGGTGTGAAGGTCCCGAGGTGAAGCTCATAGATGACTGCGCCGCCGAGCCCGCGCCCTTCCCAGTCCGAATCGTTCCAGGCATACGACGAGGCGTCGAAGGTGCGGGAAAGGGCATGGACCCCGTCCGGCTGGCGCTGCGACCTCGGATCGGGAAAAGGCCCCTCGCCGTTCACCAGATATCCGTAGTCGGTGCCGGCCGGCCGTGGTACGTCAGCCGTCCACCAGCCGGCGGCGCCGCCGTCGTGCGACCTCATTTCGTGGTGCTGACCCGCCGCGAGCAGGGTGACAGACTCTGCAAACGGGGCCCACACGTCGAACCGTTTCCCGGCGCTGGTCTTCTCGGCCATCGCTCCCCCTCAATCGTCTCGTCCGGGCTTCGTTGGCCCGCCGTCGTTGCTTGCTCTGGCTAGCTAATGGGTACGAGCAAGGCCACCGGATATCGCTGCAGAAGCCTTGCGACGTGAACCTCGCCCGGTGGGTAGCTGTTGCCGGTGAGCTCATCCTGGACCGCGCTCCCAAGACGAATGGAGGTGTCCTGCCACCCGCCGTTTCGCTCAAGCTTCCGCGGGAGCCTCGTGGCCAAAGTGATGGCTCCGCCCCCGGCGGCAGGGGTTCCACGGTCGAAGGCGATCAGATGTTCAGTTGCGGGACCCTCGGCATTGACGGGACTGTAACCACCGAAGAGCTCCGGCCGGTCCCGGCGCAAACGCAATGCCCGGGATGTCAGTAGCAGCTTGGCGAGCTCGTCCCGCGCTTCTGTCCGGACACCGGCGTCGAGGGCTGCGAGGGCGGCCCTCCTCCGTTCGAAGTCGACCGCGCGCCGGTTGTCGGGGTCGGTGAGTGAACGATCCCAAAACTCGGTGCCTTGGTAGACGTCCGATACGCCCGGCATGGTCAGCTGGACAATCTTTGCCGACAGTGAGTTGGACGTTCCATAAGGGTCCACAAGGGCAACGAACTCTTCGAGGGCGGCCGTCACCTCCGGCACGTCGAAGACGGCGTCGACGGCGGAGGCGAGCTTTGCTTCGAACGCCTCGTTCGGCTCCGTCCAGCTCGTGGAGTTGCCCGCTTCGCGTGCCGCTTTGAGGACGTACCCCTGGAGGCGTTCACGGCTGGCCGGCCAAGCACCGGTGATCGCTTGCCATACGAGGGCTGCGAGTGGCCCGTCGGGAATCGGAGCCAGTTCCTGCATGCGATCCACGAATGCTTCCCATTCGGGGACGGCCTCGGAGATAGCGGAGATCCTGGCCCGGGTGTCTTCGCTGCGCTTGGTGTCGTGCGTGGTCAGTGTGGTCATGGACAGCGGCAGCAGTGCCTGGCGGCGTACCATGCGCTCGTGGAATCCAGCCGTGGACAAGGCGAATTCGGTGGGATCCGCTCCCACTTCAGTCAGCGTGCCAAGGCGCGTGTAACGGAAGAACGCGGTGTCTTCCACGCCCTTGGCCATGACCATGCCGGAGGTCTGCTGGAAGCGGCGGCCGAGTTCACTGCTGGCGTCGAGCAGCAGCGGAAGCAGCTCCTTGAGGACCTGGTCCAGTTCCGGCCTGGTCCGGGCGGCCCGTTCAACGGCGTCAACCAAGGTGTCTTTGCCGTAGGGGAGATAGCTTCGGTAGACGTGAAACGAGGCAATGGTCTCAGCCAGGGCGTCGGCCGCCTTGTGGCGGGGCAGTTCCTGAGACTCGGGGACGAGCCTCGCGAGCCGCAGGATTTCCGAATGCAGGATGCCGTCCGTAATGCGCCGCTTGGTGCCGTGGATCATGGCCTGGTAATCGGCGGGCCCCACGATGCCCCGGAGCCTGGCATCCAAGGCGTCAAGCTGCGCTTCGGCGTCGGGATCCACGAAAAGGCGATCGACGTCGGCGAGCGCGTCGTAGCCTGTGGTCCCCTCACAGTCGAAGTTCTCCGGAAGTTCCTCCCCTGGCTCGAGGATCTTCTCGACGAGCAGATAGGAACCGGCCGTGGTTTCCTTGAGGCGCTCAAGGTACCCGGCAGGGTCCGCTAGCCCGTCCGGGTGATCGATCCTCAGCCCGTCCACAAGCCCGTCTCGGAACCACCGGGCGACCTCCGCGTGGGCTTCCGCGAAGACCCACGGGATTTCGACACGGATCCCGGCCAGTGTATTGACCGCGAAGAAGCGGCGGTAATTCAGTTCGTCGTCAGCCCGGCGCCAGCCGAGCAATTCGTAGTTCTGGCGCGCATGGACGTCCCTGGCGTCGTCACCGGCGACGTAGCTGCCTTCGGCCAGCGGGAAGCGGTGGTCAAAGTAGCGCAATTCGCCGTCGACCACTTCCAGCTTGTCGACGTCGTCGTCGCTGCCGAGGACCGGGATCCGGAGCCTTCCGCCACCGAAGTCCCAGTCGACGTCGAACGCTTCCGCATAGCGGGAGGTCCTGCCCTCTTTGAGGAGGGACCACCACCAGGCATTTTGCGGAGGCGACGCAACGCCCATGTGGTTCGGGACGATATCCACCAGGACCCCGAGGCCGGCTTCCCGTGCCGCCTTGGAGAGCGCCGCGAGCCCTTCGGCTCCGCCGCGCGAAGCATCAACGGTGGAGGGGTCGGTGACGTCGTAACCGTGGTCCGAGCCCTCCTCCGCCGTCAGGATAGGCGACAGGTACACCCAATCCACTCCGAGCTCGCGTAGATAACCCGTGAGGGCCGCCGCGTCCTGGAGCGTGAACGAAGGCCTGATCTGCAGCCTGTACGTGGAGACGGGTGTCCTCATGATCCCCCGTTCTTGTGGGCGCGTGGCTTTCTGGGCTTCTTCGGCGCAGCGGCAGGCTCGGTTTCGGGGGCAGCCTTCGGCTCCTGAGCGTGGTGCTTTTTCGGTTCGGCTGCGGTTTCCGGTACAACCTGGAGCTTCCGGGTGGACGGTGCCGGTGTGGCCGGCGCAGTCAAGGAAGCCGTTTCGGTGGTGGTTGTCTGCGACAAGGCGGCGAGGGACGCCGCTACGGAATGGTCCGGATCCGTGTCCGGGATGCTGTGTGCCCGCAATACCACGAGCGATTTGGCCCCAACGCCCAGGACGGATTCCGCCGGCACAGGTTGAGTGTCCGCTCCGCCGCCGGCGGTGTCGATGATGATGTCCCACGCAGGTGCGTATTCGTCCGAGGGCACCTTGAAACCGACTTCGTCGTCGTGGGCGTTGAAGTAGAGCAGGAAGTTGACGTCCGTGATCCGCCGGCCCTGGTTGTCCCGGCCGCGGATGCCGTCACCGTTGAGGAACACGCCGACGGAGCGGCCGAAGCCGCTGTCCCAATCCGACGGCGTCATGGTGGTTCCGTCGACATCGAGCCAGACGATGTCCGGAAGCCTCTCGCCTTCGCCTCGCAGTACCGGGCGTCCGTCGAAGAAGCGGCTGCGCCGGAAGGTGGGATGCTTGGCGCGCAATGCGCTGACCGCGGCCGTGAACTCCACGAGCGGCTGGTCCACGCTCTCCCAGTTGATCCACGTCAGCTCGGAGTCCTGGCAGTAGCCATTGTTGTTGCCCCGCTGGGTGCGGCCGAGCTCGTCACCGTGCAGGAGCATCGGAACACCCTGGGACAGGAGCATCGAGGCGATGAAGTTCCGCTGTTGGCGGGCACGAAGGCCAAGGACCTTCGGGTCCTCGGTGGGGCCCTCCACGCCGCAGTTCCAGGAACGGTTGTGGGATTCGCCGTCGTTGTTGCCTTCGCCGTTCGCCTCGTTGTGTTTCTCGTTGTAGGACACCAGGTCGGCCAAGGTGAAGCCGTCGTGGGCCGTGACGAAGTTGATGGAGGCTACCGGGCGGCGGCCGGAGTGCTCGTAAAGGTCCGCCGATCCGGTCAACCGCGAGGCGAACTCGCCCAGGGTGGAGGGCTCGCCACGCCAGAAGTCACGGACCGTGTCCCGGTACTGGCCGTTCCATTCCGTCCACTGCGGCGGGAAGTTGCCCACTTGGTAGCCACCGGGACCGACGTCCCACGGCTCGGCGATCAGCTTGACCTGGGAGACTACAGGATCCTGCTGGATGAGTTCGAAGAAGGTCGACAACTTGTCCACGTCATAGAACTCACGGGCCAGCGTGGAGGCGAGGTCGAAGCGGAAACCGTCCACGTGCATTTCGGTGACCCAGTAGCGCAGGGAATCCATGAGCAGTTGCAACGAGTGAGGGCTGCGCACATTCAGCGAGTTCCCGGTACCCGTGTAGTCCATGTAGTGCTTCTCGTCACCGTCCATCAGACGGTAATACGCGGCGTTGTCGATCCCCTTGAAGGACAATGTGGGGCCCAAGTGGTTGCCCTCGGCTGTGTGGTTGTACACGACGTCGAGGATGACCTCGATGCCTGCCGTGTGCAACGCCCTGACCATGGCCTTGAAGTCCTGGACCTGCTGGCCGGTATCGCCTTTGGAGCTGTAGCTGTTGTGCGGGGCGAAGAACCCGATGGTGTTGTAGCCCCAGTAGTTGTTCAGCCCCCTGTCCTGCAGGATGCCGTCGTTCGTGAACTGGTGCACCGGCATGAGCTCGATAGCCGTCACCCCGAGCTTCTGCAGATGGGAAATCACGGCCGGGTGGGCCACTCCGGCATACGTACCGCGCTGCTCTTCCGGAACCTCAGGGTGGAGCTGGGTCAGGCCCTTGACGTGGGCCTCGTAGATCACGGACCGGTGGTACGGGATCCGCAACAACTGGTCCCCTGCCCAGTCGAAGAACGGATTGATGACCACGCCCATCATCATGTGGGGTGCGGAGTCCTTGTCATTGCGGGAGTCCGGATCCCCCATGTTGTAAGAGAAAAGCGCCGGATCCCAGTCGATCTGCCGGTGGATGGCCTTCGCGTAAGGATCCAGGAGAAGCTTGTTCGGGTTGAAGCGCTGCCCGGAGGCAGGGTCATAGAGACCGTGCACGCGGTAGCCATACTTCTGTCCGGGCTGGACGTGGGGAAGGTAGCAATGCCATACATACCCGTCCACTTCGCTGACGGTGTAGGAAATTTCTTCCCCGTCGTCGTCAAAGAGACACAACTCCACCTTTTCGGCCTTCTCGCTGAACAGCGCGAAGTTGGTTCCCGTGCCATCGAAAGTGGCTCCCAACGGGTAAGCGGCTCCTGGCCAAACGTCCATGTGTTCTCCTTCACGTGCCGGATAACTTCCTGCCAGCCTAGCCAGACTATGTGACATTCACGGAACATCCGGGATCATCCGGCGCGATATTCCCTAAGAAATCGGAAGACGCCGGGAACCGCCCCGGCGATATCGGAAGCGGTCAATGGGCCGCCCGCCGAGGCTTCGCTGCCGGCCAATCCGTGGATGCTTGCGCCGACCGCGGCTACCGCAGCCCAGCGCTCTCCAGGGGCGATTCCCAGTGCAGCGAATGGGCCGTCGTCGTCCAGCCCGGACTCCGCGTACGCTGCAGCCAGAGCACCGATTATCCCGCCAAGGACGTCCCCGCTGCCTGCCGTTGACATCCACGGGCATCCATCCGACTGGCTGAAGACCGCCCCGGAAGGGGAAGCAACCACCGTTGTGGCACCTTTGAGCAGGACGACCGCACCGGTGTGCTCGGCCGCGAGCAGGGCGAAGTGCACGGTCCGCGATTCGACGTCCTCCCGTGTCACACGCACTTCGCCTCGGCCAAGAAGGGCCGCCAGCTCCCCCGCGTGCGGGGTCAGGATCCAGTTGGGCGGACAGCGTTCCGGCAGGAGCTCCAGGGCTCCGGCGTCGACGACGGCGGGCTGGCCGGCGTCGGACGCCGCGGCCAGTACGTCGCGGGCTCGATGGAGTTGTTCGGCCCCGTCCAGGCCAGGACCGAGCAACCACGCCTGGACCCGGCCGGGCTCGGCTGGCTCCCAGATAGCCTCGGGGGTCCGCGTCAGGACCTGTCGCGCCACGACTTCCGGGCCGAGGTACCGCACCATTCCCGCGCCGGCCCTGGAGGCGGCTTCGACACAGAGCGCCGCGGCCCCGGTGTAACGCTCGGAACCTGCCACTATGCCCAGGACTCCCCGGGTGTACTTGTGGGCCCGCCGCCCCGGGTCCGGCAGAACGGCAGCCAGGTCACGGGCAGAGAAACGGCGGAGGGCAGGTGCCGGAAGATATTCCTCGATGCCGATAGGTACCAGGATCACCCTGCCGGCACAGCCCTCACCCGGATCGGCCATCAGTCCGGCTTTGACGCCCCCGAAGGCCACGGTCAGCCGCGCCGTCAAGACGGGCCAGTGGACCTCGCCGGTGTCGGCGTCGACTCCGCTCGGGGTATCGCAGGCTACGACCAAATCGGGCTTCAGGTCCTGCAAGGCAGCAATCAATTCCGCGGCGGAACCGCCAAGGCCACCCCGCGCACCCGTACCGAGGATGGCGTCAATGACCACATCGTCGCCTGCAACCAGCACAGCTAGTTCTTCGGCGTTGTCCCCGCCTAAAACATGGACACGTCCGCCGGCGGACTCGAAGGCCGCGAGGGCGTCAGGATGGGCGGAACCGGCGGTGAGCACCGCCGTCGTGCGCATGCCACGCTTCGCGAGCATTGCCGCGGCGTAGAGACCGTCCCCGCCGTTGTTCCCCTTGCCTGCCAGCACCGTAACGCTCGAGCCGTAAAGGCTGCGGCCTTCCGATCGGAGTTCACGGACGACGGCGTGCGCTAGTCCGTGCGCTGCGCGCTGCATGAGGACAGCGCCCCCGCCGGCATCAAGAAGCGGTTGTTCCGCTGCCCTGATCTGTGTTCCGGTGAAGGCGCTGATCATGGTTGCTTGCGCTGCTAGGCTTCGGCGATGACCATGGCAGTGGCGATTCCGCCGTCGTGACTCATGGACACGTGCCAGTGCTTCACGCCTTTGGACTCGGCCACTGCCAGCACGGTGCCCTTCACCTTGATGGTGGGACCGTACTGGTCCAGGCCGATCCAGCAGTCCTGCCAGTTCATGCCCGCCGGCGCTCCCAAGACCTTTGCCACAGCTTCCTTGGCCGCGAAACGCGCGGCCAAGGACCGCGTGTTGAGCTCGCGTTCCGCGGGAACGAACAAGCGGTCTCGGAGGCCCGGGGTCCTCTCAAGTTGGCGCCCGAAGCGCTCAATGTCTACGACGTCTACGCCTATGCCAACAATCATGCGGCTATTCTACGGTCACACTCTTGGCGAGGTTACGCGGCTGGTCCACGTCGTACCCCTTCGCCTTCGCCAGCTCCGCCGCAAAAATCTGCAGCGGAACAGTGGTGAGGAGCGGCATCAAGAGCGGAGGCGTCTGGGGCACGTAGAAAACGTGCTCGGCGTAAGCCCGCACGGCTTCGTCGCCTTCTTCGGCGATCACCAGGGTGCGCGCACCGCGGGCACGGATTTCCTGGATATTGCTGACAACCTTCGCGTGGAGGGAATCGCGGCCACGCGGCGAGGGAACCACCACAAAGACCGGCTGTCCTTCGTCGATTAGGGCAATCGGACCGTGCTTGAGCTCGCCGGCTGCGAACCCCTCAGCGTGGATGTACGCGATTTCCTTAAGCTTTAATGCGCCCTCAAGTGCCACAGGGAAGCCCACGTGGCGGCCCAGGAACAGCACCGATTTCTCGTCCTTCATGCTGCGGGCGAGCTCGCGGAGGGGACCTGCGTTGTCGAGGATCTTCTGGATGTGGGCGGGGATCTTGCCAAGGTCCGCCAAGACGTCCTTGATCTGGCCGGTGAAGATGTTTCCGCGCAGCTGGGCGAGGTAAAGACCAAGAAGATAGGCAGCCGTGATCTGGGCCAGGAACGCCTTGGTCGACGCGACGGCGATCTCCGGACCGGCGTGGGTGTAGAGAACGGCGTCGGATTCGCGCGGGATAGTGGATCCGTTGGTGTTGCAGATGGAGATCGTCTTGGCGCCCTGTTCACGGGCGTAACGGACGGCCATCAGGGTATCCATCGTCTCGCCGGACTGGCTGATGGACACCACCAGGGTGTTTGCGTCAACGATCGGGTCGCGGTAGCGGAATTCATGCGCGAGTTCCACCTCGGTGGGGATGCGGCACCAGTTCTCGATGGCGTACTTGGCGACCATCCCGGCGTAGGCAGCCGTGCCACAAGCCAGGACGATGATCTTGTTGACCTGTTTCAGCAGCTCGGGGTCGATCCGGAGCTCGCTCAAGGTCAGCTGGCCGTTGATGTCCGAGCGTCCGAGGAGGGTCTGGGTGACGGCGTCGGGCTGGTCGTGGATTTCCTTCTCCATGAAGGAGCTGAAGCCGCCCTTTTCCGCAGAAGCCGGGTCCCAGTCGACGTGGTATTCCTTGCCCTGCGCCGGGGCGCCGAAGAAGTCCGTGATCTCCACGGTGTCGGCTGTGATGGTGACGATCTGGTCCTGGCCAAGCTCCACGGCGCGGCGCGTGTGATCAATGAAGCCGGAAACGTCCGAGCCAAGGAAGTTCTCGCCTTCCCCCAGTCCCACAACAAGGGGGGAGTTGCGACGGGCGGCCACGACGACGTCCGGCCGCTCGGCGTGCACTGCGAGGAGCGTGAAAGCGCCTTCGAGCCGCTGGCAGGCGAGCTGCATCGCTTTGGTGAGCTTGCCGTTGGAAGAGTCCCCATTGAGCTGGTTGCGGAAAATATCGCCCAGAAGTGCTGCTGCGACCTCGGTGTCCGTCTCCGACTCGAAAGTGACACCCTTGGCGATGAGTTCCTGCTTGAGCTCTGCGAAGTTTTCGATGATTCCGTTGTGGATCATGGCCAAGCGTCCGCCATCGGCCAGATGCGGATGGGCGTTCTGGTCGGTGGGTCCGCCGTGGGTTGCCCAGCGGGTGTGGCCGATGCCGGTCAGCGAGTCCGGGAGCGGATTGCCTTCGAGCTCGTTCAACAGATTGCTCAGTTTTCCGGACTTCTTCCGGGCTGTGATGGTTCCATTAGCCACCACTGCGACTCCGGCTGAATCATAGCCGCGGTATTCAAGCCGCCGGAGTCCTTCAAGCACGACGTCGAGAGCCGAGTGCCCGGCTTCTGCCCGGCGGGATGAATTGCCAACGTAACCTACGATTCCACACATGCCTACAAGAGTAGCGGTTGCCCCGCGAAATGGACGTAGGATATCCGGCCGCGCAAGCAGGCCAGGCCGCGGGAAATGCCCGATCGCGGACATTTTCCGGAGAGCATGCTCACACGAATTCTTCCCGCCGTTCATGCTGTATTTCCGGATCAGCCAACGGAGGGGCAGAATCTCTATAGTGACTTTGCAACGCAATGAAGCGAACGGCGACAGCTCCTCTCCGTTCGTGGAACTGGACAGGCAGACGTGGTCCCGGCTGGCTGCACAGATGGAGCAGCCGCTCAACGAAGAGGACATCGTTCGCCTTCGCGGCCTCGGTGACCCCCTGGACATGAAGGAAATCCGAGAGGTCTACCTTCCGCTCTCCCGCTTGTTGCATCTCTATGTCCAGGCATCACAACAGCTTCATGCCGCCACAACCACCTTCCTTGGCGAGCAGACCCAGCGCACGCCCTTCGTGATCGGGGTGGCAGGTTCGGTGGCGGTCGGCAAGTCCACTATTGCCCGTGTGTTGCGCGAAATGCTCCGCCGTTGGCCCGGCACTCCGAACGTCGAACTCATCACCACCGACGGGTTCTTGTATCCCCTCGCTGAGTTGAAGCGCCGGCATTTGCTTGAACGCAAGGGTTTTCCGGAGTCCTACGACCGCCGGGCTTTGCTTCGTTTCGTGAGTGCGATCAAGGGCGGCGCCGAAGAGGTCCGCGCTCCTTGGTATTCGCACGTCACCTACGACATCGTCCCGGACAAGGAAGTGGTGGTCCGACGGCCTGACGTCCTCATCGTTGAGGGCCTCAACGTGTTGGCGCCCGCCCGTCCACGCCAGGACGGCCGCCAAGGCTTGGCCCTGAGCGACTTCTTTGATTTTTCCATCTACGTCGACGCCAAGACGTCGTACATCGAAGACTGGTACGTGGACCGTTTCCGCAAGCTTCGAAGCACCGCCTTCGCCCAGCCCGAATCCTATTTCCACCGTTACGCGACGCTCTCCGACGCCGAGGCGGAGGCCACTGCGCGCGGCATTTGGAAGCGCATCAATGAGCCCAACCTTGAGGAAAACGTCCTTCCTACCCGCGGCCGGGCGCAACTTGTCCTCACCAAGGATGCCGACCATTCGATCCGCCGCATGCTGCTCCGAAAGGTCTAGCACGGATGTGCTACCACTGCCGCCCCAGCCGAAGGTCCTTCACGACCTTACTTGCGGCAGGCGTGGGAATGGCTGCTTTGGCGGGCTGCACCCCGGATACCCCGGTCGCCTCGCCCACGGCCGCACCGTCCCCCTCAGGTCCCCAAACGGCAACGCCGACGCCGACCGTGGCGACCACGACGCCGGTTCCCGCCACAGCGGGGAGCCAGCCGCCGCCGTCGGGCGCCCCGCCGTCGAAAGCTCCGCCGTCAGGGGTCCTGTCCCGGCAGTTTTCACTGAGCGACCCCACGAGCCAGTGGGTCATCGTGAACAAGCACCGGCCGCTGGCCCCCTTGCAGTTTGTCCCCGCCGACTTGGTACAGCCCCGCGTTCAACTCGCAGTCAGCGGGGAAGCCTCCCTTCTCAACAGCACAACCGCCGGAGCAGCCGAAAAGCTCTTCGCGGCAGCCGCCTCGGCCGGCGCCACCATGACTCTGGCGTCCGGCTACCGTTCTTTCCAAACCCAAACCGCCACGTACAACGGCTACGTAAACACACGTGGCCAGGCCTCGGCGGACACGGCCTCCGCACGTCCCGGCTTCTCGGAACACCAGACTGGCTGGGCGTTCGACATCGGCGACGGCGGCGGGGCGTGCAGCTTCGAGCCCTGCTTCGCTGATCAGCCGGCCGCCGTTTGGGCCAAGGCCAACGCGCACACATACGGCTTTGTTGTCAGGTATCCGTGGATGCTCAATGACATCACCGGCTATTACTACGAGCCGTGGCATTTGCGCTTTATCGGGGTTGAGGCCGCAACGGATATGGCCACCCGGGGAATCGGCACCCTCGAGGAATACTTTGGACTCGAAGCGGCGCCAGGCTACCTTTAGCGGTTGTTTAACCGGGGAAGTTCCCGACACCCCGCGGAATTGAACGGCTGCTCACTTTGAATTCACAAGCATGCACTAGCTTGGTGCCATGTTGAGTGGATTTAGGAATTTCATTCTGAAGGGCAACGTCGTAGACCTTGCCGTAGCCGTCGTCATGGGTGCCGCCTTCGGTGCAGTTGTTGATGCACTCGTCAAGAACGTCTTCATGCCGCTGATCGCTGCCTTGGTTGGATCCCCCAACTTTGACAGCTTTGCGAAAGTGACCATCAACGGAAATGACCTACAGTTCGGGGTTTTGCTGACCGCGATCGTTAACTTCGTCCTGGTAGCAGCCGCCATCTATTTCGTCGTGGTGGCTCCGATGAACCACCTCATCGAGCGCCGCAACGCCAAGTTGGGCATCACGGAAGATGAGCCGGCTGCCGACCCCGCGGTCACGCTCCTCACCGAGATCCGGGACAGCCTGGTTCAAAGGTAAGCGTGCTTCAACGGTAAGCACTGTTCAAAGGTAAGCATTTGAGACAACTGTGGCCCGCCTCCTCACGGAGACGGGCCACAGTTGTTTGCTGCTTCCGGTCTTAGAGAGCCAGTTCGCGTGGAATGGCGAGGCGGTTTTCGACGACGCCGGCGAGTTCGGTGCATATGCGGGTAGCGGTTTCCATGTCCGCGGCCTCCACCATCACGCGTACCAACGCTTCGGTGCCCGATGGCCGCAGGAGCACGCGGCCGGTATCACCAAGTTCGAGCTCGGCGGCAGCCACCGCAGCGGCTACGCCTTCGTCCGTTGCGGCGCGTGATTTGTCCACACCCTTCACGTTGATCATGAGTTGCGGCAGCTTGGTCATGGCGCGGGCAAGGTCCTGGAGGGTCCGTCCGGTGCCGGCTACCTGGGCGGCGATCTGCAGACCGGTCAGGACGCCGTCGCCAGTGGTGGCGTAATCGGAGAAGATCACGTGGCCCGACTGCTCTCCACCAAGGCTGAAGCCGCCGGCGCGCATGGCCTCCAGGACATACCGGTCCCCCACCGCGGTCTCACGGAGGGTGATTCCGGCTTCACGCAAGGCGATCTTGAGTCCAAGGTTGCTCATCACGGTGGCTACCAGGACGTCGTCCTTCAGTTTTCCGGACTTCTTCAGCGCGAGGGCCAGAATCGCCATGATCTGGTCGCCGTCAACTTCGTTGCCTTCGTGGTCCACAGCCAGGCAGCGGTCGGCGTCGCCGTCGTGCGCGATGCCGAAGTCCGCACCGTGCTTGACGACGGCTTCCTTGAGCTGGCCAAGGTGGGTGGAACCGACGCCGTCGTTGATGTTCAGGCCGTCGGGTTCCGCACCGATCACCACAACTTCGGCGCCGGCGCTCGCGAAGACCTGTGGGGAACAGCCACTGGCCGCACCATGGGCGCAGTCCAGCACAACTTTGAGACCTTCGAGGCGATGCGGCAGGGTGCCGAGCAAGTGGACGATGTAACGGTCTTCGGCGTCCGAGAAGCGTTGGATGCGGCCGACGTCGCCAGCCACAGGGCGTGAAGGTTCCTTGCCGAGTTGGGCCTCGATTGCGTCTTCAACCTCGTCCGGGAGCTTCTGGCCCCCGCGGGCAAAGAACTTGATGCCGTTGTCCGGTGCAGGGTTGTGCGAGGCCGAGATCATGACGCCGAAATCGGCATCGAGGTCCGCGATGAGATAGGCCGCTGCCGGCGTCGGCAGCACTCCGGCGTCGTACACGTCAATGCCGGAGCTCGAAAGTCCGGCTTCCACAGCTGCAGCGATAAACTCGCCGCTCGCGCGGGGATCCCGGGCGACCACGGCACGAGGCCGTTTTCCGTCAGCTGCACGCTCGTGGCCGAGGACCACTGCGGCAGCTTGGGCCAACTGAAGAGCAAGCTCCGCGGTGAGCAATCCATTGGCGAGACCACGCACGCCATCTGTTCCAAATAATCTAGCCATCGCGTCCCAGTCTAGACGACGGCTGCAGGGGCCGAGCGAAGGAGTGCCGGCGGCCCTGCCACTACTCCTTCAGCCGCGCGAGCGCAAGAGTGGAACTACTTGACTTGCGTTTTCCGCTCCACTCTAGTAATGCACCTTAACAAGTCTCTACGATTACCGCATGACACCTAGCTCTGGGGGCTTGGCGCTCGAAATAATTGTCCCCGTTTTCAACGAGTCCGCCATACTCGAAAGAAGCATTTACCGGCTTGCCGACTACCTTTCGCGGGAATTGTTGTACAGCTGGAAAATCACGATTGCCGACAACGCGAGCACGGACGCGACCGGTTTAATTGCGCGGAAGCTCGCCGATGAGGTTCCCAATGTCAGTTATCGGCGCCTTGAGACAAAAGGGCGGGGTTTCGCGCTCCGCGACGCGTGGACATCGTCGGAAGCCAAAGTTCTGGCATATGTAGACGTAGACCTCTCGACCGATTTGGCGGCGTTGCCGCCGCTTATCGCTCCCCTGCTTTCCGGACACTCGGATGTCAGCATCGGCACGCGGCTTGGCCGGACTTCCAGGGTAGTCAGGGGTCCCAAACGGGAATTCATCTCGCGGAGCTACAACCTGATTCTCAAACGGACCATGCAGGTACAGTTTTCCGATGCCCAGTGTGGCTTTAAGGCTGTCAGGGCGGAAGTCGCACATCGGCTGCTTCCCTACGTGAAGGACAATTGCTGGTTCTTCGATACCGAGCTGTTGATCTTGGCGGAGCGGGCAGGGCTTCGTATCCACGAGATTCCAGTCGACTGGATCGACGATCCTGACAGCCGGGTGGATATCCGCCAAACGGCCGTCGACGATATCAGGGGCCTGGTGCGCGTCGCCGGTTCCATGATGAAGGGAAATATCCCTTTGCAAGCGATATATGCGGAGCTGGGGCGAGGACCTATCGCCGCGCCAACGCGTCCCAGTTTCTTCGGCCAAGTGGTGCGTTTCGGAATCGTCGGAGCGTTCTCCACTCTCGCTTTTGCTTTGCTGTATCTTCTATTCCAGGGCCCGTTCGGCCCACAGCAGGGAAACTTTCTGGCCCTATTGATCACGGCGATCGCGAACACGGCTGCCAACCGTCGCTTCACCTTCAGGATCCACGGACCCGAGCGGCAGTTCACACAACAGTTTCAAGGCCTTGTGGTCTTCCTGGCCGCCTGGGGAATCACTTCTTCTTCCCTGCTTCTACTACATGCCATCCACCCGGACGCATCGCCCAGTGCTGAGCTGTTCGTCCTGACCTGCGCAAACATCTTCGCCACCCTGGTGCGCTTCGTTCTGCTCCGGATCTGGGTTTTCCGGGTACGGCGGACGGAGGCGCGGCGCATTGGTCTTCCTCTGAACCAGCCAAAAGAGTCGTTACTTTGATCCTGTTGTCCCAGGCGGGACGGACATCCGACAACGAGAACACGCCCAGGTCGAGGGACTTCCCTTGGGAGAAAACCGGCCTCGGTGTTCTACTACTTGGAACCCTGGTTTCCTTCGTATGGGGGCTTGACCACAATGGCTGGGCAAACCCGTTCTATTCCGCTGCCGTTCAAGCGGGATCTGTTAATTGGGAAGCTTTTTTCTATGGTTCAACCGACGCCGGAAACCTGATCACCGTCGACAAGCCGCCGTTGAGCCTGTGGATCATGGCTCTTTCGGTCCGGTTGTTCGGCCTGAGTTCCTGGAGCATCCTTGTTCCCCAAGCGCTGATGGGCGTAACTACCGTCTGGCTGATCTACAAGATCATCCGACGGAGCTATCCTGCAGCTCCGGCACTTCTGGGCGGTCTGATATATGCCACCACGCCCGTCGTAGTGCTGATGTCGCGCTACAACAACCCGGAACCCGTGATGGGCCTCTTGATGGTGGTTGCGTGCTATTTCGTCATGCGGGCGCTGGAAGACAACCGTTGGCGGTGGTACCTACTTGCCGGGGCTGCCTTGGGTTTTGGATTCATGGCCAAACAAATCCAAGCATTCATCATGATTCCGGCATTGATATTAGTGATCCTTGTCTTTGGAGTCGGAAGCCTCATGGCTCGGATAACGCGTCTGCTTGCTGCCTTGGCGGCGCTCGTCGCGTGCGGTGGTTGGTGGATGGCTGTTGTTGACCTTACGCCAGAAAGCGTCCGGCCATACATCGGCGGATCCCAGACGAACAGCGTCTTGGAACTCACACTGGACTACAACGGGCTAGCCCGGTTTGTTCAATTTCCCATTGCCAAAGGCGGCGGCCCGGCCGCGGCTAATAGCGCAGACCTAGCACCCTACGACGGCGGATTCTCACGCTTGCTAAACGGCAACTTTGCTCCAGAAGCGGGTTGGATGCTCGCCACCGCAGTCATGTGCCTCCTCGTCGTTTCGGTGTTGCGCTACCTGCTGCCAGAGAACAAACGGGCCCGCGCCCTCGTGGCGCTTGCAGGAGCCTGGTTCCTCACGAGCTATCTTGTCCTCAGTTTTATGGGGACCATGATTCACACCTATTACGTATATTCCTTGGCCGCCCCGGTCGCCCTACTCGTACCGCTGGGCCTCCACGTCCTTTGGATGAACCGTGCGCGCCCAATTATCCGAATCATCGGGGCCACAGTAGTAGCCAGCACGACCTACATGGTCGTCAGGATTTTGGCGTACAGCAACGAGTGGCCACCATACCTAGCTCCTTTGGTGGTGTTGCTTGGGGTGCTCGCAACCGTCCTATGGATGCTTTCGGCTCAAAGTCGCGTCAAGAGAATCACCGCCATCTTGGTGGCCCTCACACTAATCGCAGGCCCTGTCGCAACCAACCTCTTCACGATCAGCTCCCCTCAGGAGGGAACGAACCCTGTGTCCGGTCCTGTTTCAAACAACCCCGACGCCATTTCGAGTCACCTTCGAGATATTCATGCCGGTAGACCAGCATGGGCCCTTCAAGTCGCGTACGGCACGGACCCATCTCCCAATGTCGTCCAATTGCTGACCAGCATGGACACGACCGTGACATGGCCGGCGGCAACGTACTCGGCCCAAAATGCTTCGAAGTACCAGCTTGCAACTTTGAGACCGGTTATTTCTGTGGGCGGCTGGCTAGGGATGGATCCGGCGCCAACTCTTGAGCAATTCAAGGTTCTGGTAGCTCAGGGTAGAGTCGGCTACTTTATCTGGCAGCAGGACATAGTGGATCTGGGCGAACTCGGCCCCCAAGCTTTGGCAATCACCAACTGGGTGCAGGAGAATTTCAAGGAGGAGTCCCTTGACGGCGTACGGATTTACCGCCTCCGGCACTAGTCTTCCCGCCGTTCAAGGCACGGGCCTGAATCCAACCCCGGTTGCGCGCTGGGAAAAGATAACGTTGGCCGTGCTGTTGATCTGTCTGGCCTTTCTCTACCTGTGGAAGTTGGATCAGAATGGCTGGGCGAACCCCTTCTATTCGGCCGCTGTGCAGTCTGGTGAACATAACTTCACAGCATTGTTTTTCGGGTCCTCAGACTGGGGTAACTCCATCACTGTGGACAAACCCCCACTCAGCCTGTGGGTCATGGGCGTGTCCGTTCGCTTGTTCGGGCTCAACTCCTGGGGTTTGCTGGTTCCCCAAGTCATCATCACGTTGACTAGCACGTTGCTCATCTTCACCCTTATGCGTAGGTATTTCCCTGCCGTATGCGCCCTAATCGCGGCGACAGTGTTTGCCTTGACCCCAGTCAGCGTTCTTCTAGCCCGCTATGACAACCCTGATCCGTTGATGGTCCTGTTGATGATTTCGGCTCTGTACTCCGGCGTCCGGGCCGCTGAGACCGGCCGGCTCAAACCGATGGTTCTGATGGGCGGTCTGTTGGCACTCGGATTTCTAACGAAACAGCTTCAAGCATTTCTGGTTCTGCCCGCCATCGTGCTCGTCTTTCTGCTTTTCGCCCCCTTGGCTTGGCGCAAGAGGTTTATCGGCCTGGGCCTTGCCGCATGCGTTGTGGCAGTTGTTTCCTTGGCTTGGCCTCTCGTCGTCGATCTCACCCCGGCCCAATCCCGCCCCTTTGTTGGCGGCTCAACGCATAACAGCATGGTTGAGCTGACGCTGGGGTATAACGGAATCGACCGTGTGATGAAGGGTCAGGATGACGCTTCGGCGGCGCTAATACCACCAGAATTCAAGGGCGTGGACACAGACGCGGGCCTGTTCCGGCTCTTCAACGCAAATAATGGCCAGGAAATTGGCTGGCTACTCATGGCAGCTATACTCTGCTGCGTGGCAATGGCCTGGGCCATCGTAAGGAAACGGCTCGATCGGAATGAAGCAATTCTTTCTTCTGCGGCAGTCCTTTGGTTCTCAACTACGTATCTGATACTGAGCTTTATGGGCCAAGGATTCCATTCCTACTACGCCGCATCCTTGGCGCCGCCATTGGCACTTTGCATCGGCGTTGGCGCCCGCCTGTTGCTGGCCGGAGCCCAAACAATATCCGGGCGTTTGTGGATCGCCTTTACCCTGATAGCAAGTTTCGTCTTCGCCAATGCAATGTGGCAGCTAAGCGACGTGTTTCCCGAATGGCTGGGAAAAGGCGTTCTTTATGCTGGATTGCTGGCCGCCGCTATTTCCGCCGTCCGGGCACCGTGGCCATGGGTAGAGCGAAGCAGCGCTTTCCTGGCAATCGGGGCGCTGCTGATCGGACCCGTCTTCTGTTCGCTGGTGACCCTAGGTTCTCCCCAATCCGGGTACAACCCCATATCGGGCGGTCTTACCAAGTCTCCAAACTCACTGAGCCGCTTCCTCGCAGGCGTCAAGCAACAGGATCCGGCATGGATCCATGGACTTACATACGGCAATAGCCCAGGGACCGCACTCCTTGACCGACTCCGTAATGCTCCGGCAAGGTGTGTCTGGACTGCTGCGACTTATCCGGGCGAAACCGCTGCGCGCTTTCAGCTTGAGTCCAACCGCGCCATCATGCCGATCGGGGGCTTCACTGCGACGGACCCCAGCCCAACCTTAAGGCAATTCCGGGATTGGGTCGCAGAAGGACAAATCTGCTACTTGGTGGAACAGCCTGATCAATTGAAAGCTCCAGAGGCTGGACCGGAGCTCCTTGCGATCCAGAAATGGGTCGCTGATACATTCCAATCGGAAGAAATCGATGGGAACAAGATCTACGATCTAGGAAAACCGCAGAGCAATACTCCGCTGAGGTGAGACCCGGCTGCAAGTAGCGCCTCCGCAGACGCCCTCCGAAACGAAACAAGGCCCGCCCCGCCAAACGGCGGAACAGGCCTTGTCTGGACGCTGGAAGCGCCCGAAAGCATTTTTAGCGCTTGTGGATCCGAGCGCTAAAAAGCGCCGAGGGCCCCGTGGTGATGTCGCGCCAGCGGCAACACCACGGGTAGGCGCATTTTTAGCGCTTGTGGATCCGAGCGCTAAAAAGCGCCGAGGGCCCCGTGGTGATGTCGCGCCAGCGGCAACACCACGGGTAGGCGCATTTTTAGCGCTTGGAGTACTGCTGAGCCTTGCGTGCCTTCTTGAGACCGGCCTTCTTACGCTCGATGACGCGTGCGTCACGGGTCAGGAAGCCGGCCTTCTTCAGGGTGGCGCGGTTGTTCTCGACGTCGATCTCGTTCAGCGAGCGAGCGACACCGAGGCGCAGTGCACCGGCCTGGCCGGAGGGGCCACCGCCGTGGATGCGGGCAATGACGTCGTAGGCGCCTTCAAGGTCAAGGATCTTGAAGGGCTCGTTGACGTCCTGCTGGTGCAGCTTGTTCGGGAAGTAGTTCGACAGCTCGCGGCCGTTGATGGTCCACTTGCCCGAGCCGGGTACAACGCGAACGCGTGCAACGGCTTCCTTGCGGCGGCCAACAGCAGCACCGGCAACGGTCAGTGCCGGGCGCTCCTTCTTCGGCGCGGCTTCGGCAGCCGAGCTTTCAGAGGTGTAGCTGGTGAGGGTTTCCTCGGCCTCGACGGCTTCGGCGGTCAGTTCTTCGTTCTGAGCCACGATTCTCCTTGTATTAAAAGTTGTTTGGTGGCCAGGACTACTGGGCGACCTGGGTGATTTCGAAAGTCTTAGGCTGCTGTGCAGCGTGGGGGTGCTCAGCGCCACGGTAGACCTTGAGCTTGCCCAACTGCTGTGCAGCGAGGGAGTTCTTCGGCAGCATGCCCTTGATGGCCTTCTCAACAGCGCGGACCGGGTTGGATTCCAGCAGCTCCGCGTAGTTGACGGAGGTCAGGCCGCCCGGGTAGCCGGAGTGGCGGTATGCGCGCTTCTGCTCCAGCTTGGCACCGGTCAGGGCAACCTTTTCAGCGTTGATGATGATGACGAAGTCGCCCATGTCCATGTGGGACGCAAAGGTCGGCTTGTGCTTTCCGCGCAGCAGTGTTGCGGTCTGGCTGGCAAGACGACCAAGGACAACATCGGTGGCGTCAATGACGTGCCACTGGCGGTTGATATCGCCGGGCTTCGGGGTGTACGTACGCACGGTTTTGCCTCGTTCTTGTTCTGGCGTTCATGTTTTAGGCGGCACGCTTGAAACGTGTGCCTACTAGGTATGCGTTACCGGAGCAGAGGTGAGGGCTCTATGTACCAGTCATCCCGAGGTCCCGATATGCCTGTCGAGTTAACGATCCTGCAACTGGATCCCCAAGCGGGCATGTGTCATCGAGAAAGGACACGCACAACGACTATCAACAATAGCGGCAAGGAGCTTCAGGGTCAAAATAGGCTGTCAACCAACGTGAACAACTGAGACCGCTTCTAAGCTCCTAGGAGATGCCATGACAGCAACTGCCGCCCAGCCCTTGCTCGTGGCCTCCTTCGGGCTCCTGGGGCTTCTCACGAGCCCCCTGGCTGAGGTCCTGATAGCCCGATCCCTGCCGCGGCTTGGCGGGCTCCCCTCCCCCGCCATCCGAATCACGACGGCGGTGGCCACCGCCGTGTTGTTTGCCCTCCTGACGCTCCGGTTCGGGTACTCCCCAGTACTCCCTGCCTACCTACTACTAGGGGTAATGGCTGTGCAGCTATCACGCGTAGACGTGGCGCACCATTTGCTGCCAAACCCGCTGGTCCTGGGTCTCCTTACTGCCGGCCTTGGTCTGTTAACTATGTCCGCCACGCTGACTCTCGACTGGTCCGGACTGCTGCGGGCGGCCGCCGGCGCCGTCATTTTGTTCCTCGGGTACTTAATTCTTGGATTGATTTCTCCGGGCGGCCTCGGAATGGGCGATGTAAAGCTCGCAGCACCACTCGGTTTGTACTTGGGCTACTTGGGCTGGACCCAAGTGTTCTATGGGGGACTGCTGGGCTTCGTGGTGGGCGGGGTGATGACGGTGCTGTTGTTGCGCCTGAAGCGCGAAACCAAGCGATCTGAAGTTGCCCACGGGCCGGCCATGTTCGCTGCGGCAATTGGAGTGGTCCTTCTCGTCACGTAAGCACGGCATGCTTCCCGAGTTCCCCTCAGTCCCCACGAGACCCATCCGTGTCAGTAGCTAGGTGGTACTTAGGCAGAAAAACCGAGTACCGCTCCGGGGCTCTTCGAGTAGTCCAACCCACTCGCACTAGAAAAGACGAGTACCACTACGCATTGTTTGTTAACCCTCCCAAGAGCAATTCTTGTCCTATCGAAATCCGAACGCCAAACAGAATATGTGGGCAACCGGAATTCGTAGACAAATTCACTTATCTGGGAAGGTTTTTCCAATGTCAACTCTCATGATCTCCACCCTCGCATTCATCGCCGGCATCAAAGACAAGTTCACCGCCGAGAAGGGCGCAACAGCGACGGAATATTCGCTGCTGGTCGGTCTCATTGCACTGGTCATCGTCGCCGGCGTCGGCCTGTTCGGCAAGAACCTGAACACCTTCTTCAGCAGCCTCGCCACAACCGTCGGGGGCTGGTAGCCGCCAGCGGCTGGTCTCAAGAGCCGTCAGGTGGTTACGAAATGTTCAATATAAACACAAAATTCAAAAGAATCAGTCTGGCTCTCGCACGAATCTCCACCGAAAAGGGAGCCACCGCCACAGAATATTCATTGCTGGTGGGCCTAATAGCCCTTGTGATTGTTGGCGGCGTCGGCCTTTTCGGCGGCAACCTGAACACCTTTTTCAGCAGCCTCGCCACTACGGTCGGAACCTGGTAACCAGGCAATCGCGGTGTGCTGCGCCCTACGGCGCAGCACACCGTCGACCTTTCCCGCTGCAAACGTCGGCAGCATATCTACCCAGGGGGATCCTTTGAAACGCAGGATCAAGTCTTCCAGGAACAAAGAGCGGGGCGCAGTTGCTGTCGAATTCGCGCTCGTCGCGCCGATCCTTGTGTCTCTGATCATCGCTGTTGTCGAGTTTTCAAACGCGTACAACATCCAGGTTTCAGTGACTCAAGCCTCGCGTGAAGCTGCTCGCACAATGGCAATCACCAACGACACAAGCAAGGCAACCGCGGCCGGCAAGGCCGGCGCGCCCTCGCTGGACACCTCCAAGCTGAGTTTCAGCTACTCGGGCGCCTGTAGTGCAGGCAGCCCCCCTCCGACCATCACTGTGACCACCACCTACAGTGGCAAATCCCTTACCGGGTTCTTCGGTTCCAGCCTCACGGTCACCGGCAAAGGAGCAATGCAATGCAACGGCTGATCCGACGTTGGGACCCTCAGGACAGGGAAAGCGGTGTTGCCGGCGTGATGGTCGCGCTTATGATGCTGGTGCTCATCGGGGTGGGCGCAGTTGCGGTTGACGTCGGCCAAATCTACGCAGAACGCGCCCAACTTCAGAACGGAGCCGACGCCGGAGCCCTCGCCGTTGCGCGCAGCTGCGCCAAAGGTTCCTGCAATACTTCGTTGGCCGGCCCCCTCGCTAACTCCAACGCCAACGATGGCGCCAGCACTGTGAAGTCAGTGGATCTAAGCGTCCCAGGCAAGGTAACAGTCACAACATCTACCAAGGACGGCACTACCGGCGCTGGATACCTGAGCAAGATGTTCGCAAACGCTCTCAACACTGGCCCAGTGACGGTCGGCGCCAAAGCCACTGCGACATGGGGCGGCCCTGGCTCCGGCCCCGCGACCCTGCCTCTGACCTTCGCGCCTTGCCAGTTCGACATCAATGGTGCCACGCAGACGATTTTGACCCACGGCAGCACAACCTGCGTGAGTGACAGCCCATCGGGCCAGGTCATCCCGGGCGGATTCGAGTGGCTTACGCCCGTGCCCGGCCAGTGCGCCGCGCAGGTCTATCCAGATGATCCGTCCACGAGTGGAGTAGTGGATCCCTACGCTCAGACCAACACGGGACTGAGCATGCCCAAAACGTGCAAGTCCCTCATCAACGGTTATCTGAACACCGTGGTCGCATTCCCCGTTTTCACGCAAGCCTCGGCAAGCGGCGCCGGAGGTAAGTACTACATCAAGGGATATGCCGCCTTCTATCTGACTGGGTACAACTTCCCCGGCATGTCGGGCGGCGATCAAACAGGCCTTGGAGGCAGCAACAACGGTATCCGCGGGTATTTCGTCAGCTGGATTGCCGATCCCTCTGTGTACCAAGGAGGGGGATACACGCAAGGCGGGGCCAATCTGCCGCCGCAACTCATCCAATAAATCGCGCTCTTGGACGAGCGCATCTGGGAAGGAAGAACAGTGAAAACACGCCTACTGGGAGGCATCGCTGCGCTTGTCGTAGCCATCATTGGAACAGTGATGCTCGTGTTCTACGTCCAAGGCGCCGACAAGCGCGCTCTGGCAAATACGGAGACCGAAGACGTCTACGTCATCCAAAAAGAAATTCCCGCTGGCACCCCGACCGCCGGTTTCGGGGATTCCGTCGTCAAAAAGTCTGTGCCAAAGTCAGCCATTGCGGCTGACAGCGTCACCAATCTTGGGGACCTCGGCTCCAAGGTTTCTTCGATTGAATTCATGCCCGGTGAGCAATTGCTTGCGACCCGAATGGTCGATCCAACCAGCTTGGCCGGTCCGGGCCGTGTTCAAGTACCCACGGGCCTCCAAGAAATCACGCTCAAACTGCCGATCGAACGCGTCGTCGGCGGGACAGTGAAGGCCGGCGACACAGTCGGCGTGATGCTGTCCTTCAAAGCCGATGACAAAGCCAGCGCCCCTGATCAAACCAGCTTTACCTTTCACAAAGTCCTCGTCACCGCAGTTCAGGACGCAAGTGGAGCGATCGCGGACAACTCAAGCTCCGCCGCTCAGGCAAGCAGCGGTGCCCTGAACGCCAACAAGACTGCGGGTTCAGGAAGTGGCTACCTCGTCACAGTGGCCCGCTCCGCCGTCGACGTCCAAAAGATCGTGTACGCCGTTGAGTTCGGCACCATCTACCTGAGCAAAGAGCCTTCAGACGCCGCCGCAGGCGCAACTGGCGTCATCGATCGGGGAAGTGTATTCAAATGAGCCGCTTCGTTCTCATCACCCCGGAACCTGACTTCGAACGAAAGGTCCGCACTGCAACTGCAGGAATGAGCGGAAGTCTCCAGTGGTTCCAGGCCGACTACTTGCCGGCAGGGCCACGTGAGATCCTGGACCAGCTCCTGGGAGAACCACCTGAAGTGCTGATCTTGGGCCCGGGGCTGGAAATCAATGACTCTCTCAAACACGCTTCCCTGCTGGATCTCCAGTTCCCGGAAATCAGCGTGGTGCTGGCCGCGGAACAGAGCGAGTCATTGGTCCTGGCAGCAATGCGCTCCGGGGTGCGAGACCTGCTCTCCCCCGCAGCGGACTCGGACACCATCCGCGTGATGGTGGAGCGGGCAAGCCTTGCAGCCGCCGGCAGGCGACGGGGCCTCGCCCCCAACGCCATCGAGACCCCGTCGCAGGCTTCGGGCGGCCGCATCATTGCGGTCATGTCACCTAAGGGCGGCGTGGGCAAGACTACGGTGGCCACGAATCTGGCAGTAGGCCTCGGTACCTTGGCGCCGATGGGCGTGGTGATCGTGGACCTGGACCTACAGTTTGGCGATGTGGCCAGCGGCCTCCTCTTGAACCCCGAACACACCATCACGGACGCCGTGCTTGGACCAGCCAGCCAGGATTCCATGGTGCTCAAGACCTATTTGAGCGTTCACCCGGCCAGCATCTATGCGCTGTGCGCCCCTCGCAATCCCGTCGAAATGGATCGCATCACAGCCCAACACGTCAGCAGGTTGTTGGAACAGTTGCGGCACGAATTCCAATATGTCGTCATCGATACCGCTCCTGGGCTCGGCGAGCACGTGCTCGCCGCTTTGGAGAACGCCACTGATGCAGTGTGGGTTTGCGGCATGGATATTCCGAGCATCCGCGGGTTGCGGACGGGACTGAATATCCTCGACGAATTGCAATTGCTTCCTCAGCACCGTCACGTCGTCCTGAACATGGCCGATCCCAAGAGCGGACTGGTCCTCAAGGACGTGGAAGCGACTATTGGGGTTCCAGTGGATGTTGCTATTCCTCGATCCCGGACCCTTCCTTTCTCCACGAACAAGGGCGTCCCGCTCTTGCAGGACGGGACGCGAGATGCCGCCACCAAAGGACTACGCCTGCTGGTGAACCGGTTTAAGCCCAATTGGGACGAGCGAACACACAAGCAGATGCACAGAAGGGCGGTAGTCCGGTGAACCTCTCACGCAGACTCGAAAGTCGTCGGCACGACGCGGGTTCCGGAGCAGCACAGGACGCTGCGACCGTTCCGCCGGAAATGGCTGCGCCAACAGCAACCACGCTCGGCCGTATCCAAGAAGCAAAAGCGGCCGAGTCCTCGAACACCATGGCTCATGCCGATGAAAACACGCCGTCGACGATTCTGGCGAGTGAAGCACTCGGTGACCTCAAGGAGCGGGCAAGCAAGGCCCTGTTTGAGCGACTCGGCTCGAGACTCTCTGACTCCTCCCTGGACGAGACAGAACTGCACCAGTACGTACGCGACGAGCTGAAGATTGTTGTCGACGAAGAGCAGGTGCCCCTGACCTCAGCAGAACGGCAGCGCCTCACGGCAGAGATCATCGACGACGTCCTCGGCCATGGCGCTATCCAGCGGTTCCTGGACGATCCGGAAATTACGGAAGTCATGGTTAACCGGTACGACAGCATCTACGTTGAACGGTATGGCCGGCTGTACAAGACCGAGGCCAAATTCTCCTCAGACGAGGCCCTACGGCGGATCATTGAACGCATTGTGTCCAGGGTCGGGCGGCGAATCGACGAGTCGTCTCCACTCGTCGACGCACGGCTCCCCGACGGTTCCCGTGTGAATGCCATCATTCCGCCGCTCGCCGTCAATGGACCTTCGCTGACCATACGAAAGTTTGGCCGCGAAGCACTCACGGTGAACAAACTCATCGAGTTTGGCAGCCTGTCTCCGGAAATGGCGGAGCTGCTGAGGGCTTGTGTCCTAGCTCGGATGAATATCATCGTGTCCGGCGGTACCGGCACCGGGAAGACGACCCTGTTGAACGTCCTCTCGTCGTTCATTCCCGTAGAGGACCGGATCGTCACCATTGAGGACGCCGTCGAACTGCAGCTCCAACAAGAGCATGTGGTGCGCCTGGAGAGCAGGCCAGCCAACATAGAGGGACGCGGTGAGGTCACCATTCGGGATCTCGTGCGCAACTCCCTCCGTATGCGTCCTGACCGCATCGTGGTGGGCGAAGTTCGTGGAGGAGAATCCCTCGACATGCTTCAAGCCATGAACACAGGCCACGACGGTTCCATTTCCACGGTCCACGCCAACTCCCCACGGGACGCGGTTGCACGCCTCGAAACCCTGGTGCTGATGGCCGGAATGGACCTTCCACTCAGGGCCATCCGCGAACAAGTGGCATCCGCCGTGAACCTGATCGTGCACATCAGCCGCCTGCGGGATGGAACACGCAGGGTCACGCACATCACCGAGGTCCAGGGCATGGAAGGCGACATCGTGACTCTCCAAGACGCCTTCGTGTTCGACTACTCGGCCGGCGTCGATGCCAACGGCCGGTTCCTGGGCAAGCCGATCCCCACGGGAGTACGTCCCCGCTTCACAGACCGCTTCGCAGAACTGGGGATTCCCATCTCTCCTGCAGTGTTCGGCGCCCCGATGGTGGGAGGCTTGCGATGAGCGAATCGGGGGCGCAGTCCGTTTTTCTGGCGGCGGGCTTGGGCTTGGTGTACGTTGCTTTGCTTCTGCTCGTGTTGGTGGTACTAAAGTCAAAAAGAACCCTCGATGCCGAAAGGCGCCGCCCGGAATCACTGATCCGGACGTCTGCCTTGACGCGGCTTACTGATGGCGCGAGAGATGCCATCCAAACACGCGTTCATTCGCGATCTGGCGGGTATCTTTCGCGGGCGAGGCTGGATGCGGCGGGTTTGAAGAAGCAACCGGCCGACTACATCTTGATTGCTGGAATCGTGGTGGTTTTTGCCGGCGCGATCGGCTTCCTTCTCGGTGGCCTCGTCTTCACGATCCTGATGTGCCTCATCGCTGTGGTTTCCCTGGTGGCATTCCTGAGCGTTCTCACCGCCCGGCGGACGGCGAAATTCGACGAACAAGTGCCCGATGCCCTCCAGATGTTAAGCGGAGGGATGCGGGCAGGGCACAGCCTCTTGAGGGCGGTGGACGCTGTCGCCCAGGAGAGCGAGGCGCCGATGGCCGAGGAGATGAGCAGGATCGTCAACGAAACCCGGATCGGGCGCGATCTTGGTGAGTCCCTGAGCGATGTCGCCATACGGACCAGGAGCGAGGACTTCAGTTGGATAGCACAGGCGATCGAGATCCACCGGGAAGTTGGCGGAGACCTGGCGGAAGTATTGGATCACGTTGGCGAAACCATCCGTGACCGGAACCAGATCCGTCGTCAGGTCAAGGCGCTGAGCGCCGAAGGGCGGATGTCCGCGCTCGTGCTTCTCGCCCTGCCCGTGGTTATGTTCATCGCGCTCCTGTTCATTAACCCGAGCTACGCCCATACCTTCACGTCCACTCTGCCCGGCTATCTGATGCTCGCGGCGGCGGTTGTCATGCTCAGCCTTGGTGCATTCTGGCTGAGCCGACTCATCAAGCCGAAGTACTAGGAGGGATCCGCCATGCAATTCTTCGCATACGCAGCCATGCTGGCCATAGTGGCCCCAGTGTCTTGGATGGTTTGGCTCGCTTTCACCGGCGACCGAGCAGGAATACGCAACATTCGGACGAATCTCGGTGTCCGCACGGCAGTTGCGACACAATCCAGCAACCTTGGCGATCGTCTGACGAGCATTTCACGCCAACTTGCACCTGGGGGCTACGTCGCTTGGCTCGACAAGCAACTGGCGGGGGCTGGTCGTCCCAAGGATTGGCCTCTGGGCCGGATCCTGATGATCAAACCACTGCTGGCACTCGGTGGCGGCGTCTTCGGATTGCTGTTGTTCCTCGGCGATCCATCAGTTGGCAAGTTCATTCTTGGCATCGCCGTCATCGGAGTCGCCTATTTCGTACCGGACATCCTCATTCGTTCCAATGCTCAGAAACGGCGGGACGCAATCAGGCTAGAACTGCCAAACTCGCTCGATCAGATGCTGATTTCCGTCCAGGCAGGCCTGGGCTTCGAAGCGGCGATGGCACGAACCGCCGAGAACGGTAAAGGGCCGCTGGCAGACGAGTTCATCCGGACGCTCCAGGACATTCAGGTGGGACGCAGCCGCAAGGACGCCTACGAGGACATGTCCCAGCGCGTAGATGTTCCAGACGTTCGCAGCTTCATCAGGGCGGTTGTCCAGGCGGACGCCTACGGCATCGCCATCGCCAAGGTCCTCAAAGCCCAAGCTCAGGAAATGCGGACCAAGCGCCGTCAGCGGGCCGAGGAGTATGCAATGAAGATTCCAGTGAAAATCCTTTTCCCGCTGATCTTCTGCATCTTTCCAACGCTGTTCATCATCCTCCTGGGACCAGCCGTCATGAACATCATCGCTGCGTTTTCCTAATGTCACCCTAACGAACAGACGGTGATCGATATGAAAAGAAGGTTCAAGCACCTAATCAGGATGTTGGCCAGTGAACACGGAGCTACGGCCACTGAGTACTCAATTTTGGTGGGCTTCGTCGCGATGGTCATCGTGGCAGGAGTCGGATTGTTCGGGACTGCCCTGAACGGCTACTTCGACACCCTGGTCACCGGAGTGAAAACCGCTCTGGGACTGCCATAATCCAGGACCGGCGCATCTGGGGCGCTACCGACCGGCCACCCGCGAACCCAGAACCGCGGGTGGTCTTCGCAGGCCCCCTCCACGGTACCCAGAGCCGGGAGGGGGCCGTCCAAACGTTCCAAGGGTGGAACGTTTGGACGGCCCCCGAACCTACTCCCGCCGGGCCCGGGTCAGTTCAGCCCGCGCAAACAGTTGGTCGTCAGAGGGATAGGCCACTTCCTCAAGCACCAAGGGGTGTGGCGCGGCGAGGACCGACTTGGCGTCCCTGACCCCAGCGAGCAGGCGCTCATGCAGCCACTCCGGACTCTCCAGGCCCTCCCCCACGCGCAATGCCGATCCCACCAGGGCCCGCACCATGTTGTGGCAGAATGCGTCGGCCTGGACGTTGGCGACCAATACACCGTCGCTGCCGCGGACGAATTCAAGCCGCTGCAGCTCGCGGATAGTCGTGGCACCTTCCCTAGGCTTGCAATAGGCGCGAAAGTCCTGAAGCCCAAGGAGCGACGCCGCCCCGGAATTCATCGCGTCCTCGTCCAACTCCGCCTTGTGCCAAAGGGTGAGCCTGCGCAAGACGGGATCCCAGCGTTCGGGGCCATCGGCAATCCGGTAACTGTAGCGGCGCCACAACGCTGAGAAGCGAGCGTCGAAACCGTCAGCCGCCAGTCCGACGTCGTGCACCTCGATGGCGCCGGTCTCATCATGCAGGACCCGGCTCAAGGCTCCGCGAAGCCTCCGGAGCAGCGCCGCAGCAGGGTCGATTTCGTGGCCCCTCGGCAGTCCACCCCACTCGGCCTCCGAGAGATCAATGTGCGCCACTTGTCCGCGGGCGTGGACGCCGGCGTCTGTCCGCCCCGCCACGGTGACCCGGACAGGGCGCCGGACGATCAGCGCCAACCCCTCTTCCAGCGATCCTTGCACTGTGCGAAGACCGGGCTGGAGCGCCCACCCGTTGAAAGGGCCGCCGTCGTACGAAAGATCCATCCGGACACGCAAAAACCCGCCGCCCCCCAAAACGGGGGCAGCGGGTTTTCGTTCGTTCATAGACTTAAGTCTACTGTGAAGAATTCAGTGAATTACTTCTTTTCCTCAGCGGCCGGAGCCTCTTCGGTTTCAGCAGCTTCAGCTTCAGGAGCCTCGGCTTCGGTCTCTGCGGCTTCAGCCTCAACGACCTCTTCCTCGGCAACCGGTGCGGCTTCTTCGGCAACCGGAGCAGCCTTCTCAGCGTCCTTCTTGGCAGCAGCAGTTGCCTCGGCAACTACAGCCTGCTTCGGGGAAACCGGCTCAAGAACCAGCTCGATGACAGCCATGGGAGCGTTGTCGCCCTTGCGGTTGCCGATCTTGGTGATACGGGTGTAGCCACCATCGCGGTTGGCAACGGCGCCGGCGATGTCGGTGAACAGCTCGTGGACGATGCCCTTGTCGCTGATCAGGCCGAGCACGCGACGGCGGGAGGACAGGTCGCCGCGCTTGGCGAAGGTCACGAGGCGCTCTGCGTACGGCTTCAGGCGCTTGGCCTTGGTGACCGTGGTGGTGATGCGCTTGTGCTCGAACAGCGATGCTGCCAGGTTCGCGAGCATCAGGCGCTCGTGAGCCGGACCGCCTCCGAGGCGCGGACCCTTAGTGGGGGTAGGCATAGTAATTTCTCCTGTAATGAAGGCCGTCCGGGTCCGAACGTGGACTCGGTGGCCAAGATCTGCTTGTTAGAGCTCGTCGTCGCTGAACGCGGCGTCGTCCTCTTCGATGGCTGCGGCGCGGGCTGCAAGATCGAAACCGGGAGGGGAATCCTTGAGGGACAGACCCAGTTCAACCAGCTTTGCCTTGACCTCGTCGATGGACTTCGCACCGAAGTTACGGATGTCCATCAGGTCAGCCTCGGAGCGGGCAACGAGTTCACCCACGGTGTGGATGCCCTCACGCTTGAGGCAGTTGTAGGAACGGACGGTGAGGTCCAGATCCTCGATCGGCAGTGCCATGTCAGCTGCCAGGGCAGCATCCGTCGGCGACGGGCCAATCTCGATACCTTCAGCTGCGGTGTTCAGCTCACGTGCAAGACCGAACAGTTCCACCAGCGTGGTGCCTGCCGAAGCAACAGCGTCGCGCGGGGCGATAGCCTGCTTGGTCTCGACGTCGACAATCAGCTTGTCGAAGTCAGTGCGCTGCTCAACACGGGTAGCTTCCACGCGGAAGGTAACCTTCAAGACCGGCGAGTAGATCGAGTCGACCGGGATACGGCCGATCTCGGAGTCGCCGGACTTGTTCTGAGCTGCCGAAACGTAGCCGCGACCGCGTTCGATGGTCAGTTCGAGTTCGAACTTGCCCTTCGAGTTCAGCGTGGCAATGTGCAGATCCGGGTTGTGGAATTCGACGCCGGCCGGCGGAGCGATGTCCGCGGCGGTGACGACTCCGGGGCCCTGCTTGCGCAGGTATGCAACAACCGGCTCATCGTGCTCGGAGGACACGGAGAGGTTCTTGATGTTCAGGATGATCTCAGTGACATCTTCCTTGACACCCGGAACCGTGGTGAACTCGTGCAGCACGCCATCGATCCGGATGCTGGTTACAGCGGCACCGGGGATGGAGGAGAGCAGGGTACGGCGGAGGGAGTTTCCGAGGGTGTAACCGAAGCCCGGTTCCAGCGGTTCAATGATGAAACGCGAGCGGTTCTCGGAGACTACTTCTTCAGACAGAGTGGGGCGCTGTGCAATAAGCACTTAGGTTTCCTTTCGGCGAGCATCCGCTATATGACGCAACACAGGTGGTGGAAATCGGCTTGGTTCCGGCTTTGCCGGCCGGGGCGCCACGGAACAGTCAGACTGTTCCGTGGCGAACCCGGCCGGCAAAGGCCAAGAATCCAATTAGACGCGGCGGCGCTTCGGCGGGCGGCAACCGTTGTGGGCGCTGGGGGTGACGTCCTGGATGGAGCCAACCTCGAGGCCAGCGGCCTGCAGCGAACGGATTGCGGTCTCGCGTCCGGATCCCGGTCCCTTGACGAACACGTCAACCTTGCGCAGACCGTGCTCCTGGGCACGCTTTGCAGCGGCCTCAGCAGCCATCTGGGCGGCGAACGGGGTGGACTTGCGGGAGCCCTTGAATCCAACCTCACCGGCGGAAGCCCAGGAGATTACAGCACCGTTCGGGTCCGTGATGGACACGATGGTGTTGTTAAAGGTGCTCTTGATGTGCGCTTGGCCAAGCGCGATATTCTTCTTGTCCTTCTTACGCGGCTTGCGAACCGCGCCACGAGTCTTCGGGGGCATTATTTCTCCTACAGAAAGTTATCGGGGGAAAACCGAGCTAATCCCAAGGGATTAACGTCCGGCCTTCTTCTTGCCGGCGACGGTACGCTTCGGGCCCTTGCGGGTACGAGCGTTGGTCTTCGTACGCTGACCGCGTACGGGCAGGCCCTTGCGGTGACGCAGGCCTTCGTAGCTGCCGATTTCAACCTTGCGGCGGATATCTGCTGCTACTTCGCGGCGAAGGTCACCCTCAACCTTGTAGTTGCCTTCAATGTAGTCACGCAGCTGGACCAGCTCGGCGTCAGTCAGGTCCTTGACGCGAACGTCAGCGCTGATGCCGGTGGCAGCCAGGGTTTCGTGTGCACGGGTCTTGCCCACGCCGTAGATGTAAGTAAGCGCAATTTCCAACCGCTTTTCGCGGGGAATGTCTACGCCAGCGAGACGAGCCATAGTGGCAGTACTCCTTGAATAAACCGGAGGTCGTAGGCAGTACACCCGCACTTTCAGTGCGGCCCCAGCCTCCGACCGGGGGTTAGCTGTCCGGGCTCCATACGTCCCAATTCAGCTTGTGCTGCCTTTATTTACTTGCGTGGGTTAGCAACCCAGGTTGCCCTCGCGGGCGCTAGTTCCCTTGCGGGGAATTAGCCCTGGCGCTGCTTGTGGCGCGGGTTCTCGCAGATCACCATGACCCGGCCATTACGGCGGATCACTTTGCACTTGTCGCAGATCTGCTTAACGCTCGGCTTGACCTTCATGGCGTTCCTTTGCGTGTTGCAGTTGGTCGGCTGAAACGGCTATACCCGGGTTTCCCGAGGCTGCCGCCCAGCAATTACTTGTAGCGGTAGACGATGCGACCACGTGTGAGGTCGTAAGGGCTCAGCTCCACCACTACGCGGTCCTCAGGGAGAATCCTGATGTAGTGCTGTCGCATCTTCCCCGAGATGTGTGCAAGAACGATGTGCTTGTTGGTGAGCTCAACGCGAAACATCGCATTGGGCAGCGCCTCAGTCACAACGCCCTCGATCTCAATGACCCCGTCCTTCTTGGCCATATCCTCCGCTAACTGTTGTTTGCCGCAGCCCTCCGGTTAGGCACCGGAAAATCTGCGGACGTTTTTTGTTTGTTTGGCCGTCCGGCTCCTGCCACTCCACGAAGCAGGACTCGCGACCTGTTAAATGGGCGTGGCTGTGCAGACAACCAACAGACAACTCTACGCCAAGACGGCGCGAAAGTTAAATCCGCCCATGCTAGCGCAGACACCGGCACGGTGTCACCCTTCCCCTGGCCGGGGAACTGCCTTGGATCCCGCTAAACCGCGCCGTAGGCAGGGAAGGTGCTTGCCGCCGTCGTGATGGATTCCGCGGCCGCGACACCGTCGAGGACAGCCAGGCGGACGGCGTCTGCCGCTGCGCTTTGCAGGGTGATGAGCGACACCTGCCTTGCTTGTTCCGAACTGCGGTCAAGCCCGACGGCGCCGGTCGCCAGCGCGAACACGGTGTCGCCGTCGGCGAGGGTATGGGAAGGACTCAGCGCCCGGGCGAGGCCGGCGTGTGCGGCACTCGCGGTGCGCTTGCATTCGGCCGGGTCGAGGACCGCGTTGGTGGCGACGACGACGAGCGTGGTGTTCAGCGCCGGAGGCCCCGCCGGTTCGGAGCTGCCGGATTCCGTCCGACGGGACGATGTGCCGAAAGGCATTCCCAGAGCGTTGACCACTGCGAGCGCACCCACCACCACGCCGCTGTCCAGGGTGATGGACGAGGTGCCAACTCCCCCTTTGAACGCGCCGCGCCCAATCACGGCACCGGTACCGGCACCGACGTTTCCGCGCACGACGTCGGCGTGCTCGCTTGACGCCGCAGCCGCACCGGCGGCTTCGTAACCCATGGCTTCGTCGGGGCGGGCTGCGAAGTCACCGCCGCGACCCAGGTCGAAGATCGCGGCGGCCGGGACGATCGGTACTACTCCCCCGGTCACGGCGAAACCGCGCCCTTGTTCTTCGCACCATCGCTGGGCGCCGTGGGCCGTGACCAAACCGAAGGCGCTACCGCCGGTGAGCACAACGGCGTCGACCGTGGGCACCAGCGTGGTGGGGTCGAGGGCGTCCGTCTCGTGCGTGCCGGGGCCGCCGCCACGCACATCCACCGATCCCACCGTCCCCGGCGGCGGAAGGACAACGGTCACCCCGCTCAGCCAGCCACCGCCGATCCGCTGGACATGTCCCACCCGGATTCCTGGCACATCAGTGATCTTGGAAGTCATGGGCCTATTCTGCTCCTCCCCACCCAAGTAGCTCGCAGTTGTTGTCGTTATGGCGGCTCATAACGACAACAACTGCGAGCCAGTTGGGTGTGAACGGTGCAGTCGTGCCTACACCGCTGCTCCGATCCGGGACAGCGCGTCCCTCAAGGCTTTCGCCGAGACGTCGATGAAGTGCGCGCCGTCGTACGGGGCGGCGCGCAAGTCGCCGAGCCGCGGCGCGTCGCCCCGTTCCGCGCGTTCCGCGTAGTCCGCAGCCATGTTCCGGATGCTGGCCACCTCTTCGGGGTCCAGGTCAGGGTGCATGGCAATCCATTCAGGATCGTCGATGCCGATCGGCAAGTGCAGGGTGGGGCCTGCGTTCTCGATGGAGAGCGGCAGGTCCGGGTTTTCGGCGCGCAGGATGCCGAGAACCGCATCCCAATCGATCGAGCCCTGGCCGATCGGTGCGAAGACCCGCCCGAACACGCCGTCTTGTTCGCCCAGGACAAAGTCCCGCAAGTGCGTGGCCCGGGTGTACGGTGCCACGCGACGCGCAGCGGCCACAGGGTCTTCCCCGCGCACCACCACGTTGGCCGTGTCGAAGGTAACCCCGAGGACGTCCGGCCCCACGGCTTCCACCAAGCGGACGATTTCGTAGCTCGTGATCTCTTCGTGGGTCTCGATGTTCATGTGCACGCCGTGATCCCGGGCCACCGGCGCAAGCAGCCGCAGGAACTTCTCGATCGCCACGAGCTGGTCGGCCCACGGTGCGTCGGTCCGAAAGCGGTCGAAAACGTAGTAGCCCGGCATGCCGCGCTGGTAGTTGGCACACGCCACCCACAAGTCGGTCACTCCGGCGGCTTCGTGGGCGGCCTCGATCATCTTGATCATGCCGCGCGTGTAGTCGCCGTCGCCGAGCCTGCGAACCTGGGGCGCTTCGGCCGTCGCGTACGGGTTGACCTTGGCCAGACCCATCTGGAGGTACAGGTTGAGTGAGTCCGCACAGTCCCGGACTTCTGCGAGCAAGCCGCGGTCCAGGGTTGGGGAGACGTCCATGACGCTACGGAAATACACCCCTTCCATCCCCATGCCGTGCGCCCGCTCAAGGATACGGATCGCCGAGTCGTCCGCTTCGTGGGGGATTTTGCTTCCATCGACACCAATTCGCATTTTCGCGTCCTTAGCTAGTTCTTCGTGTTTGTCTTGTCCGCCGCGGGTGCTCTCCGGAGCCCCGAGCGGTACCCAGAGAGGTCGCCCCTAGCGTCCCCAGTTGTAGAAAGTGGTTGACGAGGCGTAGTCAAAGGCCTTTACCGAGTGGGCCAGCACCGCCGTGAACTGCGCACGGTAGAGGATGATGGTGGGCGAACTGGCCCGCCACGCGTCCACCAGGGCATTGATGTACGGCTGCTGCGCCTGGAGATCCGGGGCGTTGTCGAGCTTCTTCATGAGATCCGGCGTGCCTGGAATGCAGATGTGCTGGTTGTTGAAGCTGCTGCCACAGGTCATCTTCTTGCGGAGTTCGTAGGCAGCCACCGCACCGGCGCTCTCGAAAAGCAGCGCAGACTGGTATTTGCCCGTGTTGAACTTCGTGGCAAAGGCCGTGGGCGTCTGCGAGTCGATGTTGACCGTGACCCCTATGTCTTCCCACGAGGCTTTCAGGATCGTCGCAAGCGTGGAGACCCCTGGCGATGTCGGGTTGATCATGAGGTCGATCTGGGGGTTCACCAGGCCCGACTCCTTGACCAAGGCCCGTGCCCTGTCCTTGTCGAGCGGGCGCGCGGCCGAGCGGTGCGCGTCGAAGCCGGGTGTTCCTGGAACGAAGGGACCGTAGTAGCTGTCCGCGTATCCGTAAGCCACGCTGGCCTTGATTTGTTCGTACGGCACCGCGTACGTCAGCGCCTCCCGCAATTTTGGATTCGACGTCACGCCGGAGGAGTTGTCGAATGACACCGTGACCGGAGCAAATGCCGGGGCCGCGGTGACCGTGCAGCAGTCGTTCTGGCTTAGTTCGTGAACCACGTAGGGTGGCAGCCCCAGGGTCACATCCGCCTCTCCACGGCGGGCCTGCAGCATCAGGGTCGGGATCGAGGTGATGAAGTTGACGCGGACCACCGGTTCCTTGGCGGCTTGGCCGTAGTAGTTCGGATTGCGCTTGAGGACCGCGTAGTTGTTGGCCACGTACTCGTCCAGGACGTAGGGGCCGCTACTGCTGGCTGTGTGCGCGGACAACCATTGATTCGGCACGCCTTTCTTGTCCTCGCCATGTTCCTTGATGACTTTCGGGTCATAGATCGACCCGCGGCTCTGCGCCAACGTCACCAGGATCGCGGGGTATGCACGTGATAGCTGGAGCCGGACAGTCTCTGGGTCCACCACGACGACGCTGCTAATCAGGGGCGGGTCCGTCAGGCCGATCTGCAGGCCAAGGGATCCGCACCCTCCGATGGTGAGGTTCCGCATGATCGAGTACCGGACGGCCTCGGCGTCCAAAGGGTTGCCGTTCGCGAATTTGGCTCCCGGATGCAAGGAGAACGTGTAGGCCTTCCCGTCGGGGGAAACCGTCCAGGATGTGGCCAAGTCCCCTTTGACGCGGGCAGGATCAGTATTGGCCACGAGCGTGCCGTCGGGCTGTTGATCCTCGTCGAGCTTGACCAGCCGGGCGTAAAAGTTGCTAGCAAAGCTGTTCTCATTGCCCGCGCAGACGAAAGCCGGATCAATGTTGGTCAGCGTCGTGGCCCAGTTTACGGTGAAGGGCCGGCTGCTCGGGGCCGACGAAGCAGCCGGACTGGCACAGCCCGCCAGGGCGAGCAGGCCCGCCGCGGCGAGGAACGCCGTCGTCCTCTTCGTCAGGGTGCGCAGGGAGGGCAGGGTCCTCATTTCACTTTCCTTCCATGGCTGCGGCCGTCCCGGCCGCCGCAAGCGCATTTGCCCGACGGCGAGCGCCCGGCACCGCGTCAAGCAACGCACGGGTATAGGGATGGGTGGTGTTGTCGAAGACGTCCGCTGAAGTTCCGGCCTCGACGATCTGTCCCGAATTCATGACGGCGATGTGATGGCTCATGAGCCGCGCCACCGCCAGGTCATGGACGATGAACAAATAGGTCAACCCGAGCTCATCCTGGAGGTCGCTCAGGAGGTTGAGGACCTGGGCCTGGATGGAGACGTCCAGCGCGCTCACGGGTTCGTCCAAGACCACGAGGTCCGGATTGAGGACCAGTGCCCTGGCAATCGCGATCCGCTGGCGTTGACCGCCGGAGAACGCGAACGGATAGCGTTGCGCCTGCTTGAGGGTGATCCCCACGCGGTCAAGCACTTCCTCGACCCGGCGCGAGCGCTCCGCCGGGTCCGAGACGCCGTGGATGACCAACGGCTCTTCCACGAGGTCGGCAACTGTGAAGCGGGGGTCGAGGGATCCGTTGGGGTCCTGGAACACCATCTGGATGCGCTTGCGCATCCGCCGCATCTCCGGCTTCGACAAGGACGTGAGGTCGACGCCGTCGAACTCGATCAGTCCGCTGTCTACTGCGGTCAGGCCCATGACGCACGCAGCCGTGGTGGACTTGCCGCTGCCCGATTCCCCCACGAGCCCCAGTGTTTGTCCGCGGCGCAGTTCGAAGGAGACATCCCGCAGGATCTGTGTCCGGTTCCGGGAACCGACACCCCTGCCGTAGGACTTATTGAGGTTCTCCACCCGCAAGAGCGGGGCTGTGGCTGCGTTGCTCATGCTGCATCTCCTGGAGTGTCGCTTGCGAAATGGCAGCGGACGACGGCGCCGCCCGCCAAGGCGCGCGCCTCGGGCCGTTCAGTTGCGCACCGTAGTTCGTCCCGGCCGATCGGGCATCGGGACACAAAGGGGCATCCGGGCTCATCCACGGAAAGGTCCGGGGGCGAGCCGGGGATGGCCGGCAACGCTCCACGCTTGGCAGTGGCGGGGTCGATGACACAGTCGAGGAGCGCCTTCGAGTAGGGGTGCGCCGGCGAGCCGAAAAGGGACCGGGTGCTGCTGGATTCGACGAACCGTCCCGCATACATGACGTTGACGCTGTCGCAGAGTTCTTCCACGATCCCCAGGTTGTGGGTGATCATCACCAGCGCATTGCCGCGTTCGTCGCAGATCTTGGCCAGGAGGTCGAGGACTTGCGCCTGCGTGGTGACGTCCAGGGCCGTGGTGGGTTCGTCGGCGATGACCACGGCGGGGTCGTTCGCGATGGCCATGGCAATGAGCACGCGCTGCCTCATGCCCCCGGAGTACTGGTGTGGGTAGTCGGCGATCCTCCGTTCGGGATCGTTGACGCCCACTTCGGCGAGGAGTTCGCAGGCCATCCGCCGGGCCACCTTGGCGGACACGTCCTGGTGCACCCGGATGGTTTCCACGAACTGGGTTCCGATGGTCTTGAGGGGATCGAGGGCAGCCATCGGGTCTTGGAACACCAAGCCGATGTCGCGGCCCCGGATCTTGGAGATCCCGGCGTCGTCAAGGCCCACGAGCTCTGTCCCGTTGAGCTTGACGCTGCCGCCGACAATGCGTCCCGGTGGCGGAACGAGCCCCACGAGGGACATGGCGAGGGCGGATTTCCCGGAGCCCGATTCACCGACGATCGCCAATCTCTGCCGCTTGTAGAGGTCGAACGATACCTCCCGCACCGCGTGGACGGTTCCCGAGGCTGTATCGAAGTTGGTGGTTAGTCCGTTGACGCTCAGTACGGGCGCCTGGTCCGTGATCACGTCGCGGGCCATGCTCCGGGAAGGAAAAGGAAGTGCGTTGGTGTGCGACATTAGCGGGCTCCTACTCGGGTGCGGGGATCTGCCGCGGTCATGATGAGGTCCGCGGCAAGGCTGACCACCACGTAGAGGATGGCGGCCAGCAGGAGCACGGCCTGGACCACGGCAAAGTCCTTCTGGATGATGGCGTCTGCGGTCATGGAACCGATGCCCGGCCACCCGAACACTTTCTCGACCAGCAGGCTTCCCGCCAGGAGATCGGCGAACAACAGCGAAGCAGCCGGTAACAGTGCCAACAGCCCGTGCGGAGCCACGTGGCGGGAATAGACCGGGAACCTGCGCAGGCCATGGCTCTGGGCGACGGTGACGAAAGTTTCGCGCAGCGTGCCGCGGAGCTGGTTCCGGTACAGCCGGCTGAGGAAGGCGAACGGACCCAGGGCGATAATTATCGCGGGCAGAATCAGGTGCCAGCCCGCATTGACGAAGGTTCCCCACTGTCCCGCAAGCAGGGCGTCCACGGTAAACATGCCGGTGACGTTCGGCGGACGGAGGGTCCCTGGTGACAGTCGGCCCTCGGGACCCGGGAATATCCCGAGCTGGATCGAGAGAACCAGCAAGGCGAGAAGGGCGATCCAGAAGGGTGGCGATCCCATGGCCAGGGAGGAAGCGATTCGAAGAAACCGGTCCGGCCAGCGGCGTCGTGAGTAGACGGCGATGCTCGCGGCGAGGACCGCCGCCACAATGGCAATGATGACCGACAGCAGCCCCAGTTCGATCGTCGCCGGCAGCCGTTGGGCAAGGAGGCTGCCCACGCTGTTGCCGGTGCTGTACGAGAAACCGAAGTCGCCGCGGAGGAGCGAGCCCATGTAGTTGCCGTACTGGACGAACAGGTTGTCATCCAGTCCCATCGACTTGCGCAGCGCGGCGATGGCGTCGTCGGTGGCCGCATCGCCGGCAATGGCGCGGGCCGGGTCGCCGGGAACCTTGCGAAGGAGGATGAAGGCGAAGATCGAAGCCCCGAAGACCGTGGCCAGTGCTACTCCGAGCCGTTTGAAAATGGTGTTAATCATCGGGAAACCTCATTTCGCCTGGATAAATTCACCGCGTGGGTCCAGGACTTCCCGGGCCCTGTCGGCGATCATGGTGGTCAGGCTGACGGCAAGGAGCAGGCCCAGGCCGGGGAAACCCGCGATCCACCATTGACCGGTCAGGAAGAATTGTTGGCCGTCGGTGATCATTTCTCCCCATTCGGCCGTCGGGGGTTGCGCACCGAGGCCCAGGTAGCCGAGGGCAGCCAGGGAGAGCACCGCCGCGCCGAAGACGGCGGCCATCTGCAGGATCATGATCGGGACCAGGTGCGGGAAAACGTGGCGGAACAGCACGCGGGCGGGGTGTGCTCCGAGTGCGACGGTGGAGCGAACGAAATCCTGGCCGTACAAGCGCATCACCTCGCCGCGAAGGGTCCGCATGTACCAGGGGAACGAGTGCAGCGAAAGCCCGATGACCACCGCCGTCACGCCCGGCTGCAGTGCCATCGCGATCGCCATTGCCAGAAGAATGGCCGGGAAGCAGAGGATGGAGTTGGTCAGCCACGTGAAGAGTGTGTCCACCCAGCCGCGCATGGATCCCGCCAAAAGGGCCGCGATACACCCGGCGACCGCGCCGATCAACGCAATGGTCAGGCCCGCCAGGATCGATGTCCGGCCACCAGCCAGGACGCGGGCCAACACGTCACGGCCTGTGTCGTCCGTGCCCATGGGATGTCCCAGGCTGGGAGCCTGAAGGACGGCGCCGAGGTTGATGGCATCGGGCTGGACGCGCCAGACCAAGGGGCCAATCAGGGTGGCCATAATGAGGGCGGCCAAGAACGACAAGGTCAAGGTCAACGCCCTGTCCCGCCGAAGGAAGCTCCTGAAGGGTCTCCTTCTGGCCGGGACAACGATCTGTGGGGCGGCAATGGCTGTCATGAGAGTCCTTCCTCTCCGGAAAGGATCGTGGCCGGCTTTTTCACGCCGGCACCGATCGATGTGAGGATCGTCCGCACGGTGGCGGCACTGTGGAGCAGTTGGCGACGGCGCTCGGCAGGGGCGGGTTCGTCGTCCCAATCGGCGAGCGCCGGGATATGCCCGCGCGCCACGCCGTCATGCGTCGCAACACCGAGCCGGGCCAACTGGCCCAGCCCCGCGGCGTCGAGGTGGGGTTCGTGGGTGAACCACGAACGGTCGAAAACCGGAGCGTCGAACTTTCCCCGGTGCTGTTCCAGGGTGAAGTCGCGTACCCCGGCACGGAACAGGTGGCCAAGGATCGCTTCCCAATCGAAGACCCCCTCGCCGATTGCCCGCAAGCGACGCCGGTAGCCGTGCGGCAAGGGGAACAGGACCGCGTCCTCCAAATGGGTCATCCTGACCTGAGGTCCAAGCACCTGGGCTGCCTCGACCGGGTCTTCTCCCCGAACCACCAGGTTGGCTACATCGAATCCGATTCCGAAGACTGCAGGATCCAATGCCTGGACAAGCGTCTGCACCTCCGGTGAAGCCAAGTCTTCGTGCGTCTTGACGTTGATGCGGACCTTGGCGTCACGCGCCGCGGGTGCGAGTGCCTCTAGGTTCGCGCGGATAAGCCGGAGCTGGGCAGGGTGGTCGAGGAACCTGCCTTGTTCCACGGCCCCTTCGCGAACTGATCGTGTGTAAACAAAGAACTCAGTGACGCCTAGTTCCAGGCCGCGGGCCAGGGTCCTGTTCAGCCCGGCCCGAATCCTGGCGGGATCATCGAACGGTCCCGCGCAGCCCAGGCCAAGCTGGAGCTCGACGTCTGCGCGCCGGGCTTCCTCCGCCACCTCGTTCAGTTCGTCAGGAGCCTCACCGGAAAGTTCCGCCGCGATGCTGTTGAGCACCACGAGGGTGAAGCCATCTTCCAAGGCGGCCCGCAGCGATTCGACCAGTGGCCGGTCTTCATGGCCCGGGTAGCGGGTGAACTGGACTCCCAGCCGCGTCTCGGGCAGTTCGCCGGTGCCGACGGCCCGTGAATCAGGTAGCAGGTGTGTGATCTGGGTCATGTTGGCCAAGATACACTCGTAAGACGTCTTACGAAAGAGTAGATTTTTCGAACACCATGTGAGACGCTTCGTTGACGGAAGTGGATCGGCGAACAGCATGCCTAGCAAGGAGGGCACCATGACGGTGAATGGCCGGCGCAGCGTCGTCGACGATGCGATCGATGACATCCGCCTGCGGATCCGGGAGGGCGAATGGGGCCTCGGAGACCGCATTCCCCCCGAGCCGGAGCTTGGAAAGGCCTTGGGCCTCAGCCGGGCACCCCTCCGGGAAGCCCTCCGCGCCTTGGTACACGCAGGCCTTCTGGTGACGCGTCAAGGTGACGGAACCTTCGTCGCCGCCGTGGACGAGCAAGAAGTCGCCTTGCGCAAAGGCCTCCAGGGAGCGGACAGGCTCGAGGCCATCGAAGTCCGCCGCAGCCTTGACATTCCTGCGGCCGCCCTCGCGGCGCAGCGCCGGGACCAGGAGGACCTCGACAAGCTCCAGGACGCGCTCGATCGACGCCGCGCCGCCGCGGAAGCCCACGACGAAGACGGATTCCGGCTGGCAGACATCGACTTCCACCGGGCCGTGGTGGGCGCCGCGCACAACCAGCTCCTGGCCGGCATCTATGGTTCCCTCGCGGAGAGCATCGACGGTTCTTGGACATCGCCCGAGGGCCTGAACCGTGCTGCCCACGCCGAGCACGATAGCCATAACGAGCTTTTTGACGCCATTCGCGACCGCTCCACACAGGACGCCATGCTTGTGGCTGGAGCGATCCTGGACAACCAGGCTTCGGATTTGGAGGGCAAGGCCGCGGGCTCCACCGGCACCTAGGATCTCCGAACCGCGACAACACCCTCAAGGAGAGCCGTGATCACGCGCATCAAAGCCGCCTTCATCATTGGCTATGCCGACGGCGACCACTGCATCCTGCCCGACGCGGAACTGGTCCACGAAGACGGAACCATTGTCTTCGTGGGACGGGACTACCCCGGAGTCGTGGACATCGACGTCGACGCCGGACAGGCAATCGTCTCCCCCGGATTCATCGACTTGAACGCCTTGGCCGATATCGACCACGCTCTCTTCGATTCGTGGCCGGATCCCGATCGGCGCCTGGGCCTCGTCTGGTCCGAGTCCTACCTACGGAACCACGGAGCCGTGTTCACCCGCGAGCAGGCACGGTTCCGACGTGAGTTTGCCCTATCGCAATTGGTCCGCAACGGCATCACCACGCTCATGCCCATTGCGTCCGAGAGCTATCACGAATGGTGCGAGGACTACGAGGACCTTGCCGACACCGCTGCCGCCGTGGAGGCCCTCGGCCTCCGGGCCTACCTGGGGCCGAGCTACCGCACCGCGGTCCCCTATACGGACGGCAAGCGGGTGATGCTCCACGAGGACGAACGGCGCGGCCTCGATGGCCTGGATCAAGCTGTCCGCTTCGCCCAGGATTACGAAGGGCGGGCCCAAGGGCTGATCAGGACGGCCCTGCTACCCGCCCGGATCGAAACGCAGACCGAACAGACCCTCCGCCTCACCCGGCAAGCCGCCGATGAGCTCAGGGTTCCGGTGCGCCTGCACGCCGCCCAGGGGCTCTTCGAAGTCGAGACCGTGATCGCCCGCACGGGACGGCGTCCACTCCCCTATTTGGCCGATCTCGGTTTCCTCGCGGAACGCACCTACATTCCCCACGCGTGGACCATCCCCGGACATCCTCACATGCCTGCGGCCGCGGGCGCGGGGGACGACCTGGCGTTGCTCGCCGGGTCCGGAACGTCGGTCCTGCTCTGTCCCATCCCCATGGCCCACTACGGCGGGATGCTCGACAACTATGACTCCTACCGAGAGCGCGGAGTGCGGATCGTACTGGGCACCGACTCTGCCCCGCCCAACATGATCCGGGCCATGGACCTGGCGATGGGAATGACCAAGACCCTCACGGGGGACCGTACAAGCGCCCAGGCCGCGGACTTGTTTCGCTCGGCCACCCTGGACCCGGCCGAATCGCTCGACCGTTCCGACCTGGGACGCCTGGCGCCGGGGGCGCAGGCCGACTATTTCATCCTGGACCTGACTCGCAGTCACATCGGCCCGCACGCCGACCCCATCCGCACCCTGATCATGAACACGGACGGACGGGACATCACGCGGGTGGCGGTGGCCGGACGGACCATCGTTGACAAGGGAGAAATCGTCACCGTGGATACGAGCGACTACCGGGAACGCGCCCAGGATTTCCTGGACCACTACATTGCGTCCCTGACCGCCTCGGATTACGCCCGGCGCCCCATCCACGAACTCCTTCCACCCAGCTTTCCCCTGCGCTGAACGAGCACAGCATGCGGATTCCGCACAAACGGTAGTCGTGCCTCGAATGTAAACACGGCCCTATCCGCCACGAAACATCGAGTAAACGAACGCAGAAGGCTTGTCCAACAATCCCGCGAACGGTCCGTTTTTTGACTTGACAGGTGTTTCCGTGTGGTGAGGTAAAACTAGCCGCCCCCCTTGACCCAACAGTTCGGGTCCGGGGCGCCCCGATATCTGCGAACCGTTAGAGACCTCCCATGACAAGACAACTGACTGGCAGCCCTGCGGCCCCCGCGCAGGCTCTCCCGGCCCTTCAGCGCCGGGGACGTTGGTCCGGCCGAACCCGACGCGACTTCTTTGTGTTCCTGGCACTGGCTTTGCCGAACCTGGCGCTGATCGCGGTATTCACGTATCTGCCCCTGATCAACAACATGTATTACTCAACCCTTGACTGGACCTTGGGCTCCACCTCGGCCACCGTTGTGGGCCTCGACAACTACGTCACCTTCTTCACCAGTTCCGACGCCCCCCAAGTACTCGGCACCACCCTTATCTTCACTGTCGTCACTGTCGGCGGTTCCATGGTGCTGGGCCTCTTGGTGGGCCTGGCCCTGAACGCGAAGGTCCGGGGCACCACCTTTGCGCGCTCTGCTGTCTTCGCCCCCTACGTCCTCAGCGGCGTAGGCGTCGGCCTCGTGTGGCTGTTCATCTTCGACCCCGGATACGGCGTGCTGTCATGGCTGCTCCGGGGCATCGGCCAGCAAAGCCCCCAGTGGATCAACGATCCACAACTCTCCCTCGTGATGGTCATCATCGTTTACGTCTGGAAGAACCTGGGCTACTGCGCGGTCGTCTACCTCGCCGGGCTCCAGTCGCTCCCGAAGGACGTCATGGAGGCGGCTTCCCTGGATGGCGCCAACGGCTTCCGCCGCTTCATGAGCATCTCCGTTCCCCTGCTTTCGCCCACCACGTTCTTCCTGCTGATCACCACGATGATCAGCTCGCTTCAAGCCTTCGACCTGATCCGCATCATGACGCCGCTGGGCAACGGCACCAGCACGCTGATCTACGAGGCCTATCTGCAGGCCTTCGGAGCCTACAACCGCGCGGGATACTCCGCCGCCATCTCGGTAGTGCTCTTCGCCATCCTGCTCATCATCACCGTGCTCCAGTTGCGGTTCGTCGAACGGAAGGTGCACTACTCGTGAGCACGCTCTCCCCCGTCAGCCCCAACTCCGCAAGCGGCGTCGGGACCCTGAAAGCTCCCGACGCCGGTCCGGAGCTCCCGGCGCGGCGCGACAAGCCGCTCTCCCGCTCGAACCTTGTCCAGACACTGGCAGGCGGCTACATCCCGCTGATCGTGGCCACCCTCGTGGTGGTCCTGCCGCTGTTGTGGATGCTGCTTAGTTCCTTCAAACAGCCCGGCGAGATCGTCACCACGGACCTCAGGATCCTTCCGCAGGGCCTGAACCTGGAGAACTACCACACGGCCATGACCACAGTGCCGTTCGCACAGTTCTTCCTGAACAGCCTGATCGTCACCACGGTCGGTTCCACGGTCAAGGTGATCCTGGCGATCCTGACGGCGTACGCCCTGGTTTTCGTCCGTTTCCCGTTCAAGAACATCATCTTCGTCGTGATCCTCGTGGCCCTGATGGTGCCGCCGCAGGTGTCGATCCTCCCCAACTACATCCTGATTGCGGGAATCGGCGGGAAGAACACCCTGTGGGGAATCATCCTTCCGGGACTCGGCACGGCCTTTGGGACCTTCCTCCTTCGCCAGCATTTCAAGACCCTTCCGGGGTCCATCCTCGAGGCCGCGGAAATCGACGGCGCGGGCCATTGGCGCAGGCTGTGGCAAGTGGTCGTCCCCGTATCACTCCCCTCCATCGCCACGGTTGCCCTCGTCACTGTGGTCAGCGAATGGAACGACTACATCTGGCCGCTGATCATCACGGACCGGCCGGAAACCATGACCCTCCCGGTCGGCCTGACCTTGCTTCAGAACTCTGAAGGCAACGGCGCGGGCTGGGGGATCTTGATGGCTGGAGCCGTCCTGGTGATCATCCCCATCCTCCTGGTCTTCGCAGCGTTGCAACGCTACATAGTTGCCGGGCTCACCCAGGGCAGCGTCACCGGCTAATAACACAGCACTTCCACACAACCCCCATCACCACCTTTGCATCCTTGAGAGGACCAACCATGGCAATGAATCTTGATCGCAGAAACTTCCTGGGGCTCGCCGGACTCGGAGTCGGCGCAGCCGCCCTGGCAGCATGCGGCGGTCCGTCGACGAGCGGCAGTGCAGCGAGCACCAGCCCTTCGGACATCGACTTCACGGGCGTCAAGCCGGCCGGCTCGTTCGACTTTTGGACCAGCCACCCCGGGCAGTCCCAGGCCGTCGAGCAATCCATCATCGACAAGTTCCAGGCGAAGTTCCCGGACATCAAGGTGAACCTCGTGACGGCAGGCGCCAACTACGAGGAAATCGCGCAGAAGTTCCAGACCTCGCAGGCAGCGAAGTCTGCCCTCCCCGGCCTCGTAGTGCTCTCCGACGTCTGGTGGTTCCGCTATTACACCAACGGCAACATCATTCCGTTGGACGGACTCATCAAGCAGTTGGACGTCAAAATCGACGACTTCCAGAAGTCCCTCGTAGCGGACTACCAATACGCCAACAAGCAGTGGGCACTCCCCTACGGCCGTTCCACCCCGCTGTTCTATTACAACAAGGACCACTTCAAGGCCGCTGGCCTTCCGGACCGGGCTCCCAAGACCTGGCAGGAGTTCGCCGAGTGGGCCCCCAAGCTCCAGGCCAGCTCGGGCGCGAAGTACGCCTACATCTACCCTGCCCTTGCCGGATACGCCGGCTGGACCTTGCAGAACAACCTGTGGGGCTGGGGCGGCAGCTGGTCCAACGGCTGGACCTTCAACTGCGATTCCACCGAGTCCGTTACGGCCCTGCAGTGGGCCCAGGACTCCATCTACAAGGACAAGTGGGCCGGCGTCTCCTCCAAGAACGCTGCGGACGACTTCTCCGCAGGCATCACGTCCACCACGATCTCCTCCACGGGAGACCTGTTGGGCGTGCTGAAGTCCGCCAAGTTCAACGTCGGCGTCGGCTTCCTTCCGGGCGGCCCCAAGGCCGAGACCAACGTCTGCCCCACCGGCGGCGCGGGACTCGGGATTCCCAGCGGTGTCAGCAAGGAAGTCCAGCTCGCGGCTGCCACTTTCCTGAAATTCATGACCGAACCGGAGAACACCGCGGCATTCTCCGCCGCGACCGGCTACATGCCCACGCGCGTCTCCGCCGACATGACGGCAGTCCTCGCCAAGACTCCGCAGATCAAGACGGCCATGGACCAGCTCGCCGTCACCAAGGTGCAGGACAACGCCCGCGTATTCCTGCCCGGTGCCGACCAGGAAATGGCCAAGGCTGCCGCGAAGATCCTCACGCAGCAGGGCGACGTGAAGGCCACCATGACGGACCTCAAGGCAACCCTCGATGGCATCTACACCAAGGACGTGAAGCCCAAGCTCAAAGCTAGCTAAAGCTCCCGAAACGAAAAATCCCTGGCGACAACGGAATTCCGGTGTCGCCAGGGATTTTCTGTATCGGCTCCCAGTTTGGGGGTCAGGGAATCGGAACGGGTACGACGCCGAGCGGCACCAGCTGCTCCGCACCGCCGTCGGGCGCGGAAAGCACCCAGATGCCCTTTTCGTGGACGGCGACCGAGTGCTCCCACTGGCACGAACGCTTCCCGTCGGTGGTCACCACGGTCCAGTCGTCGTCGAGGGTTGCTGTTTCGATGTTGCCACGGACGAGCATGGGCTCGATCGCAAGGCACAGCCCCGGCCTGATCTTCGGGCCGCGGTGCGTGGTGCGATAGTTCAACACGTCAGGGGCCATGTGCATCTCGGAACCGATGCCGTGGCCTACGTAGTCTTCCAGGATACCCAGCGGCTTTCCCGGGACGGAGGAGACGTAGTCATCCACGGCGTTGCCGATGTCGCCCACGAACTTTCCCTTGGCCAAGGCAGCAATTCCACGCCACATAGCGGCCTGGGTGACATCCGAGAGCCGCTGGTCTTCAGGATCGGCCGCACCGACTATCACGGTGCGCGCGGAGTCGGAATGCCAACCATCAACGATCGCTCCGCCATCGATCGAAATGATGTCCCCGTCCTGGAGGACGCGGTCGCCGGGGATGCCGTGGACTACTTCCTCGTTGACGGAAGTGCAGATGGTGGCCGGGAAGCCGTGGTACCCGAGGAAATTCGACTTTGCCCCAGCGTCGATGAGGACCGCCGCGAACACGGCGTCGATCTCACGCGTGGTCACGCCCGGTTTCGCTGCCTCAACGGCTGCGTCGAGCGCTCTGCTGAGGACCAAGCCGGCCTCGTGCATCTTGCGCATTTGCTCATTGGTCTTGTATTCGATGCGGGGCTGGCCGAACGCCATGGTCTCCTCTTGTCGTGCACTGCTTATGGTGGGCTGCGGAACCAGATCACCCTTTGATCTCTTATTTTCCCGCATCAGCGGCCATGCCCGAAACCGGAGCCGGGAACGACACGGAAGCGTCACTGGTCTCGGTCCGGCAGAAGGGGAACAGAAAAGGGTGTGTCCCGCCTGGGAGCAGTTCGCTCCGGCGCGGGACACACCCTTTCAACAGTCATGCAGCTGACTAGACCGCCTTGGCCGCCTCGATGGCCAGCAACACACGATCCGTGACCTCGTCGATGCCGCCAATGCCATCGACTTGGGTGAGGATGCCGCGTTCGGCATACTTGGCCACAACGGCCTCGGTCTGCTCGTGGTAGAGGTCCAGGCGGTGGCGGATGACACCTTCGTTGTCGTCCGAGCGTCCGGTCTCCTTGGCACGGCCCAGCAAGCGCGAAACAAGTTCCTCGTCGTCGGCCGTCAGCTGAAGCACGACGTCGAGCTTCTCTTCCGTGTCGGCGAGGATCTGGTCCAGGTATTCCACCTGGGCCGTGGTGCGCGGGTACCCGTCGAGCAGGAAGCCGTTCTCGACGTCGTTCTCGCTCAGGCGGTCACGGACCATCTTGTTCGTGACGCTGTCCGGAACGAAATCTCCGGCATCCATGTACTTCTTGGCTTCGATACCCAGCGGGGTTTCGCCCTTGACGTTCGCACGGAAGATGTCGCCCGTGGAAATGGCGACTACGCCCAAGCGCTCGGAAATCCGCTCAGCCTGGGTTCCCTTGCCAGAACCCGGAGGTCCAATGATCAGCATTCTCGTCATCGCAAAAGCCCTTCGTAGTGACGTTGTTGTAGCTGCGCATCAATCTGCTTGACGGTTTCCAGGCCCACACCCACCATGATCAGAATTGATGTGCCACCGAACGGGAAGTTCTGGTTGGCGCTGATCAGGACGAGTGCGACCAGCGGAATCAACGCCACGAAGCCCAGGTAAAAGGCGCCGGGGAGGGTGATCCTGGAAAGCACGTACTGCAGGTAGTCCGCGGTCGGTTTGCCCGCCCGGATGCCCGGAATGAACCCGCCGTACTTCTTCATGTTGTCCGAGACCTCTTCAGGGTTGAAGGTGATCGCGACGTAGAAGTAGGTGAAGAACACAATCATGACGAAGTACAGCGCCATGTAGATGGGGTGGTCGCCCTTGGTGAGGTTGTTGTTGATCCACTCAACCCACGGGGCGATGGACTCTCCGGCCTTCGGCTGGTTGAACTGCGCAATCAGCCCCGGCAGGTAGAGCATGGAGGATGCGAAGATGACGGGCACGACGCCGGCCATGTTCACCTTGATAGGGATGTAGGTGCTGGTGCCGCCCACGGTGCGCCGGCCGATCATACGCTTGGCGTACTGGACCGGAATGCGCCGCTGGGACTGCTCGACGAAGACCACGAGTGCGACGGTCACGAGGCCGATCGCCAAGACCGTGAAGAAGGTGCCCGGTCCCTTGGAGTTCCAGATGGCACCAAGCGAGGTTGGGAAGCCGGCAGCGATGGAAGTGAAGATGAGCAGCGACATGCCGTTGCCCACGCCCTTCTCGGTAACCAGTTCGCCCATCCACATGATGAGGCCCGTACCGGCCGTCAAAGTGATGACTACAAGAATCGTGGCGATGATGCTCGTGTCGGGGATGATCGGCAGCTGGCAGTTGGGCAGCAGTTGCCCGGAGCGCGCCAGGGACACCAAAGTAGTGGCGTTCAGAAGGCCCAACGCAATGGTCAGATAACGCGTGTATTGCGTCAGCTTCGACTGGCCAGAGGCACCTTCGTCATAGAGCTGCTGGAACCGCGGAATGACCACGCGGAGCAGCTGCACGATGATGCTGGCCGTGATGTACGGCATGATCCCCAGGGCAAAGATCGAAACCTGCAGCAGTGCACCACCGCTGAACAGGTTGACGAGCTGGTAGAGGCCGCCCTGGTCCTGATTGCTTGACAAACATTGCTGAACATTTTGGTAGCTCACACCAGGCGAGGGGATAAAAGCTCCCAAGCGGAAGATTGTGATGATTCCCAGCGTGAACAACAACTTGCGTCGCAGATCAGGCGTCCGAAATGCCCGGCCGAATGCGCTTAGCAAGCGTCCTCCTGAGTTAAAAGTCCAAGGGTGTCGAAAGGGGTCATTGAAACCCAACACCCGAGTCTAACGGTTTGATGCGCCATGCGAACAATCGAGGGGTGCGCGCCATGTGAAAAAACTCCCGGTGCGAGGGGCCGAAGCCCTCCACACCGGGAGTCCTTTCACAGCGGGCGATAGCCCCAGAGCCCTTTAGAGGGCAGTGGTGGTTCCGCCTGCTGCTGCGATCTTCTCAGCTGCGCTGGAGGAGAAAGCGTGGGCGGTGACGTCAACCTTGACGGTGATGTCGCCGGTGCCCAGCACCTTGACGGGCTGGTTCTTGCGAACGGCGCCCTTCTCAACCAGGGACTCGACGGTGACAGCGCCACCTTCCGGGAACAACTCGTTGAGCTTGTCCAGGTTTACAACCTGGAACTCAACCCGGAACGGGTTCTTGAAGCCGCGAAGCTTCGGCAGGCGCATGTGCAGCGGCAGCTGGCCGCCGGCAAAGCCAGCCTTGACCTGGTAGCGGGCCTTCGTACCCTTGGTACCGCGACCGGCGGTCTTACCCTTGGAGCCTTCACCACGACCAACACGGGTCTTGGCAGTCTTGGCACCGGGGGCAGGACGCAGGTGGTGGACCTTCAGGGCGTTCTGCTTGTCGGCAGCCACGTTCTCTGCCTTATCGGCAGTCTTGTTCTCAGCCATTACTTCGCCTCCTCTACATTCACGAGGTGCGGAACCGTGTTGAGCATTCCAACAGTCACGGCGTCAGCGGTACGGACAACAGTGTGTCCGATGCGCTTGAGGCCGAGGGACCGCAGGGTTTCACGCTGGTTCTGCTTGGCGCCGATGACGCCCTTGATCTGGGTGATCTCCAACTGAGCGTCGGAGGGAGTCAGGTTCTTAGCCATGACTAAACACCTGCCTTCTGGTTCTGGAGTGCGCGCACCAGAGCAGCAGGAGCAACCTCGTCCAGCGGCAAGCCACGGCGGGCTGCCACGGAAGCGGGCTCTTCCAGTCGCTTCAGGGCGTCAACAGTCGCGTGAACGATGTTGATGGCGTTCGAGGAACCGAGCGACTTGGAGAGAACGTCGTGGATACCGACGCATTCCAGTACCGCGCGGACCGGACCACCGGCGATAACACCGGTACCCGGGGAAGCCGGACGCAGCATGACAACGCCTGCTGCGGCCTCACCCTGCACGCGGTGCGGGATGGTGTTGCCAACGCGGGGAACGCGGAAGAAGGACTTCTTGGCTTCTTCAACGCCCTTTGCGATAGCTGCCGGAACTTCCTTCGCCTTGCCGTAGCCGACGCCAACCAGGCCGTTGCCGTCACCGACGACGACGAGTGCGGTGAAGCTGAAGCGACGACCACCCTTGACGACCTTGGCAACACGGTTGATGGTTACAACGCGCTCTACGAACTGGCTCTTCTCGGCCTCGCGACCGCCGTCGCGGCCACCACGGCCACCACGGTCGCCGCGGCCCTGGCCACGGTCACCACGCTCGCCACGACGGCCGCCGCGGCGGTCGTCGGTGGCAGCAGCAGTCTCAGTTGCCTCAGCAGCTGCAGCTTCAGTCACCTGAATGTCCTTTTCGTTATTCTCAACGGTCACAGTGCCAGCCCACCTTCACGTGCGCCGTCAGCGACGGCGGCGATGCGGCCGTGGTACTTGTTACCACCGCGGTCGAAGACAACAGCTTCGATGCCTGCAGCCTTGGCACGTCCGGCAACGAGCTCGCCGACGCGCTTGGCCTTGGCAGTCTTGTCGCCGTCGAATGCACGAAGGTCGGCTTCCAAAGTGGAAGCGTAAGCCACGGTTACACCCTTGCTGTCATCGACAACCTGGACGAAGATGTGGCGTGCGGAGCGGTTGACGACCAGACGAGGACGAGCAGCCGTGCCGGTGATGCGCTTGCGGATACGAAGCTGGCGACGGCTGCGTGCAGCAGACTTGCTCTTGTTCGTACGCTTCTTGTTAATTGCGATGGCCATGGTTTACTTACCAGCCTTTCCGACCTTGCGGCGGATAACTTCGCCGGCGTAACGGACACCCTTGCCCTTGTAGGGGTCGGGCTTGCGCAGCTTGCGAATGTTGGCAGCAACCTCGCCGACCTGCTGCTTGGAGATACCAGCGACGGAGAGCTTGGTCGGCCCCTCCACCGTGAAGGTGATGCCTTCGGGAGCGGAGACATTGACCGGGTGGCTGAAGCCGAGAGCGAACTCAAGGTCAGATCCCTTGGCCTGAACGCGGTAACCGGTACCAACGATTTCAAGCTTCTTTTCGTAGCCCTTGGTGACGCCCTCGATCATGTTGGCGATCAGGGTGCGGGTCAGGCCGTGCAGGGAACGCGAAGCGCGCTCGTCGTTCGGGCGGGTGACAGTCAAGGTGCTTTCGTCCAGGGTGACCTCGATCGGGCTGGCTACAGTGTGGCTCAGCTCGCCTTTGGTGCCCTTGACGTTGATGACAGAGCCATCAACCTTAACTTCAACGCCGGCAGGAACGGTGATGGGGAGACGTCCAATACGTGACATTATTCTCTTCCTTTCCCGTTACCAGACGTACGCGAGGACTTCGCCGCCCACGCCCTTCTTGCCGGCCTGCTTGTCAGTCAGGAGGCCGGAAGAGGTGGACAGGATTGCGATACCCAGGCCACCCAGCACGTGAGGCAGGTTGGTGGACTTCGCGTAAACGCGGAGGCCAGGCTTGGAAATGCGGCGGACACCAGCGATCGAACGCTCGCGGTTCGGACCGAACTTGAGGTCGATGGTCAGCTTCTTGCCGACTTCGGCTTCCTCTTCCTTCCAGGCAGCAATGTAGCCTTCTGCCTTCAGGATGTCGGCAACGCGTGCCTTGAGCTTGCTGTACGGCATGCTCACGGTGTCGTGGTATGCCGAGTTGGCGTTGCGCAGACGCGTAAGCATGTCTGCGACAGGATCTGTCATAGTCATTTTGGGCTCTTGCCCTTCCTCGTAATGGTTTCCGCGTTGGCTACAAAGCAGCCGCGGCCGGACCTACTACGTAGTTATTAGTCTTCGGATTTGAACGGGAAGCCAAGTGCCTTGAGCAGCGCACGGCCTTCGTCATCGGTCTTTGCAGTGGTGACAACCGTGATGTCCATACCGCGAACGCGGTCGATGGAGTCCTGGTCGATTTCGTGGAACATAACCTGCTCGGTCAGACCGAAGGTGTAGTTGCCGTTGCCGTCGAACTGCTTGCCGTTGAGGCCGCGGAAGTCGCGGATACGGGGCAGGGCGAGGGTTACGAGGCGGTCCACGAATTCCCACATACGGTCCCCACGCAGAGTTGCGTGTGCACCGATGGGCATGCCTTCGCGCAGCTTGAACTGGGCGATGGACTTGCGGGCCTTGGTTACCTGCGGCTTCTGGCCGGTGATCAGGGTGAGGTCGCGGACAGCGCCGTCGATCAGCTTGGAGTCCTTGGCGGCATCTCCAACACCCATGTTCACAACAACCTTCACCAGGCGGGGAACCTGGTTCACGTTCTCGTACTTGAATTCCTCAACCAGGGTCTGCTTGATGGAATCGGCGTACTTCGTCTTCAGACGCGGAACGATCTTCGCTGGAGTCTCGAGAGTCTCAGTCATTAGATGTCCTTCCCGGATGCCTTGGACACGCGGACACGGACGGTCTTGGAGACGCCGTCCTTCTCAACGGTCTCGAGACGGAAACCAACGCGGGTCGGCTTCTTGGTCGAGGGGTCAACAAGAGCAACGTTGGAGACGTGGATCGGGGCCTCAACGACCTCGATGCCACCGGTCTTGGTGCCGCGCTGCGACTGACCGACCTTGGTGTGCTTGGTGACTCGGTTGATGCCTTCTACCAGGACGCGGTTGGTCTCGGTGAACACGCGAAGAACCTTGCCCTGCTTGCCACGGTCGCCGCCACGTTCCTGCTTGGCGCCGGTGATGACCTGAACCAGGTCACCCTTCTTGATCTTTGCACCCATGGGTTACAGCACCTCCGGAGCCAGCGAAACGATCTTCATGAACTTCTTGTCACGGAGTTCACGACCAACCGGGCCGAAGATACGGGTACCGCGGGGGTCGCCGTCGTTCTTCAGAATCACAGCTGCGTTCTCGTCAAACTTGATGTAGGAACCATCCGCACGGCGGCGTTCCTTCTTGGTACGAACGATGACAGCCTTGACGACGTCACCCTTCTTTACGTTGCCGCCCGGGATAGCGTCCTTGACGGTTGCGACAATGACGTCGCCAATGCCTGCGTAGCGACGGCCGGATCCACCGAGAACGCGAATGGTAAGGATTTCCTTAGCACCCGTGTTGTCGGCGACCTTCAGTCGCGACTCCTGCTGAATCAATTTTTACTCCTTGCGTCGCGCCGGTTCTCAGACCGAAATGGAGCATACGGAATGAGCCTTGCGGAACGGTTGATCGGGGTGTCTCTTGACCTGCCTGGATTTTGCCAGAGCAGGCCTAAACTCCCGTGCCGCCAGCATCAGCTTCCCTTGCGGAAATAACTGCGCGGGGCAGTATGCCGCGGCACGATTGTTTACGAGGTGGTTGTTGACGCACAACTGGCGCCATACAAACTCAATATCCTAGCACGTTTTGTGCTCCGGACCGAAACGCGGAAAGGCCCGCATTCCTAACGGAATACGGGCCTTTCCACCAATCCATATCGCTGCCGGACAAAGCCCGGCGCGGGATTACTTAGCCTTTTCGAGGATCTCGACCAGGCGCCACCGCTTTGTAGCGGACAGCGGGCGGGTCTCAGAGATCAGAACGAGGTCGCCGATGCCGGCGGTGTTCTGCTCGTCGTGAGCCTTGATCTTCGAGGTGCGGCGAATGACCTTGCCGTACAGAGCGTGCTTCACGCGGTCTTCAACCTGAACAACGATGGTCTTTTCCATCTTGTCAGAGACAACGTAGCCGCGACGCGTCTTACGGTAACCGCGCTGTTCAGCGCTGGCTGCTGCTTCCGTCACAGTTTCCTTCTGTTCGCTCACTTGGCGTCCTCTCCAGCCTCGGCTTCGGCCTTCTCAGCCTTGGCTTCTGCCTTCTTGGACTTCTTTTCTTCCTTGGCTTCCACAACCGGTGCGGCAACCTCGGCACGAATGCCCAGCTCGCGCTCACGGAGAACGGTGTAGATGCGTGCGATGTCCTTCTTTACCGCGCGCAGACGACCGTGGTTCTCCAGCTGTCCGGTGGCGGACTGGAAACGCAGGTTGAACAGCTCTTCCTTGGACTTGCGGAGTTCTTCAACGAGACGCTCGTTGTCGAAACCGTCCAGCTGTGCGGGTGCGAGATCCTTCGACCCTACTGCCATTTCTATTCACCACCTTCGCGACGCACAATGCGTGCCTTCAACGGCAGCTTGTGGATTGCCAGGCGCAGTGCCTCGCGAGCTACCTCTTCATTGACACCGGCGAGCTCGAAGAGAACGCGGCCCGGCTTGACGTTTGCGACCCACCATTCCGGAGAACCCTTACCGGAACCCATGCGGGTTTCGGCCGGCTTCTTCGTCAGCGGACGGTCCGGGTAAATGTTGATCCAGACCTTACCGCCACGCTTGATGTGGCGGGTCATCGCGATACGGGCAGACTCGATCTGACGGTTCGTGACGTAGGCCGGGCTCAACGCCTGGATACCGTACTCACCGAAAGTGACCTTGGTGCCGCCCGTTGCAGCGCCGGAACGACCCGGGTGGTGCTGCTTACGGTGCTTGACTCGACGTGGGATAAGCATTTAAGCCTGTCCTCCTTCTGCTGCGGGAGCAGCAGCTTCAGCTGCCGGAGCCTCTGCAGCAACAGGTGCTGCGTCAGCTGCCGGACGGTCGGTACGACGACGGCGGTCACCACGGTCGGCGCCACCCGGGCGGCCCGGGCGGTCGCTGGGACCGCGGCCGCGGGACGGAGCGGAAGCTGCCTGCTGAGCCAGTTCCTTCGCGGTGACGTCGCCCTTGTAGATCCAGACCTTCACGCCGATGCGGCCGAAGGTGGTCTTGGCTTCGTAGAAGCCGTAGTCGATGTTCGCACGCAGGGTGTGCAGGGGCACACGGCCTTCGCGGTAGAACTCGGAGCGGGACATTTCTGCGCCACCCAGTCGACCGGAGCAAGCAATACGGATACCCTTGGCACCCGCACGCTGTGCAGACTGCATGGCCTTCTTCATCGCACGGCGGAAAGCCACGCGGGAAGTCAGCTGCTCAGCAACGCCCTGGGCAACAAGCTGTGCTTCCATCTCGGGGTTCTTGACCTCGAGGATGTTCAGCTGGACCTGCTTGCCGGTGAGCTTTTCGAGCTCGCCGCGAATGCGGTCCGCTTCTGCGCCGCGGCGGCCGATGACGATGCCCGGGCGAGCCGTGTGGATGTCCACGCGGACACGGTCACGGGTGCGCTCGATTTCGACCTTGGCGATACCAGCGCGCTCCATGCCCGTGGACATGAGCTGGCGGATGCGGATGTCTTCGCGAACGAAGTCCTTGTACCGCTGGCCAGCCTTGGTGCTGTCAGCAAACCAGTGCGATACGTGATCGGTGGTGATGCCGAGTCGGAACCCGTGCGGGTTTACTTTCTGTCCCACTTAGCGAGCCTCCTCTTTCTCCGGGGTAGCGACTACCACGGTGATGTGGCTCGTGCGCTTCTTGATCTGAAATGCGCGACCCTGAGCACGCGGCTGGAACCGCTTCATGGTCGGGCCTTCATCAACAAACGCTTCGCTGATGTAGAGGTCTCCTTCGTCAAAGGCAACGCCGTCGCGGTCCGCGAGGACCCGTGCGTTTGCCATTGCCGACTGAACTACCTTGAATACCGGCTCCGAAGCTGCCTGTTCGGCGAACTTCAGAATTGCCAGAGCCTCATTCGCTTGCTTACCACGAACAAGGTTGACGACGCGCCGGGCCTTCATAGGCGTTACGCGGATGTGACGCGCAATAGCCTTGGCTTCCATTGCTTTCCTTCTCTCGTCTTAGCCGTAGAGCGAGCGCCTTAGCGGCGCTTGCCCTTACGGTCGTCCTTGACATGGCCGCGGAATGTCCGCGTGGGAGCGAATTCGCCGAGCTTGTGCCCGACCATCGACTCAGTGACAAACACCGGAATGTGCTTGCGTCCGTCGTGAACGGCAATCGTGTGACCCAGCATGTCCGGGACGATCATCGAACGGCGGGACCAGGTCTTGATGACGTTCTTGGTGCCCTTTTCGTTTTCCCTGGCGACCTTCACAAAGAGGTGCTGGTCTACGAAAGGACCTTTTTTCAGGCTGCGTGGCATGTGTCCAGGCTCCTATCGCTTGTTCTTGCCAGTACGGCGGCGACGAACAATAAGCTTGTCGCTCTCTTTGTTGGGGCGGCGGGTGCGGCCTTCACGCTTACCGTTCGGGTTGACCGGGTGACGTCCACCGGAAGTCTTACCTTCACCACCACCGTGCGGGTGATCGACCGGGTTCATGGCGACACCACGGACGGTCGGGCGAACGCCCTTCCAGCGCATACGGCCGGCCTTACCCCAGTTGATGTTCGACTGCTCGGCGTTGCCGACCTCGCCGACGGTTGCGCGGCAGCGCACGTCAACGTTGCGGATTTCACCGGAGGGCAGACGCAGCTGGGCGAAACGGCCTTCCTTGGCGACGAGCTGAACCGAAGCACCTGCGGAACGGGCCATCTTGGCGCCGCCACCCGGACGCAGTTCAACTGCGTGGATGGTGGTACCAACGGGGATGTTGCGCAGCGGCAAGTTGTTGCCCGGCTTGATGTCAGCGTCGGGGCCAGCCTCGACGAAGTCACCCTGGGACAGCTTGTTCGGGGCGATGATGTAACGCTTGGTGCCATCAACATAGTGCAGGAGGGCGATGCGAGCCGTGCGGTTCGGATCGTACTCGATTTCGGCAACGCGGGCGTTGACGCCGTCCTTGTCGTGACGACGGAAGTCGATCAGACGGTACTGGCGCTTGTGGCCACCACCCTTGTGACGGGTAGTGATCTTACCGGTGTTGTTACGGCCGCCAGTCTTGTGCAGCGGACGCAGCAACGACTTTTCCGGAGTCGATCGCGTGATTTCGGAGAAGTCGGCTACGCTCGAGCCGCGACGGCCCGGGGTAGTCGGCTTGTATTTACGGATTCCCATAATTCATTTCCTCGTTAAAGTGGTCTCCGCTACGCGAGCGGACCGCCGAAGATGTCGATTGTGCCTTCTTTGAGGGTGACAATTGCACGCTTGGTGCTCTTGCGCTGTCCCCAGCCGAATTTGGTCCGCTTGCGCTTACCGGCACGGTTGATGGTGTTGATCGATTCGACCTTGACGGAGAAAATCTTCTCCACGGCCAGCTTGATCTCGGTCTTGTTCGAGCGGGGGTCCACCAGGAAGGTGTACTTGCCCTCGTCGATCAGGCCGTAGCTCTTTTCCGAAACGACGGGTGCAATGACGACGTCGCGCGGGTCTTTGATGGTGGCTGCACTCACTTGGCATCCTCCTCGTTCTTTGCCTTGTCAGCGATGAAAGCCTCGAACGCAGCCTTGGTGAAGACAACGTCGTCGGAAACCAGCACGTCGTAGGTGTTCAGCTGGTCTGCGTACAGAACGTGAACATCTGCGAGGTTGCGCACGGACAGTGCGGCAACATCGTTGGCGCGCTCGATAACAACGAGCAGGTTCTTACGCTCGGAGACTGCACGCAACGCGGCGAGTGCTGCCTTGGAGGACGGCTTGGTGCCGGCGACCAGTTCAGCAACGACGTGGATGCGGCCGTTACGGGCGCGGTCGGACAGGGCGCCACGCAGTGCGGCAGCCTTCATCTTCTTGGGGGTCCGCTGGCTGTAGTCACGCGGCGTCGGGCCGTGGACGATGCCACCACCGGTCATGTGAGGAGCACGGATGGAACCCTGACGGGCGCGGCCGGTGCCCTTCTGCTTGAACGGCTTGCGGCCTGCACCGGAAACTTCGGCGCGGGTCTTGGTCTTGTGGGTACCCTGGCGAGCAGCAGCGAGCTGTGCGACGACGACCTGGTGCAGCAGCGGCACGTTGGTCTGGACGTCGAAGATCTCTGCAGGCAGGTCTACCTTGACAGTGCTAGTCATCTAACTAGGCTCCCTTCACGGCGGTGCGTACGAGGACGACCTGGCCGCGGGCACCGGGGACGGCACCCTTGATAAGGAGCAGCGACTTCTCGGCGTCAACAGCGTGAACCGTGAGGTTCAGCGTGGTGTGACGTTCTGCGCCCATGCGACCGGCCATTTTCAGACCCTTGAAGACGCGGCTCGGGGTGGATGCGCCACCGATTGAACCGGGCTTGCGGTGGTTCTTGTGCGCACCGTGGGAGGCTCCAACACCGTGGAAGCCGTGACGCTTCATAACACCGGCGAAGCCCTTACCCTTGCTGGTGCCGACGACGTCGATCTTCTGACCGGCTTCGAAGAGCTCAACAGAAAGCTCCTGGCCCAGTTCGTAAGACGCGGCGTCTGCAGTGCGCAGTTCGACGACGTGGCGGCGAGGAGTTACGCCAGCCTTTTCAAAGTGACCAGCCAGCGGCTTGGTGACCTTGCGGGGATCGATCTGGCCGTAGCCGATCTGAACGGCGACATAGCCATCAGTCTCTGCATTGCGCAGCTGGGTGATGACGTTGGAGTCAGCCTGGACGACAGTTACCGGGATGAGCTTGTTGTTCTCGTCCCAGACCTGGGTCATGCCGAGCTTCGTGCCCAGCAGGCCCTTTACATTACGGGTTGCGGTCATAGTTTTCTCAGCACCTCCCTACAGCTTGATTTCGATGTTCACGTCGGCCGGCAGGTCGAGACGCATAAGCGAGTCAACAGCCTTCGGCGTGGGGTCGATGATGTCGATCAGACGCTTGTGAGTACGCATTTCAAAGTGCTCACGGCTGTCCTTGTACTTGTGGGGAGAGCGGATAACGCAGTACACGTTCTTCTCCGTCGGCAGCGGCACGGGGCCCACTACCGTTGCGCCTGCGCGCGTGACCGTCTCAACGATCTTCCGCGCTGAAACATCAATGACCTCGTGGTCATATGACTTCAGCCGGATGCGGATTTTTTGTCCCGCCATGTCGCCTGACTCTCTTTCAGTCTGTGCTGCCCTCGAATAAAGGCTGCCCTGTTCACTTACGTGTTGCATGTGGCTGCCGAAGCATTTGAAGTAGTACTACCACCCGCCGCACAAGCTGAATCCGGAGGGATCCGGGTTCCTCAACTTGCCGGTGTAACCGACCCCCGCGGTCGGGCGTGTCGCGCTTTCCGCGCAAAATCGTCCGAATTCCTTTGGGGATCTGGGTTATGTTTGGGCTTCAGCTTGGACCCTGACACCCGGCATTATCCGGATCGGGACGCGAAGAAGCGCTTGAACAACTCACCTAGTATGCCGGAATTCCCCGGCATAAGCCAATCGGGCCTCGTCGGACCATTGCCATCAGCTCCTGCGCTCGGGATGATGGGGTCATGACTGTCCAAGATGCCGCGGTGGGGGATCTTGCAGGCCGCATCCGGCCGGACTTCACCTTGGGCGTCGCTGCTGCGGCCTTTCAGATCGAGGGCTCGCTCACAGCGGACGGTCGCGGACCGTCGAGCTGGGATGCATTTGCCGAGAAACCAGGCGCGATCGTCGACGGGCACTCCCCTGCAGTCGCCTGCGACCACTACAACCGGACGGACGAGGACATTGCCCTCATGCAGGACCTGGGCGTGGATTCCTACCGGTTCTCTCTCTCCTGGCCACGGATCCAACCCGGCGGCAAGGGACCGATCAACCAACAGGGACTGGATTTCTACGACCGCCTGATCGACAAGCTCCTGAAGGCCGGCGTGTCCCCCATGGTGACCTTGTTCCATTGGGATACTCCCCTGCCGTTGGAGCACGACGGCGGCTGGCTTAATCGGGCGACGGCGGAACGGTTCGCCGAATACTCGGCCGCGGCCGCACAGCGCTTCGGTGACCGCGTGGCGCAATGGGTCACCCTGAACGAACCAGTTTCGGTCGCGTTGCAAGGGTACGCGCTCGGCGTCCACGCTCCCGGCAGGCGCCTGCTTTTCGATGCCCTGCCGGCTGCCCACCACCAGTTGTTGGGGCACGGCCTGGCCGTCCAGGCCCTGCGCGCTGCCGGAATAGCAGGAACTGTCGGCGTAGCCAACGTGCATTCTCCAGTCCGGCCCGCAAGCAAGCGGCTGGCAGACGGCCTCATGGCCAAGGCCTTCGACCTCATCTTCAACCGGGTGTATGCCGATCCCATCCTCCTGGGGCAGTACCCGAAGCCTCCGCTACAGGTGAGGCCTTGGTTCCGCGCCCTGGGCAAAGTCCGGGACGAAGATCTCAAGACCATCCACCAGCCCTTGGATTTCTACGGCCTGAACTACTACTACCCCGTCAAAGTAGCCTCGGGCCACGCCGACGGAACCGCGCACTGGAACACCCCGGACATGATGGCCAAGCTTCCGTTCCACCTTGCGGCCTTCCCCGAATACGAAACGACAGGATTTGGCTGGCCTGTGGCCCCCGAACACCTCGGAATCCTGCTCCGGGAGTTAAAGGACCGCTACGGAGCAGCGCTGCCTCCCCTCTTCATCACAGAGAGCGGCGCGAGCTTCCCGGAACCGGACCACACCTGGGGTCCAGTGCACGACACCGACCGCATCAGCTACCTTGCTTCGCACCTTGGCCAGGCCTTGAGGGCCACGGCCCCTGGCGGGATTGCCCACGACGTCGAACTTCTGGGCTACTACGTCTGGACGCTACTGGACAACTTCGAATGGGCCGCGGGCTATTCGCAGCGTTTCGGCCTGGTGCACGTGGATTTCGACACCCTCGAGAGAACCCCCAAGGACTCGTATTACTGGTACCAGTCCTTGAGCAAGGCGCGCAGGAGCTGATTCGAAGTCCTGTTTGTGGACCGATCGTGCTAAATCAATCTTTCCTGTTCGCCCGATTGATTCGCTTGGCGCGCTCGATCTCGCGGCGGAAGTATTTCCTTCCCCAAAAGACCCCGGCTACCACAACAACCACCAAGACCAGAAAAATCAGCGTTCCCATTTCGCATTCCTCCCTTGAGGCAACGGTATCAGGGCGCGGTCCGGTTGAGGCGCCAGACCGCAAGGACAATCAATGCCAAGGCGATCACGGCGAGCATCGCGAAGGCATAGGAACGAAGGGCCCACATCACGCTGAGGGCAACGCCCGCGGCACCCCACCACACGAACATGCGCTCGGCGAGGACAAGTCCGGCAAGCAGTAACACGGCATATCCGACGAGGACCCATAGTTGCTGTGGCTCAGTGCCCGGGAAGAGGCTACCTGGCACTACCGAGAGGAGGCCTCCGAAGGACAACAAGCCTGAGGCGATCCCCAATCTGATTCGCCCCTCCAGATTGTCCCCTACGTAATAGCGCACCCCTGCCAAAACGGCACCGAGGACCGCGAACCACTGCACCACCCAAAAGAGCTCGGGCCTGGCTCCATGGACGAAAAGGACCGCCCGCTGTGCGGCGGCAAGCACCAGCACCGCCCCCAGCTCCGCGACAGTGAATCTGATGGCCCGGGGTACTTCGAGGTAGGCCACGGCCACGGCGGCGCCGAGAAGGCAAGTTCCTGCCAGACCGGTGTCATCGTGCAGTAGGCCTGCAGCTGCGGCCAGCGCAAATCCCCCTCCTGCCGCTGCCGCGAGCGACAACTTGCGCACAGGCTGCGACCCCACGCCCGGGATCCGGGACCAACGGGCAGCGTAGAGCACAGCGGCCGATCCTGCGCAGCCCAGGAGCCACGGGAGGAAATCCTCCCATTGAGCCCCGGCCTGCCCCAGAAGGGGAGCCTCATCCAGGGCCGTAGCGACCAGGACAGTAGCACCGACGAGGCTAGCGGCGGAGGCAAGCGGGTAGAAGCCCGGCATTCCCTCGACGTGGGAGGCCACGAAGCACACTAGCGCCAGTACCAGTCCCGCCATACCCGTGGCGGTGTGCGGAACGTCAACCGACAGCGCGCCTCCGGCACCCGCGAAAGACAGCGCCGCCGCCAGCCAGAACCAATGCTCGGGGACGCCGCTTCCCGGCTGGACCAGCAGCCTCACAACAGTCACCAGTAGCGACATCGCGAGCAGCACCAGAATCACCGCGAACTGACCGAACAGGGGTTCCGCGAGCCACGTCCCGGCAGGGAATGACACCTCGGGTCCGGCTGCCACCACCGCGGCAACCGACGCCGGGATGGTGAAATACCCGGCGCCCCGGGCGGTGAAGATCCGGCTCGCCACGACGGCGGAGACCAACAACGCTGCCAGCTCGAGCAGCAGGACCCAGCGGCCGCCGTCGTGGGCTTCCTGCTGAGCCAAAAGGTACATCGCCGGCAGCACGGCTTGCGCTCCGAGCGTCACCCAGACTGCCGCCTGTTGGAAGGGAATCTGCTGCAAGCGGTTCCGCATGAGCCAGCGGGCGATGTGCTGCAGCACCAGGACGCCCGCGAAAGTCAGCGACACAACGGTGACGGAGGCCGACACGTCGTGCGCGAAGACTGCGGCGAGGGCGGCCGTGAGAATCCTGGCGGCAATGAAGTAGACGCCCTTCGCCGTCCGCCCGGGTGCCGCAGCCACCATGACGGCGCTGAACCCGGCGAAGATGGCAAGCAACGCCTCGACCTCGTGAATGTGCCCACCGCGAAGCAGCAGCAAGAGCGCCAACGTCGCCGGCACGAAGACTGAGGAGGCGCCCTCCGTGCGAAGCATGAACCCGGCCGCCACCGCCGAGGCCGCCATGATGAGTGAGGCCGCGGCCGCTTGCCAGCTTCCGGCCACGGAGCCGTCGACGTAGCGCCCGGAAATGCTCACGACGGCGACGGCGCCGGCCATGAAGGGCAGCACCACGGCGGCGTCGAGTGTCGCGAGGCCTCGGTCAGGACCGCGGACCGCCTCCACGAGGGGCGGAATGACCTGGAGGGTCAAGGCGATGAAGACCACAGTTGCAAGCTGAAGCCTCTCCCCCGCCAACTCCAGGCCACCTCCGTCCCGGAGCAACTGCAGATAGCCTGTGCCCGCGAGAAGGGTGACGAGGGCACGGACCGCCCACCAATAGCTGCGGCGGTGCAGGGTGCGGGGAAGACGGAGCGCCTGAACCGTGAAATACAGCATGCCAACGAGCAACACAGCATTTCCCAACGCCACGGACAGGGCTCCGAAGGACAGCACTCCCGCCCAGGCTAGGGCCGCCGGGGCGAGGAACTCAACCATCCTTCCGCGCAGGGTGACTCTCACCGCATTCGGGAACAGCGTCCAACCAACCAGCGCGGCAGCAAGGACATGAATTCTGATGGCCGACGCTGTCAGGGGTTGGTCCGGGGCTTGCTCGAGCAAAATAAGCAAAGGCATCACGGCCATGCCCGCCCCGGCAAAGGCTGCGAGGAAGGCGGTCGGCGCGAAGGTCCCGACACCCAAGCGGATCAGCGCGGCTTCCAACAGCAACTGGAACGTCACGGCGGCAAGGAACGCCATGACGACGGCGGCAGCGCGGTCGGGATTCTCCGGCGCTACAGCTGCTGTCGCTGCCGGGATGCTGAGAGTGAGCGCAATGCGCCCCGCGAGGACAAAGACCCTGCGTTTGCCCTCCATTGGCCTGCTGGCCCGCAGCAGCCAGAACGCGCCGGCGATAGCCAACAATGCCGCCGTCGGCCAACCGCCGAGTTCATCGGCAAACGGCGCCGCCACCACAAGGGCGCCCACGGGGAGCCACTCGGCGTGGCCTCCCAGCTTCCACGCCAGGACCAAACCGCACAGGAGGCTCGCGAACAACGGGAGGCCCACGGGCGTCCCGGAATGCCGGACCAGGATGGCGAAGGCCGCCATGGAGGCAGCCGCCAGTTGAAGGCCAAAGCACACCACGGCATCAATCCGGCAGCGCCGGATCGCCTGGGATGTGCACGGACCCGGGAACCAACGGGCGAACCGGCTGCTGTCGAATGCCGGCCACAGCGACTGCAGAGCAAGAAGAACGACGGCGGCCAACAGTACCTCCGGCAACCCAAGCCCGGCGTCCGAAAGGAACACGAGGAAGGCCACGGTGAATGAGAGCCTCGCCGCATAGAACTGTTGGAGCCGGAACACGCCCTGGGGAAGGGCCGCCATGACGGCGAAATACACGCCGCACACCATCATGATGATGGCGTACTCGTCCTTCCCCAGATGTTGGGGCACGAAACTGGCGGCAAGTGCAACGAACGGCACCACATAGGGGTGGAGGGACATCAAGGGCCGGATATAGACCGGCGGAAGCCAGTGCGGTTTGCGCGTGGCTATCAGGGTCAGGAACACGGCGAAGCCGATCAGGGAAGCGAAATACCAGACAAGGGCGCCGCCCAGCATGGACACACCGGACCACGCCGAGGAGACCACAAAGCTCAAGGACAGGAAGGCGAGAACCCTGTTGTCGAGTCGAACTGCGGCGACTACATAGGCCACCGTCCCGACGACGGACGTGACCAGCCAGGCGGCCGGGCCGTTGTTCAAGGCGAAGTTGTACATCGCCAGCCCCGTCACGGGGATCAACGCAAGGCCCGTTCCCGTGAGGGCGATCGCGGCGGGCCGCAGCCTGGGAGTCCTCGCATGGAGGATGAAGCCCGCGGCATAAAAGGCCGCGGTGATGGTCCAGACACCGGCAAAGCGGAGAACGGACGGGAGGCTGGTGCCGATGAACAGCGCCGAGGCGGCGACCAGCAGAAGGCTTGCCACGTACAGCGTGATATTGATGTTCTGCCGATCCCGCTTCTGTTTCCGGGCCGTTCGTTCGTCGCGAAGGGCCTCTGGCGAGATCCGGGCTGGTTGCACCTGCGCTGGTTGCGAATGAATCGGGAGCGGCCACGGTTCAACTGGCACGGGCCCAACCGGGGCAGGCTGGGCTGGTGTGGCTTGGACTGGTGCGATTTGGTTCGGCGCGATTTGCTCCGGGGCGCCCTGCACGGGAATGGGCGGGAACGTTTGCCGGCCCTCCGGGCCAGGCGGGCGGGAGGCCCGTTCCTCCGCAGGAGCAGATAGGCGCCGGGCCTCGGCGTCTCGCCACCCTGCCAAGTGGCCGGCTAGATAGCCTGAGCGATACTGCCCAACGGAATCGTCAACCAACCGTTGCGCAGCCCTTTCGGCAAGCCAACGTCCTTTCGATTTCCCCGCGGAGTAGGACACTAAAGCGGCGACCAAGACGATAGCCAATACGAGGATGGTGCCAAAGAAGCCAGACATTGCCGCTCTCCTATCCCATGGGGCGACGAAGCCGCACGGGCTTCGGCTTCGCAAAGTCACGGATCCACCATCCGCCATTAATCCATTCGATAGATAAACAGTAGCAAAGAAGAACCCCGCCACGATAGTGACGGGGTTCTTCTTTGCTTTGCTACCGGACGCCAGGCGGCCGGTCCTCCACCGATCTACAAGTAGAAACTACTTGATGATCTTGGTAACACGTCCCGAACCAACGGTGCGGCCACCTTCACGGATTGCGAAGCCGAGGCCCTCTTCCATAGCGATGGGCTGGATGAGCTCAACGGTCATCTCAGTGTTGTCGCCAGGCATAACCATTTCCGTGCCTTCCGGCAGGGTGATAACGCCGGTTACGTCCGTGGTACGGAAGTAGAACTGCGGGCGGTAGTTCGAGTAGAACGGGTTGTGACGTCCGCCTTCGTCCTTGGAAAGGATGTAGACGTTTGCCTCGAAGTCGGTGTGCGGGGTGATGGAACCCGGCTTGACGACAACCTGGCCACGCTCGACGTCGTCGCGCTTCAGACCGCGGAGCAGGAGGCCACAGTTCTCGCCGGCCCATGCTTCGTCGAGCTGCTTGTGGAACATCTCGATACCGGTAACGGTGGTCTTCTGGACCGGACGGATACCAACGATTTCAACCTCAGAGTTGATCGCGAGGGTACCGCGCTCGGCGCGACCCGTAACAACGGTTCCACGACCGGTGATCGTGAAGACGTCTTCGATCGGCATCAGGAACGGCTTGTCGCGGTCACGAACGGGGTCCGGAACCGAGTTGTCGACAGCTTCCATGAGGTCCTCGACGGACTTGACCCAAACCGGGTCGCCTTCGAGTGCCTTGAGGCCGGAAACGCGAACAACGGGAGCGTCGTCGCCATCGAAGCCCTGAGCGCTGAGCAGCTCGCGAACTTCCATTTCAACGAGGTCGAGAAGCTCTTCGTCGTCGACCATGTCGGACTTGTTCAGCGCGACCAGCAGGTAGGGAACGCCAACCTGGCGGGCGAGCAGAACGTGCTCGCGGGTCTGAGCCATCGGGCCGTCAGTGGCGGCAACCACGAGGATCGCACCGTCCATCTGGGCAGCACCGGTGATCATGTTCTTGATGTAGTCAGCGTGACCCGGAGCGTCTACGTGTGCGTAGTGGCGCTTCTCGGTCTGGTATTCAACGTGGGAGATGTTGATGGTAATACCACGCTGGCGCTCTTCCGGAGCAGAGTCAATCGACGCGAAGTCGCGCTGCTCGTTGAGAGTGGGGTACTTGTCGTACAGCACCTTGGAAATGGCGGCAGTCAGCGTCGTCTTACCGTGGTCAACGTGACCAATGGTGCCGATGTTGACGTGCGGCTTAGTCCGCTCGAACTTTGCCTTTGCCACAGGTTCCTCCTAGAACGATTTCAAGTGAGTTGCTCCTCGGCCGCGCTTTTCGCGGCAGAAACTCCAGCAAGTCTACTTGGGGGCTTTGGATTTGGTGAAATTGCAGATTCAGGGACCAATGTTGGTACCTGGAGTCTGTTCGCGCAGGGGCCGGACTGCGGCCTGGGCTACAGCCCGGCGCCTGCGCTGAATGCTTTCCCGGAACGGGCCAGCATCCTGGTTTATCCGTCGGTGATTACTCGCCGCGGTTCTTCTGGATGATCTCGTCGGCAACTGCCTTCGGGACCTCGGCGTAGCTGTTGAACGTCATGGAGTACACAGCACGGCCCTGGGTCTTCGAACGCAGGTCACCGATGTAGCCGAACATGCCGGACAGCGGAACGTGCGCACGGATCACCTTGACGCCGGCGGCGTCTTCCATGGACTGCATCTGGCCACGGCGGGAGTTCAGGTCACCGATTACTTCACCCATGTATTCCTCAGGGGTGCGGACCTCAACATCCATCAGCGGTTCGAGCAGAACCGGGTTCGCCTTGCGTGCGGCTTCCTTGAAAGCCATACGGCCGGCGATCTTGAACGCCATTTCCGAGGAGTCAACATCGTGGTACGCGCCGTCAATCAGCGTGGCCTTGATGCCGACAACCGGGTAGCCGGCCAGAACGCCGTCGTTGAGTGCATCCTGGATGCCCGCGTCAACGGACGGGATGTACTCGCGGGGCACGCGGCCACCGGTGACCTTGTTCTCGAACGCGTACAGCTCGCCGTCGGCGGTGTCCATCGGCTCGATGGCGATCTGGATCTTTGCGAACTGACCCGAACCACCGGTCTGCTTCTTGTGCGTGTAGTCGTGACGCTCTACAGCGCGCTTGATGGTTTCGCGGTAAGCAACCTGCGGCTTGCCGACGTTTGCCTCGACCTTGAATTCGCGGCGCATGCGGTCCACCAGGATGTCCAGGTGGAGCTCGCCCATGCCGGCGATGATGGTCTGACCGGTGTCCTCGTTGAGGGAGACCTGGAAGGTCGGGTCCTCAGCGGAGAGCTTCTGGATGGCCGTGGAGAGCTTCTCCTGGTCACCCTTGGTGTTCGGCTCGATGGCAACCGAGATCACAGGCTCCGGGAAGCTCATGGACTCGAGGACGATCTGGTTGTTCGCATCACACAGGGTGTCGCCCGTGGTGGTGTCCTTCAGACCGATCGCTGCGTAGATGTGGCCAGCGGTAGCGCCTTCAACAGGCATTTCCTTGTTGGCGTGCATCTGGAACAGCTTGCCGATGCGCTCCTTCTTGCCCTTGGTGGAGTTGACCACCTGTGCGCCTGCTTCCACGTGACCGGAGTACACGCGGATGAAGGTGAGCTGGCCGAAGAACGGGTGCGCCGCAATCTTGAACGCAAGAGCCGAGAACGGCTCGTCGGCGGAAGGCTTGCGGGTGAGCTCCTTCTCTTCGTCGCGCGGGTCGTGACCGACCATGGGCGGGACGTCGAGCGGGTTCGGCAGGAAGTCAACAACAGCATCCAGCATCGGCTGTACGCCGCGGTTCTTGAAGGCAGAACCACAGAGAACCGGGTAGAGCTCAGAGTTGATGGTCATCTTGCGGATGCCGGCCTTGAGCTCCTCGACAGTGAGTTCTTCACCGTCGAGGTACTTCTCCATGAGTTCTTCGGAAGCCTCGGCAACAGTCTCGACGAGCTGTGCACGGTATTCCTCAGCCTTGGCCTGGAGATCGGCGGGGATCTCCTGGACCTCGTACTTGGCACCCATGGTGACGTCACCCTTGGCATCGCCCGGCCACACCAGGGCGCGCATCTCAAGGAGATCCACGACGCCGATGAAGTCGTTCTCTGCACCGATCGGCAGCTGGAGAACCAGCGGCTTGGCGCCGAGGCGGCTGATGATGGTGTCTACGGTGAAGTAGAAGTCAGCGCCGAGCTTGTCCATCTTGTTGACGAAGCAGATACGCGGCACGTTGTACTTGTCGGCCTGGCGCCAAACAGTCTCGGACTGCGGCTCGACGCCTTCCTTGCCATCGAAGACAGCAACGGCGCCGTCGAGGACGCGCAGCGAGCGCTCGACCTCAACCGTGAAGTCCACGTGGCCCGGGGTGTCAATGATGTTGATCTGGTTCTTGTCCCAGAAACAGGTCACGGCGGCAGACGTGATGGTGATGCCGCGTTCCTTTTCCTGTTCCATCCAGTCGGTCGTCGAAGCGCCGTCGTGCGTTTCGCCGATCTTGTGGTTCACACCCGTGTAGAACAGGATGCGCTCGGTGGTAGTGGTCTTGCCGGCATCGATGTGGGCCATGATGCCGATGTTGCGGACCTTGCTAAGGTCGGTAAGCACGTCCTGTGCCACGGTGTCTCCCTTTCGGATGGACTACACGTTCGCCGCCGGCTCAGGGAGCCGGCGGCGTACGGGAAGATTTACCAGCGGTAGTGTGCGAAGGCCTTGTTCGACTCGGCCATCTTGTGGGTGTCTTCGCGACGCTTCACAGCGGCACCGAGACCGTTGGACGCATCCAGGATTTCGTTCTGGAGGCGCTCGGTCATCGTCTTCTCGCGGCGGGCCTTGGAGTAGCCAACCAGCCAGCGGAGAGCGAGGGCGGTGGAGCGGCCCGGCTTGACCTCAACGGGAACCTGGTAGGTTGCGCCACCGACACGGCGGGAGCGGACCTCGAGGGAAGGCTTGACGTTGTCCATGGCCTTCTTGAGGGCGGCAACGGGGTCGCCACCGGACTTGGCGCGTGCACCTTCGAGGGCGCCGTAAACGATGCGCTCTGCGGTGGACTTCTTGCCGTCGATCAGAACCTTGTTGATCAGCTGGGTGACCAACGGGGAACCGTAAACGGGATCGGAAACTAGCGGCCGCTTCGGGGCCGGACCCTTGCGAGGCATATTACTTCTTCTCCATCTTTGCGCCGTAGCGGCTGCGGGCCTGCTTGCGGTTCTTGACACCCTGGGTATCGAGGGCACCACGGACGATCTTGTAACGGACACCCGGGAGGTCCTTCACACGACCACCACGGACCAGCACGATGGAGTGCTCCTGGAGGTTGTGGCCAACACCGGGGATGTAGGCGGTAACTTCAACGCCACCGTTGAGGCGCACACGCGCAACCTTACGGAGAGCCGAGTTCGGCTTCTTCGGGGTGGTCGTGTAAACGCGGGTGCAAACACCGCGGCGCATCGGGCTGCCCTTAAGCGCGGGAGCCTTGGTCTTGGAGACCTTCGGCGTGCGGCCCTTGCGGACCAGCTGGTTAATCGTAGGCACTTTCGTGTTCTCCGTTGGTTGATCTCTGCTCCGCGCCCAGGTGTTGACCTGTGTTTGCGTGAGAGCTTTGGCGTTGTCCATGCGGCCCTGGTCCGAAGACCCGGTGGGCGTGCAAAAGTGCGGCATTCGTTGCGCACGTAGCCCGCAACCCGGAAACAGGCTCCACCCAACATCATGAGAACAAAACCGAAATGATGCTGCGGCGGCCTTCATCCACTGCCACACAGAACAATTACCAAAATTCTAGCATGGCTTGATCTGAGGCATTAATCGGGTGTAGAGGGGTGAACCACGATGGCGGGTGCCGGCCGCCGTCGTCGGGCCCTAACGGGAAGGACCCCGCACTCAGTGAGTACGGGGTCCTTACCTTGACTAGAAGACTAAGGGCAGGGCGGCAGGTTCCCTACGTGGCGCGGAACGCGACACGAAAGGGCCCGCCGTGCCCGTTAGCGGAAGTCGTTGCCGAGATCGTAGTCATCCAGCGGGATGGCGTGGAACTCGGGAGCTCCGTCGCCGCCCAGGGCGTCATACGAGAAGTCGGTGAAGGCGCTGGGGCCCGTGAACAGGCTTGCCTTTGCTTCTTCAGTCGGCTCCACGGTGACCTCGGTGTAACGGGGCAGGCCCGTACCGGCCGGGATGAGCTTACCGATGATGACGTTCTCCTTGAGGCCGAGCAGCGGGTCGCTCTTGCCTTCCATGGCCGCCTGCGTCAGAACGCGGGTGGTCTCCTGGAAGGAAGCGGCCGACAGCCAGGACTCAGTTGCCAGAGATGCCTTGGTGATACCCATCAGTTCCGGACGGCCGGAAGCCGGGGTACGGCCTTCGGACACCACGCGACGGTTCTCGTCTTCGAAGCGGCTGCGCTCAGCGAGCTCGCCCGGAAGCAGATCGGAGTCGCCGGATTCGATGACGGTCACACGGCGCAGCATCTGACGGACGATGACTTCCACGTGCTTGTCGTGGATGCCGATGCCCTGGCTGCGGTAAACGCCCTGGACCTCGTCCACCAGGAACTTCTGGGCGGCACGCGGACCCATGATGCGCAGAACCTGCTTCGGGTCCACAGGACCGTTGATCAGCTTCTGGCCGACGCTGACGTGCTCGCCATCCTCGATGAGGAGGCGGGAACGGCGCAGCACCGGGTAGGCGATCTCCTCGGAACCATCGTCCGGGGTGATGATGAGGCGCATCTGGCGCTCGGACTCTTCGATGGCGATGCGGCCGGCTGCTTCAGCAATCGGTGCAACACCCTTCGGAGTACGGGCTTCGAAGAGCTCCTGGATACGGGGCAGACCCTGGGTGATGTCGTCGCCACCGCTGGCGGAAACAGCACCACCGGTGTGGAACGTACGCATGGTCAGCTGGGTACCGGGTTCACCGATGGACTGTGCGGCGATGATGCCGACGGCCTCTCCGATGTCCACGGTCTTGCCGGTGGCCAGCGAACGGCCGTAGCAGAGCGCACAGGTGCCGACCTTGGACTCACACGTGAGCACGGAACGGACCTTGACCTCGGTGATGCCGGCCGCGAGCAGCTCGGCAATGACGACGTCGCCGCAGTCGGTGCCGGCAGCTGCCAGCACGGCACCCTTGGAGTCGACGACGTCGACGGCGAGGGTACGTGCGTAGGCGCTGTTCTCGACGTTCTCGTCAAGGACCAGCTCACCGTTGGAGTCCGGCACGGCGATTGCGGTCATGAGACCACGCTCGGTGCCACAGTCCTCTTCACGGACGATGACGTCCTGCGAAACGTCCACCAGACGACGGGTCAGGTAACCCGAGTTGGCGGTACGCAGTGCGGTGTCAGCCAGACCCTTACGGGCACCGTGCGTGGCGATGAAGTATTCCAGCACCGACAGGCCCTCGCGGTACGAGGACTTGATCGGACGCGGGATGATCTCACCCTTCGGGTTGGCCACAAGACCACGGATACCCGCGATCTGGCGGACCTGCATCCAGTTACCACGTGCACCGGAGGACACCATGCGGTTGATGGTGTTCATCGGGGACAGGCTGTCACGCATCGCCTGGGCGATTTCGTTGGTGGCCTTGTTCCAGATCTCGATCAGTTCCTGGCGACGCTCGTCGTCGTCGATCAGGCCCTTGTCGTACTGGCCCTGGATCTTGGCAGCCATGGTCTCGTAACCGGCCAAGATGGCCGGCTTGGAGGTGGGCACCTCGATGTCGGAGATTGCCACGGTGACGCCCGAGCGGGTCGCCCAGTAGAAACCGGCGTCCTTCAGGTTGTCCAGCGTTGCAGCCGTGACCACCTTCGGGTAGCGCTCTGCGAGGTCGTTGACGATCCGGGAAAGCTCGCCCTTGTCGGCAACAGCCTCAACCCACGGGTAGTCCTCCGGCAGGGTCTCGTTGAAGAGAACCTGGCCGAGGGAGGTCTGGACCAGTGCGGTCTGACCCGGCTCCCAACCTTCCGGAGCTTCCCAGCCGGCGTAAGGAACAAAGCCCTCAAGGCGGATCTTGACCTGGGAGTTCAGGTGCAGCTCGCGGGCATCGTAGGCCATGATGGCTTCCGAAACCGAGGAGAAGATGCGGCCTTCGCCTGCGGAACCAACGCGCTTGGTGGTCAGGTGGTACAGACCGATGATCATGTCCTGCGAAGGCAGGGTCACCGGACGGCCATCGGACGGCTTCAAGATGTTGTTGGAGGACAGCATCAGGATGCGGGCTTCAGCCTGCGCTTCGGGGCTCAGCGGCAGGTGGACTGCCATCTGGTCGCCGTCGAAGTCGGCGTTGAAGGCGCCACAAACCAGCGGGTGAAGCTGGATGGCCTTGCCTTCAACAAGCTGCGGTTCAAATGCCTGGATGCCGAGGCGGTGCAGGGTAGGTGCACGGTTGAGCAACACCGGGTGTTCGGTGATGATCTCTTCCAGCACGTCCCAGACCTGCGGACGGTAACGCTCGACCATGCGCTTTGCCGACTTGATGTTTTGCGCGTGGTTGAGGTCAACCAGTCGCTTCATCACGAACGGCTTGAAGAGCTCCAGGGCCATCTGCTTGGGCAGACCACACTGGTGCAGCTTCAGCTGCGGGCCGACGACGATGACCGAACGGCCGGAGTAGTCGACGCGCTTGCCGAGCAGGTTCTGGCGGAAACGGCCCTGCTTGCCCTTGAGCATGTCGCTCAGGGACTTCAGCGGACGGTTGCCCGGACCCGTGACGGGACGGCCGCGACGGCCGTTGTCGAAGAGGCTGTCAACAGCTTCCTGAAGCATGCGCTTCTCGTTGTTGACGATGATCTCCGGCGCACCGAGGTCAAGCAGTCGCTTGAGTCGGTTGTTGCGGTTGATCACACGGCGGTAGAGGTCGTTGAGGTCGGAGGTCGCGAAGCGGCCACCGTCCAGCTGGACCATCGGGCGCAGTTCCGGCGGGATCACCGGGACGGCGTCCAGCACCATGCCGAGCGGGCTGTTGTTGGTGGTCAGGAATGCGTTGACAACCTTCAGGCGCTTGAGGGCACGCGTCTTGCGCTGGCCCTTGCCGTTCTGGATGGTGTCGCGCAGGGACTCCGACTCTGCCTGCATGTCGAAGTTCTCAAGACGCTTCTTGATGGCTTCGGCACCCATGGAGCCTTCGAAGTACATGCCGTAGCGGTCGCGCAGTTCGCGGTACAGGCCTTCGTCACCTTCGAGGTCGGCGACCTTGAGGTTCTTGAAACGGTCCCAGACCTGCTCGAGGCGCTCGATCTCAGCATCCGCGCGCTTGCGGACGTTGGCCATCTGACGGTCCGCGGAGTCGCGGGCCTTCTTCTTGTCGGCAGCCTTGGCGCCTTCACCTTCGAGGCGGGCAAGCTCATCCTCAAGGTCGCGGGCAATCGTGGCGATGTCGCTGTCGCGGTTGTCGACGAGCTGCTTCTTCTCGAGGTCGTGCTCCACCTGGAGGTTCGGCAGTTCTGCGTGACGGCTCTCGGTGTCGACGCTCGTGATCATGTAGGCAGCGAAGTAGATGACCTTTTCGAGGTCCTTCGGTGCCAGGTCAAGGAGGTAGCCCAAACGGGAGGGAACACCCTTGAAGTACCAGATGTGCGTGACGGGAGCGGCCAGCTCAATGTGGCCCATGCGCTCGCGGCGCACCTTGGCGCGGGTGACTTCAACGCCACACCGCTCGCAGATGATGCCCTTGAAGCGCACGCGCTTGTACTTGCCGCAGTAGCATTCCCAGTCCCGGGACGGGCCGAAGATCTTCTCGCAGAAGAGGCCGTCCTTCTCGGGCTTGAGCGTGCGGTAGTTGATGGTTTCCGGCTTCTTGACCTCACCGTAAGACCAGCCGCGGATGTCTTCCGCGGTGGCGAGGCCGATCTGCATGAGGCCGAAGGAGGATTCGCTGGACATATGGTCCCTGTTCTCTCTTGTTCTCTAAATTCTGAAGTCTTGGGTTTACGGAAAGAGGCAGCAGCCTTGGCTGGCGGTCTGCACCGCCAGCCAGAGCGGCTGTTTAGACCTCTTCTACGGAGCTGGGCTCTGCGCGAGACAGATCAATGCCCAGTTCTTCCGCAGCCGTAAAGACTGCGTCATCAGAGTCACGCATTTCGATCGTCGTACCATCCGTGGAAAGAACTTCCACGTTCAGGCACAGCGACTGCATTTCCTTGATCAAGACCTTGAAGGATTCCGGAACGCCAGGCTCGGGGATGTTCTCGCCCTTGACGATGGCTTCGTAGACCTTCACGCGGCCGTGGATGTCGTCCGACTTGATCGTCAGCAGTTCCTGGAGGGTGTAGGCAGCGCCGTATGCTTCGAGCGCCCACACTTCCATTTCACCGAAGCGCTGGCCACCGAACTGTGCCTTACCACCCAGCGGCTGCTGCGTGATCATGGAGTACGGGCCGGTGGAGCGTGCGTGGATCTTGTCGTCCACCAGGTGGTGGAGCTTCAGGATGTACATGTAGCCCACGGAGATCGGGTCCGGGAACGGCTCGCCGGAGCGGCCGTCGAACAGACGGGTCTTGCCGGAGGAGTCGATCAGGCGGTCACCGTCGCGGGTCACGTTGGTGGAATCCAGCAGACCTGTGATTTCCTCTTCGCGTGCACCGTCGAACACCGGGGTGGCAACGGTCGTCTGGCCGGTTTCACGAGGCAGGTTCGGAAGGTTCTTGACCCACTCCGGCTCGCCTTCGATCTTCCAACCGGTCTTGGCAACCCAACCAAGGTGCGTTTCGAGCACCTGGCCGACGTTCATACGACCCGGAACACCCAGGGGGTTCAGGACGATGTCCACAGGGGTACCGTCAGCAAGGAACGGCATGTCTTCGATCGGGAGGATCTTGGAGATGACGCCCTTGTTACCGTGGCGGCCGGCGAGCTTGTCGCCGTCGGTGATCTTGCGCTTGGCGGCAACGTAGACGCGGACCAGCTGGTTGACGCCCGGGGGCAGCTCGTCGTCGTTGTCGCGGTCGAAGACACGCACGCCGATGACCGTGCCGGACTCGCCGTGGGGAACCTTCAGGGAGGTGTCACGCACTTCGCGGGACTTCTCGCCGAAGATCGCACGGAGGAGGCGCTCTTCCGGAGTCAGTTCGGTTTCACCCTTCGGGGTGACCTTTCCGACCAGGATGTCGCCGGCTTCAACCTCGGCACCGATGTGGATGATGCCGCGCTCGTCCAGTCCTGCGAGGACTTCCTCGGACACGTTGGGGATGTCACGGGTGATTTCCTCGGCACCAAGCTTGGTGTCGCGGGCATCGATCTCGTGCTCCTCGATGTGGATGGAGGAAAGGACGTCCTCAGCGACGATGCGCTGCGACAGGATGATGGCGTCCTCGAAGTTGTGGCCTTCCCAGGACATGAATGCCACGAGGAGGTTCTTACCGAGGGCCAGTTCACCTTGGTCCGTTGCCGGGCCGTCAGCGATGATGCCGCCGACTTCGAGGCGCTGGCCTTCGTTGACCAGGACACGGTGGTTGTAGCAGTTGCCCTGGTTTGAACGGGCGAACTTGTTGATGCGGTAGCTGGTTTCCGTGCCGTCGTCGTTGAGCATGGTGACGAGGTCAGCGGAAACTTCGTTGACGACACCGGCCTTCTTCGCGATGACAACGTCACCGGCGTCGACGGCGGCAGCGCGCTCCATGCCGGTACCCACGAACGGAGCCTCGGAACGGACCAGCGGCACAGCCTGGCGCTGCATGTTGGCACCCATGAGTGCGCGGTTTGCATCGTCATGCTCAAGGAACGGAATCAGAGCGGTAGCTACGGACACCATCTGGCGCGGGGAGACGTCCATGAACTGAACTTCGCCGGCCGGAACCAGAACGGGCTCGCCTCCACCACCACGGGCACGGACAAGCACGGTTTCTTCCGCGAACTTCTTGTCGGCATCCAGCGGCGCGTTGGCCTGTGCAATCAGGACTTCGGCTTCGTCGTCCGCGGTGAGGTACTGGACCTCATCGGAAACGACGCCCTCGGACACCAGGCGGTACGGAGTCTCGATGAAACCGAACGGGTTGATGCGGCCGTAGGAAGCCAGCGAACCGATCAGGCCGATGTTCGGGCCTTCAGGAGTTTCGATGGGGCACATACGTCCGTAGTGGGACGGGTGAACGTCTCGGACTTCCATGCCTGCGCGGTCACGGGACAGACCACCCGGGCCAAGAGCCGACAGGCGGCGCTTGTGGGTCAGACCCGAGAGCGGATTGTTCTGGTCCATGAACTGGGACAGCTGGGACGTTCCGAAGAACTCCTTGATGGCTGCCACAACCGGGCGGATGTTGATCAGGGTCTGCGGCGTGATGGCTTCGACGTCCTGCGTGGTCATGCGTTCGCGAACAACGCGTTCCATACGGGACAGGCCGGTGCGGACCTGGTTTTCGATCAGTTCGCCGACGGCACGGATGCGACGGTTGCCGAAGTGGTCGATGTCATCGATCTCGACGCGGAGCTCGTGGTCTTCGCCATCGCGCTTGCCCATGAGGGTCTTCTCGCCGGCGTGAAGCGCGACGAGGAACTTGATCATGGCCACGATGTCTTCAACGTGCAGGACCGAAGCTTCCTTGTCGCCAAGGGAGCGGTCGATGCCGAGCTTGCGGTTGATCTTGTAACGGCCAACCTTGGCCAGATCGTAGCGCTTGGCGTTGAAGTACAGGTTGTCCAGCAGGGACTGGGCAGCCTCGACAGTGGGCGGCTCGCCCGGACGCAGCTTGCGGTAGATGTCCAGCAAGGCGTCTTCGCGGGTTTCAGTGGCGTCCTTCTCCAGCGTTGCGCGCATGGAGTCGTACTGGCCGAACTCTTCGAGGATCTGGCCTTCGGTCCAACCAAGGGCCTTCAGCAGAACGGTGACCGACTGCTTGCGCTTGCGGTCAAGGCGTACGCCGACCTGGTCGCGCTTGTCGATTTCGAGTTCGAACCACGCACCGCGGGACGGGATGATCTTCGCAGTGAAGATGTCCTTGTCGCTGGTCTTGTCAGCGGTGCGCTCAAAGTAGGCGCCCGGCGAACGGACCAGCTGGGAGACGACGACACGCTCGGTGCCGTTGACAACGAACGTTCCCTTCTCGGTCATGAGAGGGAAATCGCCCATGAACACGGTCTGCTGCTTGATTTCGCCCGTGTTGTTGTTCATGAACTCGGCCTTGACATACAGCGGTGCCGAGTAAGTGGCGTCACGGTCTTTGCATTCGGCCATGGTGTACTTCGGATCAGCGAACTCCGGCTCGGAGAAGCTCAGGGACATAGTGCCCTGGAAGTCCTCGATGGGGGAGATCTCTTCGAAGATGTCGGCAAGTCCGGAGGTGGTGGCGACGCTCAGGTCGCCTTCCTCGACAGCCTTCGCTACCCGCGCCTGCCAGCGTTCGTTTCCGACCAGCCAGTCAAAGCTGTCTGTCTGCAGTGCGAGCAGATTCGGAACGTCCAGCGGTTCGTGAATCTTTGCGAATGAGAGCCGGCGAGTTGCACCATCGGTGCTTGCCGTATTAGCGGTTTCGTTATTAGAGGTGCTCGAGGCGACCAAGAGGGATCCTTCCACAGACCTTCAGGCGTTTTCAGATCTCCCCCGCTTGCACCCTGCAGATTGAATCCGCAGTGTACCTTTCCGGTTCCGCTATATGACCCGGGACCCCGGCTGACCAAGACCATGCTCGTTCTAAACGGCACGTCGATGGCGCAGCTGAGAGGTAAAGCCCACCGCTATATGAAGGCTGAAGGTTAACAGGGAAGACGCAAATATCCACAATACGGCAAATCAACCCACCTGTCTACCCCACATCTCGCCTGAATGCAAGCACCGTTGCTGCAGGCACCTATGCGGGCCGGCCCCTTGATGGCGTGGGCGGAATGTTGATCCGGGCTCCATTGTTGAATGGAGAGGTGATGGGCGCCACGGTAGCCTAGGCTCACCACCCTTGATCGGAAGAGAGAAAATGAGCACCCCCTCAGACACAACGGACAACAACAACGACGTTGTCATCCTTTCCGCCAGCCGTACCCCACAGGGACGGTTGAACGGGCAACTGGCCGGGCTCACCGCCGTCGAGCTCGGTGCTCACGCCATTGCAGGCGCCATTTCGGCGAGCGGACTCACCGCGGACAAAGTGGACGCAGTGATCATGGGACAGGTCCTGCAGGCGGGCGCCGGCCAGAATCCGGCCCGGCAAAGCGCCATCGCCGCCGGCATCGGCTGGAACATCCCGGCCGTCACCATCAACAAAGTCTGCCTCTCCGGACTGACTGCCGTGATCGATGCCGCGCGAATGATCCGCAGCGGCGACGCCGCCGTCGTGGTCGCCGGTGGCCAGGAATCGATGAGCCGCGCTCCGCACTTGCTCCCCGGTTCCCGGCAAGGGTGGAGCTACGGGGCGATCCAGGCCCTCGACGTCGCGGCCCACGACGGCCTCACCGATGCCTTTGATGGCCAGTCAATGGGCCTGTCCACCGAGATCAAGAACCTCTCGCTCGGCATCGACCGCCGGTCCCAGGATGAAGTGGCCGCCGCTTCGCACCAGCGTGCGGCCGCGGCCGCGGAGCAAGGAGTGTTCGACGGCGAGATCACACCCATCAGCGTCAAGCAACGCAAGGGAGAACCCCTGGTGCTGACAAGCGACGAAGGCGTCCGCCCCCAGACCACGCTCGAGACCCTGGCCCCCTTGAAGGGCGCCTTTGCCACCGATGGAACCATCACCGCTGGCAACTCCTCTCCCCTGTCCGACGGCGCCTCCGCACTCGTGCTCACGAGCCGCCGCTTCGCCGAGGCGAACGGCCTTGACTACCTTGCCGTCGTCGGCAAGCCCGGCCAGGTAGCGGGACCCGACAACAGCCTGCATTCGCAGCCCTCGAACGCGATACGGCACGCCCTGGACCGCGCCGGGTGGACCACCGCCGATCTGGACTTCATCGAGATCAACGAAGCCTTCGGTTCGGTTGCGGTGCAGTCCTTGAAGGACCTGGACTATCCCTTGGAGAAGTGCAATGTCCACGGCGGAGCAATTGCGATTGGACACCCGATCGGTGCCTCAGGAGCGCGCCTTGCCCTCCACGCGGCCCACGAGCTGAAACGCCGTGGGAAGGGTAAAGCGGCCGTCGCCCTCTGTGGTGGCGGCGGCCAAGGTGAAGCACTGCTGCTCTACCGCGACTAGATACTCGGCGATTTCGGCGGCGGAAGTGGCCATGAACGGAAATGGAGCATGAATGCGGGGCACTGAGCGATTCCTGGCCGACGCGGCCGCCCGCGGACTCGACGTCCAACTCGTAGAGCGGGCGGCGGCAGGCAGCCTTGAGGAAGCGGCCCGCATCATGGGGATCACACCGGCGGACATCGTGAAGTCCCTTGTGGTCAAGCACCGGGACGGCTCGTTCCTGTTTGCGCTGGTTCCGGGTGACCGGCAGATCTCCTGGCCCAAGCTGCGCGCCCTCCTGGGCGTCAACAAACTGTCGATGCCCTCGGCCGACATCGCTTTCGAGGCAACCGGCTATGAGCGCGGCACCATCACGCCGCTGGGAAGTTCGAAGCCCTGGCCGGTCTATGCGGATGCCAGCATCGCCGGACGCAGGATCTCCATGGGAGCGGGCGAACACGGATTCAGCGCCTTCGTGAAAGCGGATTCCCTCACTGAGGCCTTGGGCGCGATCGTGGCCGACATCAGCGACCCCCTCTAAGCAACGCGGGGTCACTTACGGCCCATTGGGTGCTGCTGGATGGGCCGTAAGTGACCCCGCGTTCCTTTTAAATGCAGGAAGCCCCGCCCGGACGAATCCGGACGGGGCTTCCCGAAAAGGCGAGTTACTTGACAGTAACCGTGGCGCCGGCAGCTTCGAGCTGCTCCTTGGCCTTCTCGGCGGCTTCCTTGGTGGCGCCTTCGAGAACAGCCTTCGGTGCACCGTCAACCAGGTCCTTGGCTTCCTTGAGGCCGAGGGAGGTGATGGCGCGAACTTCCTTGATCACTGCGATCTTCTTGTCACCGGCAGCTTCGAGGACGACATCGAATTCGGTCTTCTCTTCAACTTCTTCGCCAGCGCCGGCACCAGCCGGGCCTGCAACTGCAACAGCAGCAGCAGTAACTTCGAAGGTCTCTTCGAAGAGCTTGACGAACTCGGAGAGCTCGATGATGGTCAGTTCCTTGAAAGCTTCAATGAGCTCTTCGTTGCTGAGCTTCGCCATGTTTGGCGTCCTTCCTATAGGTGGTGCCGCTACGGACGTTGTCCGTTACTGCACCGCAGTTTGAATGGGGAGAACTTAGTTCTCTTCGGTTGCTGCTTCAGCGGCTTCAGCCGGAGCGGCAGCCTCTTCTGCAGCAGCCTCGGCGGGAGCCTCTTCGGCAGCCGGTGCTTCTTCAGCGGCCGGTGCTACAGCGCCGCCCTCTTCTTCAAGCTTGAGGCGCAGAGCGTCAATGATGCGTGCAGCAGCGGCAGCAGGTGCCTTGAGGACGCCTGCAACCTTGGCGAGCTGCAGCTCACGGGACTCGAGGGCTGCCAGTGCGGCAACCTCTGCTGCGTTCAGTGCCTTGCCTTCGAAGTAGCCGGTCTTGATGATCAGCTGCTTGTTGACCTTGGCAAAGTCCGTCAGGCTCTTGGCGGCAGCAACCGCGTCACCCTTGATGAATGCAATTGCAGTGGGGCCGGCGAGCTGACCGTCGAATGCTTCGACACCAGCTTCCTTGGCTGCAATGGCGGTCAGGGTGTTCTTGACGACCGAGAACTTGGTGTCCAGGCCGAGAGAAACGCGCAGCTGCTTGAGCTGTGCAACAGAGAGCCCGCGGTATTCGGTCAGGACAGCGGCGTTCGATTCCTTGAAATCGTTGGTGATCTCAGCTACTGCAGAGATCTTGCTAGGCGTTGCCATAACCCTCCTTCCGGGGAATAAAGCCGGTTTTCCGGGTCCCCGCTCAAAAGAGCTGCAACTAAAAAACGCCCCGCGCAGATGCACGGGGCTTGGCTCAACACGATCCAATGATCATGGAGATTTGCTTCGTTCACCTGCGCCGGCCGCCCTTTGTCAGGGTCCTTCGTCTAGGAAACCACTTGGTTCTTCCGCGCGTAGCTACAGAGTTGAGCTGTGCCCGGAGGAGTGGATTCCCATCAACCGACGGTCTTTGGTAGTTCAAGCTTACGGGACGGGCAAGTGCATCGCCAAATCGCGCAACCTACTCGGAGGAGGTAACCCTCGGCCCCATGTTCGGCAGCTCCTTCTGCCACAACCCCGTGACCCCGGCCGTGGTGAATCCCAATTGCTTGTTCACCGTCAGCAGGTACCGGTTTTCGGGGGCATTCCAGGTGTAGATCACCCGGGCGTCGGGGAACTGTTCGCTGAGGCGCTGCATATTGGCCACCTTGATGAGGAGCCCGAGCTTGTTTCCGCGGTGCTCCTGCAGGACGATCGTGTCGTCTTGGAAGACGACATCCTGACGTTGCGCCAGGACGCCGATCGTGGTGAGTCCGACGATCCGCCCGCTGGCGACGTGCTCGACGGCGGTGACCACCGTTCGGCGTCCCTGCGCAACGGCGGCGTCTTCCGCCTGACGCAACACACCGGCGTCGAACACTAGTTGCTGCTGTTCGGCTTCTGCGGCCTCATTGCCCTCGGACACCACTTCCCCGGCCGCGTTCTCCAGTGCGGCCACAGCTTCGAGCCATTGTTGGGGGCAGCGGTCGGTCCAGTGGTGGAGACGGTAGCGGCCGGCGTTCGCGTCTTCCGCTTCGGCTTCAAGCTCAGCGACGAGCTTTGAATCCAGCGGAAGCGCGCAGGAACTGAACTGTTCGATGTGCTGGAGGGTGTAGCCGGTACGACGGGCAAAGTCGACCTCGCGGCTGGCCAAGGGAACGAAGCCCAGTCCGCTTCCAGGCACGAGCTGCCCTTCAGCACCACCGCGAAGCGACTCCGCAGGGTGGTTGGTGTCCACCATGATCATCGTCCGGCCCTCGCTTCTGGCGAAGTGCTCGGCAGCTTCCAGAAGTTGCCGGCCGACGCCCCTGCGCTGGAATTCAGGAAGGATGTCCAGGGTGAACTCGGCCAGGTCCATGTTGTCGGCAAGGGGAAGCGCGATGTCTACGGTACCGACAATGCGGCCATCAACGCGGGCCACGAGAATAACCTGGCGTTCGTAAGGATCGCCGAGTTCGAGCAGTTTCTCCAGCGGGGTGTAGGCCAGATCGTCCGTACCCCAGATCTGCATGCGGACCCTGCGGCTGACTTCGACGGCGGCCAGGAAATCCTTTGCGTCGTCGGCGTCAAGGGAATCCGGGATCCAGAGTTGGCCGATCTCCACCGTGCTCGTCATTTGATCCTCTTTTGCCATTCGCCGTCGTATCCCGCCGGTTTGAAGCCGAGCTGTACGTTGATGGACAGCATATGTTCGTTTTCCTCGGCGTTAAAAGTCATGACGCGCCCGACGGCCGGATATTCCGTCTGCAGCCTGCGCAGATTGGCCAGTTTAACGAGCATCCCCAGTCCATGGCCCCGATGCGGCTTTGCCACCAAAGTGTCGTCCTGCTCGGCCACCCCAGCCTTCGCGGGATCAAGGTAGATCACGGTGTACGCAACGAGCTCCCCCGTCCGCCGATGTTGCGCGGCGGCCACAAGGGCAGTCTGTCCTTCGGCTAGCGTGGTGTCCTCGAGTTGCCTGACGCGGGCTGCATCCCAGGCCTCCGCCTCGATCTCCAGGCCTCCCGCCGGGGTATCCGTGCTCATCCGGCCCATCAGCCCGGCCATGTGGTCCACGTATTCTCCGGGGCAACGGTTCGTCCAGGCAAGGACCCCGTATTCGGCGTCTGCTTTGGAATGCGCCGCAAGCTCGAGTCGTGCCCATTCCGCGTTATGGTCCATGTCCAGCGTGCTGAATCTGCTGGCCTGTTCCAAGGTGTATCCATGCTTGAGGCAGAAGGCTGCTCCCGGACCATCGTCGGGTACTCCCCCGGGTACTCCCTCCGCGCCTGCTCGTGCTCGTGCGAAGCCGATCGGGTGTTCGGTGTGCGCCTGCAGGACGCGCCTCCCCTGGGCCGCCGCGATCCCTTCTACGGTGCGGAGCAATGCGGTTCCGATTCCATGCCGGCGGCACCCCTCCAGCACATCTACGTGGATCCACGCGGTATGGACATTGTCCTTGAGCGGAACGCTGCAGGAAGCGTGGCCGACGATGCTTCCGTCAACCCGGGCAAAGAAGTTCCTCGATACCTCGTATGGAGTATCGCGCCATCCGGCGAGCCGGGTCTGCGCCGAGGACGCCCGCTCCAGGTTTCCCCAGGTTTCCAGCACCATGGCGTCCATCACGGATGAGAGCTCCCGGAAATCCTTGCCGTCCGGCCCATCCATGGACTCCGGCAGATGGAGCTCGTGGATGCTGAAATCCGGAACTTGGCCTGTCATGCCCTCAGCCTAATCAGCGCTCGCCAGCCGCGATAGGTGCCCGTTTGCATACAACGAAAGGACCGCCCGGCGAATGCCGGACGGTCCTTTCAGAGTCGATGCTCCCGGTGGCTTACGCCTCGGTGAGAACCTTGGTGACGTTCGGGTCAACGGAGATGCCCGGACCGAACGTGGTGGCGACCGTAGCCTTCTGGATGTAGCGGCCCTTGGAAGCGGACGGCTTCAGGCGAAGAACCTCTTCCAGAGCGGCTGCGTAGTTCTCGGCCAGCTTCAGCTCGTCGAAGGAAACCTTGCCGATGATGAAGTGCAGGTTCGAGTGCTTGTCGACGCGGAAGTCGATCTTGCCGCCCTTGATGTCGTTGACAGCCTTGGTGACGTCAGCGGTCACGGTACCGGTCTTCGGGTTCGGCATGAGGTTACGCGGGCCGAGGACCTTACCGAGACGGCCAACCTTGCCCATGAGGTCAGGGGTTGCCACTGCGGCGTCGAAGTCGGTCCAGCCGGCTGCGATCTTTTCGATCAGGTCATCGGAGCCAACGAAGTCGGCGCCTGCAGCGATTGCTGCTTCAGCCTTGTCGCCCGTTGCGAAAACGAGGACGCGGGCAGTCTTACCCGTGCCGTGCGGCAGGTTCACGGTGCCGCGGACCATCTGGTCGGCCTTACGCGGGTCAACGCCCAAACGGAAAGCAACCTCAACGGTGGCGTCGAACTTGGACGGGTTGGTGTCCTTGGCGAGCTTGATGGCCTCGAACGGGGCGTAGAACTTGTCCGCCTCGATCTTGGCTGCGGCTGCCTCATATGCTTTGCTGCGCTTTGCCATGCTGCTTATTCTCCTTGTGCAGTTGTGGTCTGCGGACCGCGCTGGGCCCTGCCACAGTCGGACATCCGGCGTGGATCTCCAACATTTTCAATATTTCAATGGTGCCGGTTTCCCGGCGGTGCTACCCGGCGTCGTCAGTTTCCCAAAACAGACGCCATGAAGCGGTGAGGGGAATTAACCCTCGACGGTGATACCCATGGAGCGTGCGGTGCCGGCGATGATCTTGGCAGCGCCCTCAAGGCTGGTGGCGTTGAGGTCTTCCATCTTGGTGGTGGCGATCTCGTTAACCTGTGCCTGGGTCAGCTTGGCAACCTTGACGGTGTGCGGCGTGGCCGAACCCTTTGCAACGCCTGCAGCCTTCTTGATGAGCTCTGCAGCCGGCGGGGTCTTGGTGATGAAGGTGAAAGAGCGGTCTTCGTAGACCGTGATTTCAACCGGGATAACGTTTCCGCGCTGGGCTTCCGTTGCAGCGTTGTACGCCTTGCAGAATTCCATGATGTTGACACCGTGCTGGCCAAGCGCAGGACCGATCGGCGGGGCCGGGTTGGCGGCACCTGCCTGGATCTGCAGCTTGATGAGGCCGGTGACCTTCTTCTTGGGAGCCAATGTAGGTCCTTCTCTCAATAACTTCCTAGGACACAGGAGCGTGCCTCAGGTTTGTGGCCGCCATGGCAAGGCGACCGACCGCTCCGTGGTTGCTAAGCGGGCAACCACGGGGCGAAATTCTTGGATCAACTAGATCTTGGTGACCTGGTTGAATGCGAGCGTAACCGGGGTTTCGCGTTCGAAGATCGACACCAGCACCACAAGCGTCTGGGAATCCATCTTGATCTCGGAGATCGTGGCGGGAAGGGTCTCGAACGGACCTTCCTTGACGATGACGGACTCTCCGACCTCGAAGTCGATGTCGACGGGCGTCTGGTGCTGCTTGTTGACCGGCTTGCCCTTTTCGGCCTGCTGCTCTTCGAAGACTGGAGCCAGCATGGAGAAGACCTCGTCAAGGCGAAGCGGGACCGGGTTGTGTGCGTTGCCCACGAAGCCAGTGACACCCGGAGTGTGGCGGACGGCGCCCCAGGATGCGTCGGTCAGGTCCATACGGACGAGGACGTAACCCGGGATGCGTACGCGGTTGATGATCTTGCGCTGGGCGTTCTTGATCTCAACGACTTCCTCCATGGGCACCTGGATCTCGAAGATGTAATCTTCCATGTCCAGGGTCTGGATGCGGGTCTCAAGGTTGGCCTTGACGCGGTTTTCGTAACCGGCGTAGGAGTGGATGACGTACCAGTCACCCTCCTGGCGGCGAAGCTTGGCCTTGAACTCCTCAGCGGGGTCGGCGGGCGCTACGGCTGCAGCGGCGGCCAAGGCGTCGGCGCCGGACTCGGCGTCGTCAGACTCGTCGTCGGCAGACTCGTCGTCGTCGGACTCATCCTGGTCGGCGTCGTCGACGTCGGCAGTTTCGGGCGCAGCAGAATCGACCTCGGATCCTTCCACAGCGTCAGCCGTGGCGTGGGCCGTGCTTTCAGCGGGCCCATCCAGCTCAGTCTCAGTTACCTCGAGCTCCTGCTCAGACACTTGGTCTCCTGCTTCCTCATTGCCTAACATGCCTATTTAAATGGCTCAATTCCGCAAACCCTACGAAATCCCTTGATTTTCCGGGGATTCCGCGCGGTTTGCGGAGCGATCCGCTTAGTGGTTCGTGGTGCCAGTAGCGCCGAAAACCCATTTGATTCCCGTACCGAAAGCCAGGTCCAGGATGGTGACGACAAGCATCATGATGGCCACGAACACCAGCACCACAACTGTGTAGTTGACCAGTTCCTTGCGGGTGGGGGCAACGACCTTCTTGAGCTCACCAATTACCTGGCGGACAAAAAGTGCGATTCGAGCGAAGAGACCGGAATCGGACTTCTTGGCAGGGCGGCCCTTCGAGCTGCTCGCAGCTGTTTCGGTCACCTGTTCCTCACTCATCTATGCAAACGTCGTTGACCCGACTCTGATCAGAGCCATGGTTGCTGCGCTTGTTCCGAGGAAACCCCGGAACAGCTTGCGCAGGGCAGACAGGACTCGAACCTGCAACCTGCGGTTTTGGAGACCGCTGCGCTACCAATTGCGCCACTACCCTATGGAACGAATCCATATTTTAGCCACACTCCATCAATGCCAAGAAATCCCGAAGAACACGAGATTCCGAGCCAATCTGGGGCGCGAACCATTGTGATGTTTTTCAACACCGGTGAACCAGTCTACGCAACAACGTCGCGATAGTCGAACCGGGCCATTTCCGGAGCGTTCAGGCCTTCTCGCTCATGTGATCAGCGCTCGTTTAATCAGCCTGCACTGTCACTTTCCCGAGGTTAGCCCGATAGCTCCGCAGAACAGCATAAGGTAGATTCCGTCGAATCCCACCATCCAGCTCATGAGCTGCCCGCGAAGAACGGTGCTTTAATGTCTGCCGGAATACCTGCCGCCCGCATTTCACAGCGAATTTCCGCCATCGCCGAATCCGCCACCCTTGCCGTTGACGCCAAGGCCAAGGCGCTCAAGGCAGCCGGTCGCCCCGTGATCGGCTTTGGCGCCGGGGAGCCCGACTTCCCGACCCCCGACTACATCGTCAAGGCCGCCGTCGAGGCCGCCTCCCAGCCGAAGTACCACCGCTACTCCCCTGCCGCCGGCCTGCCGGAGCTGAAGCAGGCCATCGCGGACAAGACGTTCCGCGACTCGGGCTACAAAGTAGACGGTTCCCAGGTGATGGTTACCAATGGCGGCAAGCAGGCCGTCTACAACACCTTCGCGACCCTTGTTGATCCGGGCGACGAAGTAATCATCCCCACGCCGTTCTGGACCACCTACCCGGAGGCAATCCGCTTGGCCGGAGGCGTTCCCGTTGAGGTCTTCGCCGGCCCCGAGCAGGGTTACCTGGTCACCGTGGAGCAGCTCGAAGCCGCGGTCACCGACAAGACGAAGATCCTGCTTTTCGTTTCGCCGTCCAACCCGACCGGCGCCGTCTACAGCGCCGAACAGGTGGCTGAGATCGGAAAATGGGCTGCGGCCAAGGGCCTCTGGGTTGTCACCGACGAAATCTATGAGCACCTGACCTACGACGGCGTGCCCTTCACCTCGATTGCCACTGCCGCTCCCGAACTCGGCGACAAGGTGGTCATCCTCAACGGTGTCGCCAAGACCTATGCCATGACCGGATGGCGTGTTGGATGGATGATCGGCCCGGCTGACGTCATCAAGGCCGCCACCAACCTCCAGTCGCACGCGACGTCGAACGTTTCCAACATCATGCAGATCGCAGCCCTGGCTGCCGTGTCCGGTCCGCTGACCGCCGTCGACGAAATGAAGGTCGCCTTCGACCGCCGCCGCAAGGCGATTGTCGCCGGACTGAACGCGATCGAGGGCGTGGAATGCCCGACGCCGACCGGCGCCTTCTACGTGTACGCCGACGTCCGCGGTCTGCTGGGCAAGGAATTCCCGACGTCGAACGGTCCTGTCCGTCCGTCAACGTCCGCTGAGCTGGCCTCGCTGATCCTCGACGAGGTTGAGGTCGCAATTGTTCCGGGCGAGGCCTTCGGCCCCTCCGGTTTCGTGCGCCTCTCCTACGCCTTGGGCGACGACGACCTTGCCGAAGGCGTTCGACGCCTCCAGGAATTCCTCGGCCAGGCCAAGTAGCCCTTCGCCCGCACGAACGCTCGCTCACCTCGGGATAGAGGTGAGCGAGCGTTCGGGTTTAAGGCGATAGAGGTGAGCGAGCGTTCGGGTTTAAGCCGCCAGAGGTGAGCGAGCGTTTGGGTTTAAGCCGCCAGAGGTGAGCGGGCGTCAGAGGAGGCGGCGCTCGGCGGCCCACTTGGTCAGTTCGTGGCGGCTGGAGAGCTGGAGTTTGCGGAGCACCGCCGAGACATGGGTTTCCACGGTCTTGATGGAAATGAACAGCTCCTTGGCCACCTCCTTGTAGCTGTAGCCGCGGGCGATGAGGCGCATGACTTCCAGTTCCCTCGCGGAAAGCCGGTCCAGTTCGTCGTCGGCGATCTCGGCCGGGGAGGTTCCAAACGCGTCGAGGACAAAACCGGCCAGTCTCGGCGAGAAGACGGCGTCACCGTCGGCCACGCGGATCACGGCATCGGAGATCTCGGGGCCGGAAATGGTCTTGGTGACATAGCCACGGGCACCGGCCCGAATGACGGCCACGACGTCCTCGGCGGCATCCGAGACGCTCAAGGCCAGGAAGCTCGTGCTCCCGCGCAACGCGGAGGACGCGCTGATGACCTCCCGACCGCCACCGCCAAGTCCTCCGGGCAAATGCACGTCGAGCAGCACCACTTCCGGCTGAACCTGGGCAATCACGGCGATGGCTTGTTCCACTGTTCCGGCTTCGCCCACGACGTCGATCCTGGAATCGAGGTCGGCCTTCAGCCCGGACCGGAAAATGGCATGGTCGTCCACGATCACCACACGAACCGTTCGCGCTACTTGCTCTGATAGGGCGCTCATGCTTTGGCATCTCCGTTTCGGTTTTCTGCTTTGTCTGCGTTCTCGACGGGCAGTTTCAGGCGGACTTCCGTGCCCCCGGAACTGCTGTTGATGACCGCCGTCCCGCCGTGGCGTTTCATCCGTCCGATGATCGATTCCTTGACTCCCAGGCGGTCTTCCGGGACGGCATCCGGGTCGAAGCCGGGTCCGCGGTCCCTAACGAAAACCTCGCTGCCCGTGTCCGAGCTCTCGAGATAGACGGACACGGCTCCGCCGCCGTGCCGCGCAGCATTGTGCATGGCTTCCCGGGCCGCCAAGACAAGGGCTTCGTGCCTGTCCGTCATGGCGGCGTCGCCCACGCTGACGACGTCGACGGCGTGTCCGTGGGCGTCCTCCACTTCGGCTGCGGCGGCGGCAATCCGTTCCGCCAGGAGTCCTGCGTCCTTCGCGGCGTCCCGGTACAGCCACGTGCGCAGTTCACGCTCCTGGGCACGGGCGAGGCGGACCACGTCCTGCTCGGAACCGGCCCGGCGTTGGATCAAGGCAAGCGTCTGCAGTACCGAATCGTGCAAGTGCGCGGCGATCTCGGCCCGTTCTGTCTCGCGAACCCGCGCTGCCCGCTCCGTTTCAAGGTCCTTCCAGAACTTCAAGCCCCACGGCAGCAGCACGAGGGCGACGCCGCCCAGCACTGCGATGGAAGCCAGCAGCGCGAGCCAGGTCTGCTCCCACGAACCGGAACCGGACACCATGACCAACACCCCGGCAACCACGAGGGCCAGGCCTGCAGCGAGGCGAACCCAGCCGCCGGCCTGGTCGGCCTTGGTCTTGTCCACCAGCCCGGCGCGGCGCGTCTCGTCCAGCTGCATCCACGCGATCGCCGCGCCGCCGAGTATGGCCGCCGCCGGGATCAGCGTGCCGAGGGGAACCTCGACGCCGAACTGCCGGGCGATGAGGATGGCGGCCACCAGGAGGAGGCCGGCTCCCAGGAGGATCTCTTTCCCATATTGGATGCGTCGCATCCTGAACCAGGGGGCGAAGACGGGAGCCGGGGTGGACAACGGCAGCGGCTGCGCTCCGGCGTCGGGCGCTGTTGTGTCGGGAGGCATGCTCACCGAAGGAGGCATGCTCACCGCGGGAGCAATGGGCGACGCCGGCCGGCGGCTATTGCGGCGGGCGTTTTCGTCGGCGGTAGGCACCATGACCCACAGCCAGGCATAGAAGGCCAGCCCCGCTCCGCCGGCGAACGAGGCAAGGACCATACCCAGCCGGATGTATTTCACAGGCCAGCCAAGGTGGTCCGCGAGGCCGCTGCACACGCCGGCAATCATCCGGTCGCTGCTCCGGACCAGCGGCGGGCGTTGCATGGCGGTTGTCATGAATCCATCCAAACACGTATCAGGGTCTTCGGCGCTCGAAGCAGGGCATCTCAGGGGGCCACTCAGGGAACGTTCAGGGTATCCCCCAATAGAGGGAGACGTCGCCGGACGGCAAGATCGAAGTATGAACGCGAACAGCATGAATCCAGAGGACCCCGGACAAGCTGCGGAGCCCGGACAACCTGCAGAATCCAGCCAGCCGGCCGCGACGGGCGTGCCCGAAGAACCGGCCCAGCCGAACGCCGGCAACACCGGCGGCGCGGCACCGAACTACGCCGTGCCCGCTTCCCCGCAGAACTTCTTCAACTGGATCCGAAGCCAAGGCATAAGCCGTGGCCGGGACCGGTGGATGGGCGGCGTGGCCAGCGGCATCGCACACCGCTTCGGCATCGATCCCTTGATCGTCCGCGGCATCTTCATCATCCTCACCCTCTTCGCCGGCATCGGCATCCTGCTCTACGGCATCGCCTGGGCGCTCCTGCCCGAACCCGATGGCCGCATCCACGCACAGGAGGCCGGGGCGGGCCGCTGGTCCGCAGGCATGACCGGAGCCCTCATCACAACCATCATCGGATTGCCAAGCCTCGGTCGCGGTTTCTGGGGATGGGGCTGGAATGGGGTTCCTGGACTCCTGTGGACGCTGTTCTGGGTAGGCGGCATCATTTACCTGGTCTACTTCCTGGTCCAGCGCAGCAAAGCCCGCAACGGAAGGCAGACAATGGGCACACACAACTATGCGGCCGCTCCAGGCTCCTCTGGCGGCGCGGACACCCACGCCTCGGCAGGCTACCCGGCCGGCTCTTACAGCGCAGGCCCTTACGGGGCAGGTCCTTATAGCGCCGGGACTTACGGCTCAGGTCCTTACAGCGCCGGCAATTACGGAACCGGCGGGCCCGGGACTTACGGAACCGGCGGGCCCGGGATCCCTTCGGGCCCCGTCAATCCCGCAGGGCCCTACCCACCGGCTGGCGTACCCAACCGCCCCGAGCGGCCGAAGCGGCAGGGACCGGGCGCCGCCATCGTAGCGGTCTCAGCGGGGGCAGCCCTGCTGGCCGGCGGAACACTCAAGCTGCTCGACGCCGGCAACGTCATCCACCTGGGTGACGCCGCCAACGCGGTGGTCTGGGCCACGGGCGCCGGAGTCCTCGGCCTCGGCATCCTTGTTGCAGGGCTTCGCGGCCGCACGTCGGGACTGCTCGGCTTCCTGGCCGTCGCGACGCTGGTGATCGGGGGCATCTTCAATATCGCGCCCAACGCGGACCACTTCCGTCTACAGAATGCCCAATGGAACCCCGTGAGCATCGACGATGCGCGCAAAGGCTTCGACATCACCGGGGCCAACGGGACCGTTGACCTGACCAAGCTGAACCTGAGCGCACCGCTGAGCTCCGACGTCGTCGTTCCGATGGACGTCACCGCAAGCAACATCAAACTCGTCATCCCCGCGACCGTGCCGGTGGAGGTCCAAGCAGACATGACCTTCGCGAACCTCAAGCAGGACGGTAGCGCCGTCACCCAAAGCAACGGTGGTACGCGGGACAGCTTCAACACGGACAAGCCCGGTGCCAAACTGGTCGTCAAACTCAACGGCACCTTCAGCAACGTCACCGTCCAGGAAGGAAACTGACATGAGCACGCACGAACCCACGCGGGCATTTGAAACTGGCCCGGTCTCGGCACCTGAACCCCCGGCTCAAACCGCCCGGGCCAGGGTGGGCACGGTGGTCTGGGGGCTGATTGTCTTGGCACTCGCAGCTTTGATCATCATTTCCAAGCTCGGCCTCGTGGCCCTCAACGGCAACTACGTGCTGATCGGGCTCATGATCGGGGCCGGTGCGGCACTCGTGATCGGAGGCCTGGTATCCGCCCGCTCCCGAAAGGCCAACGGGTCCGGCCCGGACTCCGGGTCCGGAGCCGCCGATTCCTAGCACCGGTAGAAGCCAGCACGTGACAAAGCAGCCACAACAGGGAAGGCTCTAGCCATGAACAAGTTCTTCAGCATCGTACGGGGCATCGGCCTGAAGCGCGGTCCGCAGCGTTGGATCGGTGGGGTTTGCGGTGGCATTGCCGCCAAACTGAATGTCGACGTGGCCTACGTCCGGGTCGGCTATCTGCTCTTCTGCCTGCTGCCCGGACCCGCCGTGGTGATATACGTGGTGGCATGGCTGCTGCTTCCCAACCAAAGCGGCACCATTGCGCTGGAATCCTTCCTCACCCAGCGTTCGCAAGGCAAGAAATAGCACAGCCCGGCCCGGGTTTACGGGCCGGCAAGTTCACTAGCGCTCCGCCACCGAGGCGGGGCGCTGGGCTTGTTAAGCCGGGCTTCTAAAATCCGGTCTTTTAAGCCGAGGTCGCCCGTCCGATTTCCAGGTTGTTTCAAAAGTCTCATCCCCGGTGGCGGTCATGGTTTGTGTCCCACCCCACATTGCCCCCTACAATCGTTGTGAGCTCAGCGTGGCGCTCTGCACGTATACCTCCTAGCCAGGATTTGAGCCCCTCATGAAAATTGGAATCCTTACCAGCGGTGGCGACTGCCCCGGACTGAACGCCGTCATCCGTGGCGCCGTCCTCAAGGGAATTGCCATCCACGGCCAGGAATTCGTCGGTTTCCGGGACGGTTGGCGAGGCGTCGTGGAGGGCGACGTCATCGACATTCCCCGCACCATGGTCCGCGGTATCGCCAAGCAGGGTGGAACCATCCTCGGCACATCCCGCACGAACCCGTTCGAGAACGGCGGCGGCCCGGATGTCATCAAAGCCCACATGGACCGCCTCGGCATCGACGCCATCATCGCCATCGGCGGCGAAGGCACACTGGCCGCCGCGAAGCGCCTCACCGACGCCGGTTTGAAGATCGTCGGTGTCCCCAAGACCGTGGACAACGACCTCGACGCCACCGACTACACCTTCGGCTTCGATACCGCCGTCCAGATCGCCACCGAGGCCATCGACCGGCTGCGCACCACCGGAGAATCCCACCACCGCTGCATGATCGCCGAGGTCATGGGCCGCCACGTGGGCTGGATCGCCCTGCACGCAGGCATGGCTGCCGGCGCGCACGCCATCCTGATCCCCGAGCAGAAAGTCAGCATCGAGCAGATCACCGAGTGGGTCCAGGAGGCCCACGATCGTGGCCGTGCACCGCTGATTGTCGTCGCCGAGGGTTTTGTTCCCGACCACATGGAAGCACCGCACTCCGAACGCGGCCTGGATACCTTCGGCCGGCCCCGCCTGGGCGGTATCGCGGACCAGCTCGCCCCTGAAATCGAAGCCCGCACCGGCATCGAGACCCGCGCCACGATCCTCGGCCACATCCAGCGCGGCGGCGTCCCCTCCGCTTTCGACCGCGTCCTGGCCACCCGTTTGGGCATGGCAGCCATCGACTCGGTCGTGGAAGGCCGCTGGGGAACCATGGTGGCCCTCAAGGGCACGGACATCGAGCACGTGGGCTTCGAAGCTGCCCTGGGCAAGCTCAAGACCGTCCCGCAGAACCGCTACGACGAAGCCGCAGTCCTCTTCGGCTGAGCCGGATCTTCAAGGAGCAGGCGGGTACCACAAGGTGCCTTGCCTGCTCCTTCCTTTTCCGGGGACTGCATAGACTCGATGTCATGGAACTTGATGCGGGATCGGCGGAAATCGTGCTGCTGGCCTGGGCCCGGCATTTAGGGTTCGACGACGAGGCCTTCAGTTTCGTCTCCGGCTCACCTGCTGCCCGCACCGGGGAGCGCTTGGTCAGGGAAGACGAAGACGCTGAATCCATCACCTTCGTGAGGCTCTTTGGCCGCTCCGCATTGGTGGCTCCGGCGTGGGCGGTGGCTGCCGCCGTCGAGCTCTCGGACGATCAACTGAGCGAGCATTCCGCACTGTTGCGGATCAGCCGCGAACACGGCGGCCATGGACTCGGGACGTCGGCGCTGCTGTTCGCCGACGACCTTCCCCTGTTCCAGCCGGGCGGCGAAGTCACTGTCTCCCACGGCCATCCGGAAGCGATCGAGTTGGAGGGCAGATGCCCGCCGGATGACGTCAATGAAGTCCACCTCTCAAGGATGGACCACCATTTCACCGTGATGGACGGCAACGAACCGGACCGCAAACCGGTGGCCTGCGGCGCCTATGCGGAGTGGCAGGGGATCCTCGCAGACATGGGCGTCCTGGTGCCGCCGGAATTGCGCCGGCAAGGGCTCGGAACCCTGGCTGCCTCGATCGCCGCCCACGAAGCACTCGCCTCAGGCCTGACGCTGCAGTGGCGAACTGCGCTGGACAACCGGGGCTCCCTGGCCTTGGCCCGACGGCTCGGATTCGTCGACGGCGGTATCCAGACTTCCGTGCTCCTGCGCTAACCGCGAGTTGGCAGACGATGCCCCCAAAACCGCATTTTGAGGGCATCCTCTGCCAGTTCGCGCGGGTTAGCCGTCTTGCGAAACAGTTTGAGGCTTAGCCCCGGCGGCAGCCGGGGAACCCCAGCCTTGGACGGCCTTGGGCTTGGCAAACAGCAACGCTGCTACTGCGCCCAGCAGAATCGCAAAGGCCGGCAGCAGGACCGACTGGCTCATCGCCGTCGAGAAGCCGTCATGCAGGAATTCCGGCAGCTTTCCGGTGAATCCACCTTCTCCTGCCGGGGCGGCACCTGGCGGAGCCGCGGGCAGATCCGCCGCGAGCCGGGACTGGATCAGCGCAGCAATCGCGGCCGATCCCAGCACGGCACCGATCTGGCGCGTCGTGTTGAAGACACCGGAACCGGCGCCCGCCGAGCGCGGCGGGAGGTTGCGGGTAGTGGCGTTGGAGACGGGGCCCCAGATGAAGCCGTTGGCCACACCCTGGAGGGCGCTGGGCAGCAGGAACATCCAGATGGGAGTGTCCGGCTTCAGGAGCGTCCCGGTCCAGAACAGGGCGCCGGACAGGCACAGGAGCCCGAAGGCTGCGAACCAGCGCGGGTTGATGCGGTCGATCAGCTTGCCAACGAAAGGTGCCAGCGCGCCGGAGATCACGGCCATGGGGATCATGAGCAACGCGGACTGTGTTGGTGTCAGCCCACGGACTACCTGGTAGTAGAAGATGGTGGGCAGCGGGAAGGCAGTGATGGTGAAACCCACCGCCATGATGGTGGTGTTGCCCAAGGAGAAGTTGCGGTCCTTGAACAGGCCCAACGGCAGCAAAGGCTCACCGCCGCGGCGCTCCAGCAGCCACTGCCAGAGGACGAACACGGCCAGGACAACGAGCCCCGTGATGATCAGTCCCCAGACCGTAATGGGCCCGGTGACGGTGCCCCACTTGTAGCTTTGGCCTTCCTGGATGCCGAACACCAGCAGGAACATGCCGGCTGCGGACAGGAGCACACCCACGACGTCGAACTTGTGGCTGTGCGTGGTCAGCTTCGGTACCAGCCGGGTCACGAGGACGAAGGCAACGACGCCGATGGGAACGTTGACGAAGAAGATCCACTGCCAGCCGAGGCCGTCAACCAACACGCCGCCGAGGATCGGGCCGACGAGGATGGCCATGCCGGCCGTGGCGCCCCAGAGGCCCATGGCCGCGCCGCGGCGGTCCGGCGGGAAGATCCGGGTGATGACGGCCATGGTTTGGGGGGTCATCATGGCCGCGCCGATGCCCTGGACCACCCGGGCCGCGATCAGCATGCCGATGTCGCCCGAGAGGCCGCACCACAGCGAAGCCAGGGTGAAGACCACGAGGCCGATCAGGTAGAGGTTCTTGGGCCCGAAGCGGTCACCGAGCCTTCCGGTGATCAGCAACGGCACGGCGTAGGCGAGGAGGTAGGCGCTGGTCACCCAGATGACGGCGTTGATATCGGTATGCAGGCCCTCCATGATCCGTGGGTTCGCCACGGAAACAATGGTGGTGTCGATCAGGATCATGAAGAACCCGACCACGAGGGACCACAGTGCGGGCCACGGTTTAGCTACGTTTTCCATGGGTTTCCTTTGACTGTGTCGAATTTCTTGCACATTGGTGCGTTGGAAGGGCGGCTACCATGGCAACTGCCCGCTGCGGAGATCATTTTGGAAGCTGCGTATCCAGTCGATTTCCGTCCGCAGCATGGATTGTTGGTACTTGACGTCGATCCAGAACTTGGGCTCTACGCCTTTTGCGGCGACAGCTTCTTCGCCCCGGACCAGGAAGTCGAGCTGGTTTTCCAGGTTCACTACGCGACGGTCCAGGAGTTCGAGTACGACGCCGGACGGCAGGTTGTGTGCCTCGGCGATCGCATGGGGGAAGCTCGGGTATTCGTTCACGGGTTCCGCCAGCATGTTCTGGAGGCGCTCGGTCAGTGCCTCGCGGCCGGTTCCGGTGATTCGATAGGTGGTGCGCTCGGGCCGGTTGCCCGCCCGGTCAATCCCTGTTGCCTCGACCAAACCCGCCTCTTCGAGGCGACCCACGGCGTGGTAGAGCGTGCCCGGCCGGACCTTGACCAAGCGGTCCTCGTGACGGGCCATCAGGAGCTGGTACATCTCGTATGGATGCATCGGCGCCTCCACGAGGAGGGCCAATGCGGCGACACCAAGTGGAGTCAGTGCGGCTCGTGCCATTTCCCCATCCTCCGTGCGAACTATTCCACAACAACTATTCCACATGGAATATTTGACCGCAAGGCAACCACCGCGGCCGCGCCGCCAGGCACGGGCACAGCCCGACGGCCCCGCCTTGGCCTATCCGAGCAGTTCGAGAATTTCGGTGCGGGCAAACATCCGGGCGGCCTCGCGCGCTGTGGGCGCACCGGCGTCGGGATCGGCGCCGGCGTCAATCAGAACCCGGGCCACCTCCGTGTAACCCTTGAAAACCGCGCCGGCCAGCGGAGTCTGGCCACGGTCGTTTGCCCCGTTCGCATCGGCACCGTGGTACAGCAGAAGCTGGACGGTTTCCGCGTGGCCGTGGTAAGCGGCCAGCATCAGGAGAGAGTCGCCTGCGGCAGTGCGCATTCCAGCCGGCGCACCGGCGTTGAGGTAGCTCCGCAGGAGCTCCGAGTTGCCTTCCCTGGCGGCATCGAACAAGGTGTGCGCCAAGGCAATGGCCTCGTCATCGGCACCCGTCGCCTGGGCTTCAGCGCCCGTCGTTTCGCTCATCGATGGGGTCCCTTCAGGAATCCGGTCTGACGCCCCACCACTTGTCCGGCATCGGGCGCAACGATTACTTCCTGGGCGGCCGGATAAGGCTCCTCACCGTCCAGCACGGTCAACACTTCGTGCGGGTCCACAGACCGCTTGATAAGAGCCAGTCCTACTGCCCCCATTTCGAAGTGCTGAGCCACAGATGTCAGCGTACCCACCTTGCGCTCTCCGGCAAATACAACGCTGCCCGGCGCTGGAAGGGTGTGCTGCGAGCCATCCAATTGCAGGAAAACGAGACGCCGGGGCGGGTGTCCGAGGTTGTGGACACGGGCGATGGTCTCCTGGCCCTTGTAGCAGCCCTTGGACAAGTGGACCGAGGTCCGCAGGAGATCGAGCTCGTGCGGGATGGTCTTCTCGTCCGTCTCCGCGCCGAGCCGGGGACGCCAAGCAGCAATGCGGAGCGCCTCCGCGGCCAACGAGCCGGCGAGGGCCATGCCCTCAACTGCCGCTTCAAGCTCGTCTGCCGGAACGAGGTACTCGAACCAAGGCCTCTCAAGGCCGGGGTGGGAGTTTTCCTCCACCACGCTGTATGAATAGCCACCGACGCCGATGTGCGGCCACGGGTCCTCCCAGACAAGCCGGTCCGACCACGCGTCAACGGCCTTGGTTGCGCCGACGACGGCCCAATCGGCCGACACATCGGCCACCTCGACGCGCAGCATGAACCGCATTTTGTTGAGCCACTCGGCCAGCGGGGCAGCCTCGGCGGCTTCGACCAACAGCCAGGTGGTCTCGCCGTCGTCCACTACGCGGGCGTCGAACTCGATGCGGCCTTGGATGGTGAGGAGCAACAGTTCGCTTGAGACGCGCGGCTGCAGGTTGGTCAGTTGCTGCGAGGAAAGGGTGTTGAGCCAGCTGAGGCGGTCCGGTCCAGTAACCGTGACAACGCCCCGATAGGAAAGGTCGACGACGGCGGTACCGGCGGCGAGTGCGCGCTGCTCCCGCAGGGGCTCGCCGTAGTGGGCCGCGACGCCGGAGTCCTCGCCGCCGCCTTCTACAGCTCCGGGGCGCGACAATAGGGGGCTCTTGTAAGTCATATGTAGTAGAAGTCCTTGGGGCTCAGCGGTATTCCGGGTTTTCAAAATCGAAGCGCGTGCCGGCTTTCCATTCATCCGGAAGGTTGCCGTAAGCAGGAATGCCGCCCACGTCCTTGAGCATCCGGGCGTAGTGGAGCAGGTTCCAGGTCATGAAGGTGGTGTTCCGGTTGGTGAAGTCGCTCTCAGGGCCACCGGATCCTTCGTCAAGGTAGCTGGGTCCGGGGCCGACAGGACCGATCCATCCGGCATCGGCCTGGGGCGGAATGGTGAAGCCGACGTGTTGGAGGCTGTAAAGCACGTTCATGGCGCAGTGCTTGATGCCGTCCTCGTTGCCGGTGATCAGGCAGCCGCCGACTTTTGGATAGTAGGCCCACTGGCCTTTGCTGTTGAGCTGGCCCGAATGGGCGTAGAGGCGCTCGATGAGCTTCTTGGTCTGGGAGGAATTATCGCCAAGCCAGATAGGACCGGCCACCACCACGATGTCGGCCTCCAGGACAGCCGGATACAACTCCGGCCATTCATCCGTGGCCCAGCCGTGTTCGCGCATGTCCGGATACACTCCGGCGGCAATGTCGTGGTCCACAGTGCGGATCACACGGGTGCTGACGCCCTGCTTTTCCATGATGCGCCGGCTGATGGAAATCAGTCCGTCGGTATTGCTCACTTGCGGCGATGGCTTGAGCGTCCCGTTGAAAAAGACGGCCGTGAGATCGTCATAGCTGGCAGGTTTTGCTGCTTCGTTCACTTGCTGCTCCCCTTTGGTTCTAACTGCGAAACGGGACGTTCAGTGAGACCTCTTCGGTGAGACCTTGAAGCTACGGAACAAGCCCTCCTAGGAGAGTTTGTTCAGGAAAGCCGAAGCGTGGGCCTCAAGCGACTTACCCGGAGTGGACACATCCCAGCGCCACAACAGATTGCCATCCACGAGGCCGAAGATGCGTGTGGCCGCAGTGTATTCCTTGGAGTGACCGCCGCGCATCACCATATCGGTGCTCATCTGGATCTGCGGGCCCTTGATTTGGCCGTAGTACAGCTCGCTGATGCCACCGGGATGGGCGATCGTCACGGCGATGTCGAACCCGCCGTCCGCGTTGCGGTGGGCCTCGACGTCGTCGGCCGTCTTCAGTACCGGGACAATCTCCGCGGGAATCAAGCCGGGGCCGCCGTCGGCGTCGAGCATTTTCCGCTCCAGCGCCCAGAAACCTGTTTCCACGGTGAGGGGCCGCAATTTGGTGCCGTCCTCGTCGCTGAGCCAGCTTTCCGCCCGGTACTCCAGGTAGGGCAGGCCATGGTGCGTAAAGGAGACATGCTGGATGAAGTGATCCGAGTCTTCTTCACCGCTGCCAAGCCGTCCCCGGCCTTCCCACTCACCAATGAGCCAGGAAAGGGGTACCAATTCGGGTGTCAGGTCGGAAGGGATTTCGATGGGCACAGCAATTACCTCAGTGGACCGGAAGGTACAGGTTGATCAAAAGCGATGGGAGCTCTACTTCTGGCCCTTGAAGAGACGGTAAACGACAAAACCAGCGAACCACGCCATCGAGAGGCTGGCCAAGCCGAGGAGGACAAGGAAGAAGATTTCAAATGCAAGTACGGACATGATGCCATCCTAACTGTTAGTAGATGAGTAGTTTGTCGATGAAGTAGCACAAGGCCCCAACCGCCCAGACGGGCGCGACGCCCATCCCAAGGACAGCCGGGAAATTCAAGCGGCCGAGCCGAAGCGTCACCATCCGACGGAAACTGACCAGGACCGAACCAATGACAACTCCCACCACGATGGCGGGCACGATCGCGATATCGGAAAACACGAGGCCTGCCAGAGGAGCCACCAAACCCGCAGCCACGATGCCCAAAGGCGCCACGACCCGGTCCGGCCAGCGCAACAGGCCGGCGAGGAGGGCGACTGCGGCGCTGAGGGCTGCAACCAACACCATTTCCTTGATGCCGTTGAACCTCGCGCCTGCAATCCAGCCCGCGCCAAGGCAACTCAGCAAGACGCCGGCGCAGCTGCCTAGGGTGGATTCGAGCCGTTGGGCCTGACCGGTTCCGCGGATCAACTGCACGACGAACACGGCAATCACACCGGCGGCGATGAAGGCGGGAGTTGCGTCGAGAAATCCGGGAGCGGGGACGAATCCGGCGGCGAAGGCCGAACCCGCACCGCTCAGCCCGATCACCGTGGCGAGGGTCTTCTTCGCGGGGACCGCCAGAAAATGGGGCCAGCCGACGCCAACAGCGGCCGACGCCAGAATTCCGACGGCGACCGACCCTTCCGTGGGGCCGTAAGAGCTGGCGACGAAAACCGCGAGCGCCACGAGGCCGACCACCCCGATGCTCCAAGACTTCACTGCGCCCCTGACCTCACTGTGTCCCTAACCCGCCCTCGACCCCACGGCGTTCCAGCGGGGCCCGTTTCGTTCCAAGTTGCGGCTAACCTCCTGCCAATCCTGCCTTATTCGGCACAAATATGTCGCAAACAGGGGTTGAAGGTGACACGAATCCCTGACGTTGCAGGGGCCTTTGGGTATACTCGGTTGTCAACAGCGCTTCTTGTTGCAACGCTTCCGTTACAACGGAACCACGCCCCATAAGCAGCTACCGGCCGGTGGAAACCCGGTTCAGACGCCCGATGATGCGCGGACCGCCCATTGGAGGAACTATGTCGCACATCCTGCTCCTGACGAACAGCACCGGCTCGTCGGTAGACATCCTGCCCGCCTTGGAGCTATTGAACCACCGGGTCCACATCCTTCCGGCAGAGCCAACGGCCTTGCTCGAGACCGACCCCACCGACGTCGTCTTCCTTGATGCCCGCAAGGACCTGGTGGGAGCCCGCTCCCTGACCCAACTGCTCAAAGCCACGGGCTTGAGCGCCCCCCTCATCCTGATCCTCACGGAAGGCGGCATGGCTGCCGTGTCTTCCGCGTGGTCCGTGGATGACATCGTCCTCGACTCGGCGGGACCGGCCGAAGTCGAAGCCCGGATCCGCCTGGCCGTGGCCCGCGCGATTCCCGGCGAAGAGGAAACCAACACCGAAATCCGGGCGGCCGGCGTCGTGATCGACGAAGCAAGCTATACGGCCCGCGTGAACGGGCAGCCGCTCAACCTGACCTTCAAAGAGTTCGAACTCCTGAAGTACCTGGCCCAGCACCCGGGCAGGGTGTTCACGCGTCAACAGCTTCTCACCGAAGTATGGGGCTACGACTACTACGGCGGCACCCGCACCGTGGACGTCCACGTTCGGCGCCTGCGTGCCAAGCTGGGCGTGGACCACGAGAACCTCATCAGCACAGTCCGCAATGTCGGCTACCGGCTGACGTTGGTCCGCTTGCCGGAAGATGAGCTCACGGAGGCCTAGGCTTCTGACCCGCTTCGAATACAAGGGAAGGCCCGGACTCACTGAGTCCGGGCCTTCCCTTGCTTGAGTGGAGGACATACGGGTCGAACGTATCGAGGCCACCCCACTGGTGGATCCCCCTCGTATCCCGCTTCGCAAAGCCGGACGAGATATAGACCATACACGGCCAAGGGAGGGCCTGCAAAATCCATCCCGCCAAACCGGCCCGGGACGTATAGCCTTGCAGCATGAGCCTTGCGCACCCGGAGAACTGGCCCGTCCTCGTCGTCAAAGGCGCCTCGGACAACGAGTTGTTGAGAGACATCAAAACGCTCGCCGCAGCTGCCGAGGAGTCGGATGGCAATCCCCCGCTGTCCGAACAAACCCTGGTCATGCTGCGCGGAGCCGATGCAGGCGACCACTCGGTGCTCGCACTGGCCCTGTATGCCCCGGACGAGCAATCCGATCCCGCAAGCGGGCAGGATCTGGCCGGAATCGCCGTCGTGGTTGAAGCGGACGACGGGACCGGTGTCCTGGAAATGGCCGTGCACCCCAGCTACCGCAACCAGGGAGTCGCAGGCAGGCTGTTGGACTCGCTTCGGGACAGCCGCGGGCTCGAGGGGCTCAACGCTTGGTCCCATGGGAATCACGAGGCCGCCGCGGAGCTTGCGGCCCGCTACGGCTACGGCCCGGTGCGTGAGCTGTGGAAGATGCGGCTGATGTCTTCCACAGCGGAACTGCCCGACGCCGGCCTGCCGGAGGGAGTCTCGTTGCGCGCCTTCGTTCCGGGCCAGGATGAGTCCGCCTGGCTGGCTGCCAACAGGGCAGCGTTTGCCCATCATCCCGAGCAGGGTTCCTTGACGAGGGCCGACCTTGAAGCCCGGATGGCAGAGGACTGGTTCGATCCCGCAGGTTTCCTGCTCGCGGTGAACCCGGCCGGGGAACTGCTCGGTTTCCATTGGACCAAGGTGCACCCCCGGCAAGGACCCCATCCGGCCATCGGAGAGGTCTACGTCGTCGGCGTCACCCCCGCAGCCCAGGGGCTGGGGCTTGGCAAGGCGCTCACGGTCGCCGGAATCAGGTATCTCCAGAGCCACAAGCTGCACTCCGTGATGTTGTATGTGGACGCCGACAACACCGCGGCCGTCGCCCTTTACCAGAAGCTGGGCTTCGTACGCTGGGACGTCGATGTCATGTATGCGCCGTTAACCCGGAAGTAACCCGGAACCAAGGCGCATCTGAAAGGCTAGGACATCTAGGATTCCGGCACGTGGAATCCTTGTAGGGTTGAATCAAACCCCGCGCTGAACGAAGGAGAGCCCGATGAACCCGGACCCGGTCGGAACCACCAAAACCGAGGTCAAGGGCGCAACCTTGCCTCCCCGCTTCGGCTCTTCCGAAGTCCCGGCTGCGCGGGCAACACAGGACCGCATCGACATTCCTGAATTTGCGCCCTCCCTTGAGCCGGAAGGCGACATCACTCCGGACCGTTTCCTGGACCGCGAGCTGAGCTGGCTCGCCTTCAACTCCCGCGTTCTTGAGCTCGCGGAGGATCCGGACCTCTTCCTGCTGGAGCGGGTCAATTTCCTCTCCATCTTCGCCTCGAACCTGGATGAATTCTTCATGGTGCGGGTCGCCGGTTTGAAGCGCCGCATCGCCACCGGCCTCGCGGTGCCCTCCCCCGCCGGACTGAGCCCCATCGAAGTCCTGGAGCAGATCGGCGATGCAGCCCGCAAGCTGCAGGAACGCCACGCGCGTGTGTTCGCCGAGCAGATCCGCCCTGCTCTGGCCTATGAGCACATCCACCTCATGCGCTGGGACGAACTCGACGACGAGGCCCAGCACCGCTTGAGCATCATGTTCGGCGAGAAGGTCTTCCCGATCCTCACCCCCCTCGCCGTCGATCCCGCCCACCCCTTCCCCTATATCTCCGGGCTTTCCCTCAACCTGGCCGTCATTGTCCGCAACCCCGTGAGCGACAAGGAACTGTTCGCCCGCGTCAAGGTTCCGGACCAGCTGCCGCGGCTCGTCTCGATCGACGGCCCGCGTGCCGGTGCGGTCCCGGGCCGCGTGGCGCGATTCATCGCGCTCGAAGAGGTCATCGCGGTGCATCTGGACAAGCTGTTCCCCGGAATGGAAGTCATGGAGCACCACACCTTCCGCGTCACCCGCAACGAGGACGTGGAAGTCGAAGAGGACGACGCCGAGAACCTCCTGCAGGCGCTTGAAAAAGAACTGCTGCGCCGCCGCTTCGGCCCGCCCGTCCGGCTTGAGGTCACCACGGACATCAACCCGAACATCCGTGCGCTCCTGGTGCGGGAACTCGGCGTCGAGGAATCCGAGGTCTACTCCGTTCCGGCGCCCCTGGACCTCCGGGGCTTGTCCGTCATTGGCGGAATTGACCGCGCGGACCTCCATTACCCGAAGCACGTTCCCCACACCTCGCGGTACCTGAACGAATCCGAGACGTCCAAAGCCGCCAACGTCTTCGCGGCAATGCGCCGCCGCGACATCCTGCTGCACCACCCGTACGACTCCTTCTCGACGTCGGTCCAGGCCTTCCTGGAGCAGGCGGCCGCCGACCCCAAGGTCCAGGCAATCAAGCAGACCCTGTACCGCACCTCCGGCGATTCCCCCATCGTGGACGCGCTGATCGACGCCGCCGAGGCCGGCAAGCAGGTCCTGGCCCTCGTCGAGATCAAGGCCCGCTTTGACGAGCAGGCCAACATCTCCTGGGCCCGCAAACTGGAGCAGGCCGGCGTGCACGTCGTGTACGGCATCGTGGGACTCAAGACGCACTGCAAGTTGTCCCTGGTTGTCCGCCAGGAAGTGGATGGCCTCCGCAGGTACTGCCATATCGGCACGGGGAACTACCACCCGCGGACGGCCCGCTACTACGAAGACCTTGGCCTGTTGACCTCGAACGAGCAGGTGGGCGAGGACCTGTCCAAGCTCTTCAACCAGCTCTCCGGATATGCCCCCAAGTCGACCTTCAAGCGGCTCCTCGTGGCGCCGCGTTCGGTGCGGTCCGGCCTGATCGACAGGATCGAGACCGAGATCCGCAACGCCCGCGCGGGAATCGCCGCCAAGGTCCAGATCAAGGTCAACTCCATGGTTGACGAGGCCACGATCGACGCCCTGTACCGGGCGTCGCAGGCCGGGGTAAAGGTTGACGTCATCGTCCGTGGCATCTGCTCGCTGCGTCCGGGAGTTCCTGGACTGAGCGAGAACATCACGGTCCGCTCCGTCCTCGGCCGCTTCCTGGAGCACTCGCGCGTGTTTGCCTTCGCCAATGCCAACGATCCCGTGGTCTACATCGGCTCCGCGGACATGATGCATCGCAACCTCGACCGCCGGGTCGAGGCCTTGGTGCAGCTCTCCAGCCGCGAAGACACCGCCGAGGTCATGGACCTCCTGAGGCGCTACATGGACCCCGGCACTGCCAGCTGGCACCTCGACAACGAAGGCCACTGGACCAGGTTCCACCAGGCCGAGGACGGCTCGCCGCTTCTGGACATCCAGTCCTGGCTGCTCGCCTCCCGGTCCCGCCAACGTGCAGTTGCCCGGCGGTAGGCAGCAAAAAGTTGAAGAGCGATACACCTGTTGCAGACCAGACGGACCATCCCGGAGAGCCGATCGCCGTCACGGCGGCCGGCGCAATTCCTTGGCGCGTCACCAAGGGCGCCCTTGAGGTCCTGCTGATCCATCGGCCCAAGTATGACGATTGGTCCTGGCCCAAGGGCAAGCTCGACGCCGGGGAAACCATCCCGGAGTGCGCCGTCCGCGAGATCAGCGAAGAAATCGGCCTCACGGCCGCCCTCGGGATCCCCCTTCCTCCGACGCACTACCATGTGGCCGCGGGACTCAAGGTGGTGCACTACTGGGCTGCGCAGGTCAACGGCTCCATCATCAAGCCGGACGGCAAGGAAGTGGACGCCTACATGTGGGCCGCGCCGGACAAAGCGGCACGTTTCCTGAGCAACCCCACGGATGTGAGCCCCCTCCAGGCACTGGCGAAGGCGCACCTGAACGGTGAACTGGAGACGTGGCCGCTGATTCTGGTGCGCCATGCCAAGGCAAAGCCACGGTCCTCCTGGACCAAGGCCGAAGGCAGCCGGCCGCTGGCCGTGACGGGCCTGCGGCAGGCGCTGGCCGTGGAACGGCTTCTGGGCGTGTGGAAGCCCCTCCGGATCGTGAGCAGTCCCTGGGCAAGGTGCGTATCCACCATCGCGCCCTACGCCAAGTCAGCCGGAGCCAAGGTGAAACTCGTGGAGGCCCTGACTGAGCACAACCACCAGCGAAGCCCGAAGCGGACGTCCGCCGTCGTCGAGGGCTTGTTCGACAAGCAGCGCGCGGTCGCGCTGTGCACCCACAGGCCGGCACTTCCCACCATCTTGAAGAAACTCGGAGAACGCATGGGCCCGGAGCTTCACGAGATGCTGCCTGCCCAGGATCCGTACCTGGCCCCTGGCGAGATGATCGTGTGCCACGTAGCCCGTGGAAACGGCCAGCGCGTAGTGGCCGTGGAACAGATCAAGCCCTTCGACGACTGACTCCAGTAAGCTGGGTGCGTGAGCATCCCAACCCCATATGAAGACCTCCTGCGCGACGTCATGGCCAACGGCACGCACAAGTCGGACCGCACGGGCACCGGCACGCGGAGCGTTTTCGGCCGCCAGCTGCGCTTCGATCTGAGCCAGGGTTTCCCGCTCATCACCACCAAGCGGGTGCACTTCAAGTCGCTCGCCCTGGAGCTTTTGTGGTTCCTCCGCGGTGAGTCGAACGTGAAATGGCTCCAAGAGCAGGGTGTAACCATCTGGGACGAATGGGCAGACGCCGACGGCGAACTCGGCCCGGTTTACGGCGTGCAGTGGCGCAGCTGGCCGAGCCCCGATGGCGGGCACATTGACCAGATCGCCGAGCTCATGAAGGGCTTGGCGGACAACCCGGATTCCCGCCGGCACATCGTCTCGGCATGGAACGTGTCCGAGATCAAGGACATGGCTTTGCCGCCGTGCCACGCGTTCTTCCAGTTCTACGTTGCCGACGGCAAGTTGTCCTGCCAGTTGTACCAGCGTTCGGCCGACATGTTCCTGGGCGTTCCTTTCAACATCGCTTCCTATGCTTTGCTGACCTGCATGGTGGCCCAGCAGCTGGGCCTTGAGCCTGGAGATTTCGTCTGGACCGGCGGGGACGTCCACGTTTACGACAACCACGTGGAGCAGGTCACCGAGCAGCTCTCCCGGGAGCCTTACGAGTACCCGCAGCTGCGATTCGCCCGCAAGCCGGACTCGATCTTCGACTACACCTTCGAGGACTTCGAAGTAGTCGGCTACCGCCACCACCCCTCGATCAAGGCGCCCGTGGCGGTATGAGCACTCAAGAAACCCCTGCCGCGGAGTCGCCTTCCTCCGGGGAGAGCGCGGAAACGCCCACCGGAATCGGCTTGGTGTGGGCACAGACCGGCAGCGGAGTGATCGGCAAGGGCGGGACCATGCCCTGGCACGTCCCCGAAGATTTGAAGCACTTCAGCCAACTGACAACAGGACATCCGGTCATCATGGGCCGGAAAACCTGGGAGTCATTTCCCGCAAAGTACCGCCCCCTTCCCGGTCGCACCAATATCGTGGTGACCCGGCAACACGGCTGGGCGGACTCGCCCGAAGCACGTGGCGCCGTCGTCGTTTCCTCGCTTGATGCCGCGCTCCTTGAGTCGCAGTTCGCACCGGGCGGCCAGAACGTCTGGATCATTGGCGGGGGCGAAATTTACCGGCAGTCCATCGATATCGCGAATGTCGCCGTCGTCACGGTCATCGATTCCGACACCGACGGCGACACTTTCGCGCCGGAGTTCGGCGAAGCCTGGAAACTTGAGGCGACGAAGCCCGCTGAAGGCTGGCTGACCTCCAAGAACGGCACCAACTACCGGATCGCCACGTGGCGCCGGACGGAAGACTGAGAATGCTGAAGAAACCTGAGACCCTGTTCGTGCTCGGCTACATGTTGTTGCCGCTCTTCGCGCTCCTGTCCGCGATCGTTGGGCTCACCATGATCCTGGGCGGCAACAAGATCCTCGGGATCATCGTCCTCGTAGTGGTGACCCAGGTCTTCGCTTTCGGCGCCTTCTACGCCCTGCGCGCCCGCAAAGCAGCGCTGCTGGAAGAGCCCGACGCCGGCAAGTAAGCGGCAACTTGCCCGACTGACTCGCAGTTGTTGTCGTTTTGGAGCCTCAAAACGACAACAACTGCCAGTCAGTTGGGTCCGGGAACCGCCGTCGTGGATTTCCTCGTGACGTAACCGACAGCGGCCGGGAGCCGCGAAAGTCTAGACTGGTTCAATGACTACAGCAGCTAATCCGTCCGTTGGACTGGTCGGTTGGCGTGGCATGGTCGGCTCCGTCCTGATGCAGCGCATGCAGGAAGAGGGCGACTTCGCCAACATCAACCCGGTATTTTTCTCCACCTCGAACGCGGGAGGTGCCGCGCCGTCATTTGCCGACGGCGCAGGCAAGCTCGAGAACGCGTTCGATATTGAGACTCTTGCCAAGCTGCCGATTATTGTCACGGCCCAGGGCGGCGACTACACGAAGCAGGTCCACGGCGAGCTTCGCAGCCGTGGCTGGGACGGGCTCTGGATCGACGCCGCGTCCACGCTGCGCATGAACGACGACTCCATCATCGTGCTGGACCCCATCAACCGCGACGTCATCGACGCAGGCCTATCCGGCGGCGTGAAGGACTACATCGGCGGCAACTGCACCGTCTCCTGCATGCTCGTGGGACTCGGCGGCCTCTTCAAGAACAACCTGGTCGAGTGGGGTACCTCCATGACCTACCAGGCGGCGTCGGGTGGCGGTGCCCGCCACATGCGCGAACTGCTCAACCAGTTCGGCACCCTCAACAACGAAGTCAGCAGCGAACTGGACGATCCCGCTTCAGCGATCCTGGAAATCGACCGCAAGGTCCTGGCAACCCAGCGCTCCGGCGTCGACGCCACCCAGTTCGGCGTGCCGCTGGCCGGCTCGCTGATCCCGTGGATCGACGCCGACCTCGGCAACGGCCAATCCAAGGAAGAATGGAAGGCCGGGGTGGAAACCAACAAGATCCTCGGCACGGGCAACGGGAAGCCGGGCAAGGACCATGTGGTCATGGACGGCCTCTGCGTCCGTATCGGCGCCATGCGCTCGCACTCCCAGGCACTGACCCTCAAGCTGCGTGAGGACTTGTCGGTCGCCGAAATCGAGAAGCTCCTGGACGCTGACAACGAGTGGGCCAAGGTTGTGCCGAACACCAAGGAAGCTTCCATGGCGGACCTCACCCCGGTGGCTGCCTCCGGCACCTTGGAGATCCCCGTGGGCCGTATCCGCAAGCTTGAGATGGGCCCTGAGTACATCAGCGCCTTCACCGTGGGCGACCAGCTCCTCTGGGGCGCAGCCGAGCCGCTGCGCCGCATGCTGAAGATCGCTACCGGAACCCTCTAGCAGTCCTGCTTTGTTCAACTGACTTGCAGTTGTTGTCGTTTTGAGCGCTCATAACGACAACAACTGCGAGCTAGTTGGGTGCGCTCAGCGCTCCATGAACCGCACGTACTTCGCCGCCTGGAGCTCGAAGGAGCGCTTGGCCGCCGGAGTCAGGCTTTCCGGTGCGAACGGTTCGGGCACGACGACGGCGGTCCGGCCGGTGCCGCTGCGGGACCAGGTGCCTACTACTTCGCCGCCGGACACAATCATCCGTTTGAAGACGCCGTTGCCGCCCGGAACGACCTTCTGGAAATGCTCCGGTGACAGGACAAGGCTGCGGTCCGTATACCCGAGCAGGAATTCATCGAATCCCGGCAAGGCGAGGACGGTCCGCGAGCCGGGAACGCCGTCGCCGAGCAGTGCCGCCGTCTCGGGTGACAGCCAATAGGACGTTCCCCGGAAGACGAGCTCAACGAGTTGGCTGCGAATAGCCTCGTGGGCTGCCCGGACCTCGGCTTTGGGGATCTGGGTCCACCACGCGAAGTCGTCGAGCGTGGCCGGTCCGTGGCTGCGCATATACCTGAGCAGGAATTCGGCAACCCCTTCTTCACGGCCCAAGACCTTGGATTCCGGAATCCACTCATCGAAGGCAACGAACAGTTGCTGCCCAAGGGCTTTGCCTGCCGTGCCCGCCGGAGGTCCTTGGACCAGCCAAGCGTTCTGGCACAGAATCCAGAGCAAATGGATCCCGCGTTGGGCCGCGGTCACTTGGCCCGCGGATTCGAAGATCTTGAAAAGTTCCTCGCGTGTGGCGCCTGGGCTGCCGGCGACGCGTTCAAGGGCAAGGTCCCGGCACGTGGCGACGTCTGCCGCTTCGATTCCGAGTTCCCGGTGCCGTGTTGCAACCGAACGCATGGATCGCTCCGTGGTGATGGCCAGGATCCAGCGCAAGTCCTGCGGTGGAACCAGGTGGAGCGTGCCCCGCATGGGCCAGGACCGGACCACTGTGCCGTTCTCCAGCGCTTCCAACACTTGCGAGAGGCCGGAACCGGGAACCCGCTGCCCCACCGCCCAGAACGCCGAGGCGAGATCTTGAGCCTGCATCGCGCCCATCCTGGAGACGCATTCCTCCGGGCTGCTGAATCCCCCGAGCAATCCTTGGCTGGCGAGGCGCAGCCTGCCCATGACTTTGGGAGTGACGCGGATCTTCGCCGAAGCTGCCATGGCCCCATCATAGGACGCACGGCGGACAGCTTCGGTCCTCATTAGCACCCAGAAGGAACTCCCATGCCGCTCACAGGGGCCTTCCAGCGGGCCCTCCTACGCTAGGGGAATGCTGTTCGGTGAGTTAGGTCCGCTGCTGCGGCCGCTCAGCCGGCGGTTAGCGGCCGCTGGTTGGTGCGCCGCCGCCGTCGGGCTTGTCTGCGGTTTGGCAATAGCTGTTGGTGCGGGGGTGCGATTGTCCCCGTCGATGCAGACTGTCCAAGAGGTGGGACTTGCCGCCACTGGCGCCGCAGCCCTCCTCCTGGGCCTTGCCGCCGCGAGCCAGCCACCGTCCGATCGGCACGTTGACGATCCCGAATCCGGGTTCCAGACAAGCGCGAGCGATCAAGTCCGCAGCTTCCTGCTCGCCGCCATCGTCATGCTGCTTGGCGTGGCAGGCTTCGCGGCAGCCGGCTGGATTTCGCCTGGCGGTCCGTCGCCGCAAAGCATAGCCTTCAGCCAGATCTTCCTTCTGGGGGCCGCCAGCTGCGGGCTAACGTTCCTTTTGCTCAACAAGGTGCTCCCGACCGGAAAGCGCTGAAGCGCATTCCGCGCGGGTTCCTAGGCGGGTTCCTCGCGGGCCCCTACAGGGCCAACCCGATCAATAGCGGCTCGGGATGCAGTTCAATGCCAAAGCGCTCGACGACGCCGCGGCGCACCTCGCGCGCGATCGCCACCATGTCCTCCGCGCTGGCTCCTCCCCTGTTGGTGATGGCCAGGGTGTGTTTGGTGGACAGCGAGGCGCGACCGCCTGAGACGCTGGAGGGGTCGAGTCCGAAGCCCTTTCCGAAGCCGGCCTGGTCGATCAGCCAGGCGGCCGACAGCTTGACGAGGCCATCGTTTCCAGCCGGGTACTGCGGCGCTCCCTCGGGCAGCGATGCAGCCGCTGCGGCCGGGACAATCGGGTTGGTGAAGAAGGAACCCGTGGAATACGTGTCCCTGTCCGAAGCGTCCAGCACCATGCCCTTGGAAGCGCGCAGCCGCAGGACTTCACGCCGGACGTCGTTGGAGTACGCGCGCTTCCCGGCCTCAACCCCGAGGGACCGCGCAAGCTCCGCGTACCGGATGGGTGCGCTCATGCGTCCGAGGGGCAGCTGGAATTCAACCGTCAGCACCACGTAACGGGGCGAGCCTTCCGTGGTGGTCTGTTTGAGGAGGGAGTCCCGGTAGCCGAACTTGAGCTCGGAGTTGGTGAAGGTCTGCACGGCGTTGCGTTCCCGGTCCCAGGTACGGACTGCGGCGATGGTCTGGGACACGTCGGCACCGTAGGCGCCCACATTCTGCACAGGAGTGGCGCCCGTGGCTCCGGGGATCCCTGAAAGGGCTTCCAGTCCGGACCACGCGTGCAGCACGGAGTGCTCCACGAGGGCGTCCCAGTTGTGCCCGGACTGGACCACCACGGAAACGCCTCCGCAACTATCTTCCGAGTTGACGGTGAAGCCTTGCGAAGCGATTTTGAGCACGATGCCCGGGTATCCGGCGTCGGAGATCAGCAGGTTGGATCCCCCGCCGATGATGAGCAGTTTCTGGCCCGCGGCGTCAGCCGAGCGGACGGCGTCGATGATTTCCCCTTCAGTGCGGGCCTCCACAAGGGTGCCGGCAGGGCCGCCGACGGCGGCCGTGGTCAGTTCGGAAAGCATCGTCTGGGTCACCGAACAAGCCTAGCGGGGATTGCCTGCCATGGCCGACTCAGGGATTCGCGGATTCAGGTGCGCGGGTTCAGGGATGCGCGGATTCAGGCGCGCGCTTCCGCGAGACGGGCGCCAGGAAGAAGCTCGCGACGAGCAGGACCAGGACGGCGAGCAAGGAGTGCAGGATGCCGAAGTGCTCAGCCAGCAACCCCAAGAGCGGCGGACCACAAAGGAAAGCCCCATAGCCGATCGTGGAGACGACCGATACTCGGGCCGCTGCGTGTGCTGGATCGTCCGCGGCAGCGGACATTCCCACCGGGAACCCCAAAGAGGCACCCAGGCCCCAGATGGCCAGGGCCGCGAAGGCGAGCCACGGCACCGGAGCGAAGACAAAGAGTGCCAACCCCGCCACAGCCGTGGCCGAGCACCAACGCATCACGGGCACCCGCCCGAAGCGATCCAGGACCACGGTCCCGGCAAAGCGGCCCACAGTCATGAAGGTCACGAAGATTCCATAACCGATGGCTCCGGCAGCGTCGGATTGACCGTGGCCATCGGCCAACGCCAAGGCCACCCAGTCACCCGCCGCGCCCTCAGCCAGGGCGAGCCCCAGGACGAGCAATCCAAGCAGGAGGGTCCGGCGTTCGCGCCATGCCCGGGCCACCATGCGCTTGCTGTCCAAGGGTTCGGCCGGTCCCTGCTGGCCGGGCTGGATGACGGGCAAGGGGCCGGTTGAAGGATCTTCGAAGGTGTCCGGCTTTTCGGGCTTGAAGGCCTTTGCGGTACCTCCTGCAGCGGAATGGCGGGTGATATCCGCACGGAACCAGGCGGCCGCTGTCACCACCGAGATGGCGACCACCAGGCCGGCCGCTGCCAGATGCCAGAAGACCGGCAGTCCGGCGGCAGCGGCCCAAGCGCCAAGCCCTGCGCCCGCAACGGTGCCGAGGCTGAAGGATCCGTGAAGGCGGGGCATGATGTGCCGTTCAAGGGCGCGTTCCAGTGACGCTCCCTCTACATTGGACGCCGTGTTCCAGCTGGCCGTGCCGAGGCCGACCACCATGAGTCCAAGCGCCACGACCACCGGGTTTGCCAGCACGGACGTGCCAAAACCGGCGACCGCCAGGCCGAGGCCCACCATGGCGCCGCCGATCCGCGTGGTCAGTCGTGATCCGAGCCGGATCACGATCACCCCGGATGCGGACACGGAGAGGAACGATGCCACCGTCATGCACATCAGCAGGAGGCCTACCGTGCCGGGCGTCAGGTTCAGGCCATCGCGGATCGCCGGCAAGCGGGACACCCACGACGAGAAGGCCAGGCCACTGGCGCCGTACGCGGTCACCACAGCAGTACGCCACCGCGACAATTCCGCCGCGGTGGCGCGAGGTGCAGATTGTTGCAGCCGGCTCAAGCGAGCTTCACAACGGCCTGGGACTTCATGAGGACCTTCTGGCCGGCGAAGGTGACGGTCAGGTCGATGCGCGCGGTGCGGGCTTCGGCGTCGAGCGCTCCCACCACTCCGGCGACCTCGATCACGGCACCAGGCTCGCTGCTACCGGTGGTATCGGCGACCAGCACCGGTTTGGTGAAGCGCGTCTGGTAGTCGACGACGGCGGCGGGGTCGCCGGCCCAGTCGCTCACCAGTTGCACGGCGGAGCCCATGGTGAACATACCGTGGGCGATGACTCCGGGAAGTTCGACGCCGGTGGCGAAGGACTCGTTCCAGTGGATCGGGTTGAAGTCGCCGGACGCGCCGGCGTACTTGACCAGGTCCTGGCGCGTGACCTCGATGCTGCGGGCGCCGATTTCCTGCCCGACGGTGAGTTCTTCAAGTTTCAAGCTCATGGTTACTGTCCCTCTCCGCGGACCAGGATGGACGAGGTGGTGGTGGAGACCCGTTCGCCGTCCACCGTTGTGATTTCCGAACGAGTGGTGATCATGGCCCCGCCGCCCATGGCGCGGACGCCGTCGACGTGCAGTTCGGCCCGCAACTGATCCCCGGCAATGATCGGGCGGTGGTGGGTGAAGCGCTGGTCGGCGTGCACCACGCGGCTGAAGTCAATCCCGGAATCGGGGTCCTCGATCAGCTGGGCATCGGCCCGTTGGGCGACGATGATTGCGAAGGTCGGCGGGGCGACGAGGTCGCTGTGGCCAAGGGCCTTGGCGGCTTCGACGTCGAAGTGGGCGGGGTGGGTGGCTTTCACGGCCCGGGCGAACTCCCGGATCTTTTCGCGGCCGACGTCGTACACCTCTGCGGCAGGGTAGCTGCGGCCCTGCAAGTCCGGGTTAATAGTCATGGTCCAACCCTATCGGCCCGGGAGCCGGTAAGAAGAGCCGGACAGCTACCGCGCGGCAGGCGGTCCGAACCATGTGTTGAGCGCATCGGCAAGGCCCGCTTGGGTCCGTTCTCCCACCCAGGCCACGTATCCGTCGGGCCGGATCAACACGGCGGCCGGAGGCGTGACCTCGCCGAGTGCCGGAAGCTCCCAGGCACCAAGGTATGTCGCTTCGATCAATTGAACGCGGTCCGCCCACAGTATGGTGTCGATGCTGCCGGGTTCGCCGAGGTTGAGGAGCACCGGCCGGGCATCGTGCAGCAAGCTGAAGACGCGCAACGGGCCGTCCGGAGTGACGAGGTCGAGATCGGGCATGCGGCGTCCGAGCAGCGGGTGCCCCTCGCCGGCGTCGTAATGTACATCGAGGCCGGATTGCATCGCGGCGAAGGTCTTGCGCGGTTCCTCCATGCCGAGGAGCTCGGCCATGACCTCGCCCACGGCCTTCGTGCGTTCGTCCGGGCGGCGAAGCGCGACACTCGCCATCGTGTTTCGCAGCACGCGGGCAGCCACGGGGTGGCGCTCGGCGTGGTAGCTGTCGAGGAGGCTTTCCGGCGATGTCCCCTTGACCACCTGGGCTAGCTTCCATCCCAGGTTCACGGCATCCTGCACACCGGTGTTGAGGCCCTGTCCGCCGTCGGGGGCATGCACATGTGCGGCGTCGCCGGCGAGCAGGATCCGTCCGTCCCGGTAGCTTGCGGCCTGCCGGGTCATATCGGTGAACCTGGAGATCCAGATGGGACTGTGGATCCCGTAATCCGTCCCGCATACGGCGATGAGCGCCGCGCTCAGGTCTTGGAGGGTGGGTTCGGTCGCGGGTCCGACGTGCTCTTCGGTCACCATGACCCCCACTGGCCCGCCATCCGCGTAAACCACCTTGCCGTCGATGATCTTGTATTCCAGCTTGCCGAAGGAATGGATGCCAAAGGCATTGGGGTGGACGCCCAATGGCGGCTGCTCGGACATTTCGACCTGGGCGATCAAGGCGCTGGTGGTCGGATCCCACCCGGGGAACCCGATGCCGGCTGCTTTACGGATCAGGCTGCGGCCGCCGTCGCACCCGACGAGGTACTCCGCGCGCATCGCCTCACCGTCGGACAGCTCGACGTCGACGCCGGTCTCGTCCTGCGCGAAACCGGTCACCTCGCGTCCGTAATAGATGGGCACGGCCAGCTCGGCGACCCAGCCGGCCAGGATGCGCTCGATGTGGTTCTGCCACAGACCAAGCCCGTAGTTGTGCCGGGTGGGAAAGTCGCTGATGTCGAAACGGACGCCGCCGAACCCGGCGACCTGGGCCACCTGCCCCTCAGACAGGAACCTGTCAGCGATTCCGCGCTGATCCAGGACCTCGATGGTGCGTGAGTGCAAACCGCCCGCGCGTGAACCGGCGAGATCCTGGTTTGCGCGCCGTTCGACAATTGCGACGTCGACGCCCGCCAACGCCAGCTCGCCCGCCAACATCAGCCCTGTGGGACCTCCACCGGCGATCACCACTGCATGCTTGGTCATCGCCATGCTCCTGCAGGCTACTTCTTCAAGCCCTTGCGGACCTGCTGTCCGCGGACCACCATGCCCACGACATGCAGGACCAGACCGAGCCCGATCACGAACAAGGACGTCACCGCTAGGCCTTGGTTATGGGAGGTGTTGCCGATGATCGTCAGGATGATCCCGACGGCGATAAGCCCCATCGCGCTGAAAACCAGCGTCTTGTAGGTGATAGAGGCCGTGGCCCAGAATTCGTTCAGCACCACCCAAGTTTAGGACACTTGTCAGAACGGCGAGTCCTGCAGGGCCGGAAACCCGACAAGAGTGAGCGAGCGTCGGTTCAGGACCGGCCTCCAACGGACCCTCGCTCACCTATCACGGCCAATCCACCAACGCTCGCTCACCTATCAACGCATCCGGGCCAACGCTCGCTCAGATCATCTGCAGGAGGGTATCGGAGAAAGCCGGACATATGTGAGCGAGCGTCCCGAAAACCCTGTGTGTCAGGCTCTTGTGTGACAGGTTCCCTGTTGGCGGGAGTCCGGTGCGCGGGCGGGGAAGGTCCGTGATGGATTTTGTTATTCCTGTCCGCCAATCGAATCGCCACTTCACTGTTGGGGAGAAAAACGCGATTCTGGATG